>JASLMY010000322.1 GCA_030746295.1 Alphaproteobacteria bacterium | reverse complement strand
GACGAACTGCTCCGGCGCGACCAGAAAGCCGCCCGAGGTGTCGACGTCGGCCTGCAGAGCGCGGAACTCCTCGGCGCCGTCGCCCATGATCTGCCCGCTCATAAGCCAGCGCCGGAAGGCCCCGAGAGCGGGCACCTCGCGGCTCTCGCCACCCCCGCCTTCGCCCCCGTCGGTCGCCTTGGCCTTGTCCTCGGCCGCGGCGCGCTCAGCCATCTCGCGGTCGATCTCGACCTGGCGCTCCTCGGCCTGGATCTGGCCGCGCAGAACCTCTTGCGCGTCGAATAGCTCGCCGTGCTTGGCGAGCTCCTCGTCGGTGAGGTCTCGGCCCTCGGCCTCGACGGCGTCGATGATGGCGCGCATGTCGGCCCCGATGCGCCCCCGCTTTTCGCGGAGGGTCTTCAAACGATCACTCATTGCATGATCCTCTCGTTGCAAAGAAAAGGCCGGCTCGAGGCCGGCCGGGCATCCCCTCCGCTAGGCGGGGATCTCTAGCAGGCCGTCTCGGCCTGTCTCGTGCGCGCCTCCAAGAGGCGCCGAAAGCGCTCGTGCCCCTCGCCGGCGTCGGCGTCACTGGCGCGCCAGGTCTCGAGCGAGCGCACCGCGACGTCCGTTTGCGGGTAGGCGGGAAAGGTCACCGGCGAGACGTCAAAAAGCTCGACCTCGAGGAGCGTGCGGATCGACGGCTCGCCCGGCTCGCCGCGCGTCCATTCGTCCTTGATGGTGCGGAAGCCGAAGGACATTTGCGAGACGTCGCCACGGCGCATCGCCTCGACGACATGGCGCGCCGTCGCCGTCGCCGGCGGGTCGATCTCGACCGCGAGACCGGTAGAGTCCTCGGCCAGGCGCAGGGTCTTCGCCACCGAGCGGCCGAGGATCAGGTTCGGGTCGTGATTGAACAGTGCGCGGACGTCGCCGCCGATCGCTTTCGAGAAGGCGCCGGGCGCGATCTTCTCGCGGAAGCCGCCCAGGTCGACCGACAGTTGGTTGAAGACCGCGGCATGACCGACGATCACAGGATCCTCACCCTCGTCGGCGCGGACCTCGATCGCCACCTCGAAATTGCGTCGCT
Organism: Alphaproteobacteria bacterium; assembly: GCA_030746295.1. The sequence goes on along the minus strand of JASLMY010000322.1, from coordinate 3,408 downwards.
CAAGATCCTTCATCGATTCCGGTCTCCTCGTCACGAGCGCCCGCGGACGGGGCGTCTGAGTTGTGCAAGTGCAAGGTGGCGCGCTGCAGGATCTCGGCCGCGACCTGGCCCGGCGCCATGTTGAGCGGGACGAAATACTCATCGCCGCCCTCACGCTCCGGCATGTCGTCGGAGCGCCGGATATCGTTTGGCGACATGGCACCGATTCCAAACATCACCCGATAGAACTCGGCCCGGGCCTTGCTGTCGCCGCGCAAGAGCTCTTTGAACTCAAAGCCGATCACGTGACGGCGCCGGCCCTCGGCCGTGAGCAGCGAGCGATTGAGCCGGTGTTCCCATCGCCGGGCCCATTGCCCGAGGGAGAAGCGGACGAAGGCGATCATGATCTGCTCGACGCCGGAGCCCCAGGAGGTCGTCTTTTGGATCGACTGCAGGAGCACCAGCGGCACGCCGAAGATCCGCGCGATCTCCTCGACCCCGAATTGCTGGAGCTCGAGATATTGCGCGTCGTCATTCGACATCCCGATCGGCTCGAATTCCATGCCGCCATCGAAGATCGCCAGGCGGTGCGCGTTCTCCGCGCCCTGGTGCCGGCGCTCCCAGGATTCCCGCAAGGCCGTCGCGGCCTCGTCGCCCAGGAGTTCCGGCGTCTTGATCGCCCCCTTGGGCACCGAGGAGTTGCGATAGAAGCGGGCGAGATACTCCTGGCTCGCCATCGAGAGCCCGAAGGTCTCCCGGTGCAATGAGATCGGCGACAAGGGCCGGAAGGGATCGACGCTCAGGCCCGGCAGGCGCAGCACCTCAGCATCGAGGAGGATCTGCCGCGGGCCCACCTCGGGCCGGTACTCGAATGCGATCGTGTTGTTGGCGGCGCGGAACGGCGTCACCCGGTCCGGGTTCAAGGGCTCAAGCGCGGCGACACCGCCGTCGTTGCGATCGGCGATCACTGAATAGGCCGAGCCGCGCAAGACCGCGTGCGCCATCGAGGTCTCGCGCCACTCGAAAGAGGTCTGCACCTGGTTCGGCGCGGCATGCAGGACGTCATAGAGCGGGTGATCGAGATCCCGCTCGCGGCCCGAAGGTGTGCGGCGGTAGATGAACAAGGGCAGCGCTGCCATCGTGTGCGCCAAAATGTTGACGCAGGCCCAGACCGTGGACAGCCGCAAGGCCGTGTCGGCGTTGACATTGGCCCCGGCGGCCGTGCCGGTGCCGCCAAACCAAGACGCCAGGACCGGGTCGCGCGGGTGCAGCGGGTTGACCTTGTCGCTCCGGTGCTCGCGGCGGCGCAGGCTCGAGATCAGTCCCATCTAGTCGCGCCTTTCCCACAGCCAGCACGCCAGCGCAAACATCATTAGGCCGGGCACGATCAGGCCGGCCGGCGGATAGACCATCGCGCTCCCGAGGCCGACCAGCCACAAGCCGAGGGCCGCCAGGCCGTCGCGAATATCGAGCTTCACGCCAGGCCGCCGCGGGCAAGCACGACGTCGTTCAAGCTCGGCCGATCGGGATCGCTCGTGAGCGCCTGGCCGAGGCCCAGGATCAGGCCGATGATGCCGTCGATCCGATCGCTCGACTTGTCCTTGGCCGGCTTCAAGTTGCCGGCCGGATCCGTGGCGACCGAGACGTTGGCCGCGTTCCAGCGCATGACCGGGTGACCGCCGTGCCGGAGCTCGTGGTCGATCACCAGGCGCTCGAGCTCTTTGGTCGGCGTGTTGTAGGATTTCCAGCCGAGCCGCACCAGCGCCGCCTCGAGGCCGAGCTCGGAAATGGCGTTGTAGAGCATGGTCGAATTCCAATCGTCGAGGGCGACGCGGCGGATCTCGTAGCGGGCGGCCAGGATCTCGATCGTCTTGAGGACCGCCTGGTAGTCGACCGTCGCGCCCTCGGTCGCGATAAGGTGGCCGTCGCGGACCCATTCGGGATAGGGCACCCGGTCGCGGCGGGCCCGGCGCTCGACGCTCTCTTTCGGGCAGAAGAAATAGGGCAGCACGTCATAACCGCCGTCGTCGTCTGGGAAGACCAGAACGAGCGCGGTCAAGTCGGTCGTCGCCGAGAGATCGAGGCCGGCGAAGCAAGGCCGGCCGATCAGCGCCTCGGGATCCACCGGCGCGGCGCAGGCATCCCAGGCCGCCAGGTCGAGCCAGCGCACCACTTGCTCGGTCCATTGGTTCAGGTGGTAGCGGCGAAACTCATTCTCGAGCCGGGCCGATTCCTGCGCCCGGGCGCACTCGGCCTCGAGGAATTCGAGCTTCGGGCTCACGCCGAGCCCCGGGTTCACCTCGGCCCAGACCGCCGGGTCGGTCCAATCGGCCTCGGCGTCGGCGCCGTAGATCACGGCGAGAAAGGTCGGATCCTCGACGATGCCGTCGCGGACCCGCTCGGCATATTGGTGCATTTCCCAGCCGAAGCCCTGGCCGTAGACGCCGGCGGTGGTGAGGTAGACCTCGAGCGGCTGGCGCCGGGCCGCCATGCCCTTGTGCACGACGTCGGCGAGCTCGCCGGTAGCCCACTCGTGAAGCTCGTCGCCGAGTGCGAAGGTCGGCGAAAATCCGTGCTTCGACTTCGGGCTCGACGACAGGGCCCTAAAGCTGCCGTTCAACGCCGGGCAATAGATCGAGGTCTTGTAGAGCTCGAGGTGCTTGCGGAGCTCCGAGCTCAAGCCGACCATGGTCACCATCTTGTTGAACGTGATCTTTGCCTGGTCGCGATCGACCGCCATCGAGTAGCCCTGGCCGCCATACTCGCCATCGGCCAGGAGCATCAGCAGCGCCAGGCCGGCGCCGAATTCGGTCTTGCCGTTCTTGCGCGGGGTCTCGACGTAGACCACCCGCACCAGCCGCGTCCCGTCGTCGCGCTTCCAGCCGAAGACGTGTCGCACGATGCGCGCCTGCCAGTCGGCCAAGTAGAAGGGCTCGCCGGCCCACTCGGCTTCGGTATGGCGCAGGAAGCGCGGAAAGAATGCGCAGGCCTGCGCCGCCGTGGCCTCGTCATACCAGGCGCCATATTTGTCGGCGCCGGCCGGCAGGCCGAGACTAGTGGACACTCCCGCCGCCCAGGAAGTTGACCGGGCTCGCCGGCGCCTCGGCCGGTGCCGCATCGCCCGGGCCCTCGAGCGGGAGCTCGCCCGGCACCGACGGGGCGGCCGGGTTCAGCGCCAGGGCGACCATGAGCTTTTGCCGCATCGCCGGCGTCAGGCCGAAGCGATCCTCGAGGGCCTCGAGGCGGCCCTCGATCCGGTCCCGGGCCTGAAAGTCGGGATGGATGCGGAGCATCTTTCCGTGCCGAGAGTTGGTCTCGTAGGTGAATCCGTTCTTTCGGATCCGCGCCTCGAGCTCGGCCCACTCGGCAAGGTAAACGCAAAGCCGGGTGAAGGCCGGCACGTCGGTCTCGCGGAGCCAGTTCATTCGC
>JASLMY010000321.1 GCA_030746295.1 Alphaproteobacteria bacterium | reverse complement strand
AGCGGATCAACACCGCGGTCCTCAATGGCCTCGGCGGTGCTGAGGTGATCCCCGTCATCGCCCCGATCGGCATCGGCGCGGACGGCCAGACCTACAACATCAACGCCGACACCGCGGCCGGCGCCATCGCCGCCGCCTTGGGCGCCAGCAAGCTCCTCATGCTGACCGACGTTGCGGGCGTGTTGGATGGTGACGGCGCCCTGATCTCCGAGCTCCGGCCGGCCGAGGCCCGGGCGCTGATCGCGGCGGGAACCATCGCCGGCGGCATGATCCCCAAGATCGAGACCTGCCTCGCCGCCCTCGACGGCGGCGTCGAGGCGGCGCAGATCCTCGACGGCCGCCTGGCCCACGTGCTGATCCTGGAGATCTTCACCGAGGCCGGCGTCGGCACCAAGATCTACGAGTTCTAGCCGACCGCTAGATGCTGGCGACGTAGGTCACGGTCAGAAGCGCCCCGAGCATGGTCAGCAGGACGGTGCGCGCAATTGCTGTCGCCGGCACCCGATAGTTGAGGGCAAGGACGAAGGCCATGGCGCTGCTCGGCGCGGCGGCGACCATCATCGTCGGCCGCGACCATGCCATCTCGGTATCCAAGAGGCCGACGATCAAGGCCCAGCAGAGCAGCGGATAGAGGACGAGCTTCAAGCCGCTGATCGCCAGCGGCAACAACGGTGCCGCGTCGCTTTCCTGCCGGCTCAAGACCACGCCCAAGGCGAACAGCGAGCAGGGCGCGGCGGTGCCGCCGGCGAAATCGGTGAACGTATAGACCCCGTCCGCCAGGTCGAGGCCCGACAGCCCGACGCCGAGCCCGGCCAGCGTGGCCAGAACTTGCGGGTTTCGCGCAATCGCTTTCAGGGCGCCGCCCGCCGCCGCGCCTTGCTCGCTCAAGGCATCCATCAGCAGGAGCGTGCCGCCATAGACGAACAGGGCGTCGACCGAGGCGATGGCGACGATCGGCAGCGCCGCGGCGCGACCGAACAAGGTCTCCGCGATCGGCAGGACGAAAAGCAGATGGTTGGCAAAGGCGGTCGCCAGGCCGATCAGGAGGGCTTCCCTGGTCTCACGGCCGAACAGGTAGCGCGCGACCAGAAACCCGGCCCCATACATGGCCAGCTCGACGCCCGCGAAGGCGGCCAAGGCGGGCCAGGCGAAGCGCTCGAACGGGCTCTGCGCCAGCAGGCCGAAGATCAGCGCCGGCACCGAGACCAGGAAGACCAGCCGATTGACAGCCGACGCCATCGCCGGGTCGAAGAGGCCCAGGCGGCCGAGGCCGAAGCCGATCGCCACCAGAGCGAAGACGGGCAGGACGGCGGAAGCGAGAACCTCGATCATCGCCTGTCCGGGCGCCGGGCCACCCTACCGGTAGAGGTCCGTGCTCAAGTACTTGAGGCCGGAATCGCACATCGGGGTGACGACGGTGGCCTCCGGCCCGAGCCGCCGGGCCACCTCCAGGGCGACGGCGACGTTGCCGCCGGTCGAGGTGCCGGCGAAGAGCCCCTCCTCACGGGCGAGCCGCCGGGTCATCGCCTTGGCCTCGTCGGTCGAGACCGAGCGGACCTCATCGACGGCACCCGCCTGCCACAGCGGCACGACGAAGCCGGCGCCGATGCCCTCTATTCTGTGGACGCCGGTCTCGCCACCGGACAACACCGCCGACTCGCTCGGCTCGACCGCCACGACGTGGATCTCCGGGTTCCGCCGATGCAGCGCCTCGGCGGCACCGCGTACCGAGCCGGCGGTGCCGACGCTCTGCACGAAGGCGTCGACCTGGCCGCCGGTCTGGTCCCAGATCTCCTCGCCCATCGTCCGATAAGCGTCGAGCTGGTCGACGTTGTTGAGCTGGTCGGTCCAGAAGCCGTCCGTGCCCTCCCGAAGCCGATGCGCCGTGGCGATCATGTTGCGGATCAGGGTCTCATCGATACCGCCGTCGACACTCTGCACCAATGTCAGCTCGGCGCCGAGCGCCCGCATGTGGTCGCGCTTCTCGAGGCTGAACGCGTCCGAGGTCACGATGTGAAGGGGGTATCCCTTGACGCCACAGACCAGCGCCAACGAGATCCCGGTGCTGCCGCCGGTGTACTCGACCACGTTGCCGCCGGGCCCGAGGCGGCCGTCCTGCTCGGCTGCCTCGATCATGGCCAGCGCCATGCGGTCCTTCATGCTGCCGGTCGGATTCTCGCTCTCCATCTTGACCAGGACGCGGGCACTGTCGCGGGGAGCTAGGTGCCGCAGCCGGACCAGCGGCGTGCCGCCGATCCGTTCCAGGATAGAGTCATGTATCGGCGTTTCTCGCGCCATGTCGGAGAGCTCCTCCAGCCGGGATCGATCGGGCCGCTCCAGGCAGCCAACATCGGCTATTCATTTTCGATCCGAAAGATGCATAAATCGCACCATGTCGGATCGTTTTCTATCCATCGATTGGGACGACCTGAAGGTCTTTCTCGCCGTCTCGCGATCGGGCTCGCTGCGCGGTGCGGCGCGCATGCTGGGCCTCAACCACGCGACGGTGAACCGCCGCTTGAAGGCGCTGGAGGCCGGCCTCGGCTCCAAGCTGTTCGATCGGACACCGGACGGATTCGTCCCGACCCAGGCGGGCGACGACCTGCTCACGTCGGCGGAACGGGTCGAGGACGAGCTGTTCACCGCGCAACGCAACATCGCGGGGCGCGACGCCGACCTCGACGGCGAGGTGCGGGTGAGCCTCCCGTTCGCGATCTGGCGAGCCTTCCTCGCCGTCGAGCTCTGCCGCTTCGCGCGTCTCTACCCCGGCATCGATCTCGACCTCGACCTGACGGACCGCTTTTCCGACCTGACCCGGCTGGAGGCGGACGTCTCGATCCGCATGGCCCATGAAGTGACCGACGACGTCCTGGGCCGACGGCTGGCGAAATATGCCAAGACGCTCTATGCCGCGCCCGAGGTCGCGGCCGGCGCAGGCTCAAGTTGGATCGGGTGGCACAGCGGCGATGGCGATCAAAGCTGGGTGCGCGGCACCGCCTATCCGGGCCTGCCGGTCCGCCACAACCTGCCCAGCCACGCGCTTCAGATCGAGGCGGCGCGGGCCGGCATGGGATTGACGATGCTGCCCTGCTTCCTGGGCGACCGCGAGCCGGGCCTGGTCCGCGTTCCGGGCGCCCTGCCGATCCCGGACCGCAGCATCTGGCTCTTATCGCACCACGGCCTGCGCAAGACGGCCCGGGTCCGCGCCTTCGTCGACTATATCGCCGACGCCATCCTGGCGCACCGCGCCCTGCTCGAGGGCCGGGCCTGAAGCGCGACGATCAGTTCCGGCGCAGGGCGATGTCGACGTTGAGGGTCAGATAGTTGTCGTCCCAGCCGTCGTGGCCGTCGTGCGTCGACTTGGAGTAGCGCTTCTCGAAGCCGCCACCGCGGACGCTGCCTCTGAGGTCGACGGAAATCGGCAACCAGGGGTCCGCGAAATTGACGGTGAGCACACCGCTCAGGCGGCCATCGACAATCTCGCCCTGGACGCCGTAGCTGGTGGGACCCGCACGCAACTGCGCTTGAAAACGCCCGTCGCTCACCGTGATCGTGCGCTCAGCGCGACCGTGATCGCCCTGCTCGAAACTCTGGGCACCGACTATGAGGCGCCAGGAGCCGTCATAGCCCACCGGCTTGCGCGGTGCGACGACGGCGGCCTGCTGCTGACGGCGTCGCGTCGCCGCCGATTCTTCGGCCTGGCGTCGAGCGGCGTCTTCCTCGGCGCGGCGGCGGGCGGCATCTTCCTCGGAACGGCGGCGGGCGGCGTCTTCCTCGGACCGGCGGCGGGTAGCGTCTTCCTCGGACCGGCGGCGGGCAGCGTCTTCTTGGGCCCGGCGCTCGGCGGCGCGCCGGTTCGAGGCTTCTTGCCAGCGCTGCTTGTCCTGCAGCAGCGGCGCGAACATGTAGCCCAAGTCCTTGCCGTCCCGCTCGACCCGCATCCAGGTGCCATCCTTGGTCTTGCTGTCGACATAGACCTCGGCGCCGGCCTTGAGGCGGGCCACGACGCTCGAATCCGTGGTCGGCCGGGCGCGCACGTTGGCGTTGCGGACGACGACGAATGCCGCCTCCACCGGGGTCAGCGCCAGCCGCGGCAGGGCCGCCACCTTGGGCGCTTCCGACGTCTTCGGCTTGGCGGCGGCGGTGCTCGGCTGGCTCTCCAGCTGCTTGATCCGGTTGTCGGCGATCGGCTTGAAGGCGCCGTTCGGATAGGCCTTTAAATAGGCCCGGTAGTCGTCGGCGTTCTTGCTCTGCTGAATGCTGCGCCAAAAGGCGATCTCGGCCGCCTGCTTGTCGTCTTTCGGGGCCGCCTTCTTGGGCGGGGCCTTGGGCGCCTGCAGCGACGCCAGCCGGTTGCGCGCCAGAAGCGAGAACTTGCCTTGCGGATAGGTCGCGAGATAGGCCTCGTAGTCGGCGGCCATCTTGCTGTTCTGGATCGACTGCCAGAAGGCGAGCTCGATGCGCCCGGCGCTCGGCTCGTCGCTCTGCGCCACG
>JASLMY010000320.1 GCA_030746295.1 Alphaproteobacteria bacterium | reverse complement strand
ACCGGGTGGTGCCGACGTCGCCCGCGCCGCCCGGCAGCTTCGAAGCCCATTCGTAGAAGCCGGGGAAGTCCCGGACCTCCCGCGACTCGCCCCAATAGCTGCCGCCGGAGACGTAGCGCACACCGGTGGCCGGCTCGAAACCGGCCAGGCGCTCGTTGATGTAGGGGATGAAGCCCGACTTGCCCATCTCGCCGTCGGTGACGACGTCGATGCCGCACTCGCCCTGCAGGCGCACCGCCTCGGCGACCGCCTCGCGGACCCGGCCCTGGAACGCCGCCTCGTCGACCGCCTCGCCGTCGAGCTTGGCTTGGATCATCCCGGCCAGGTCCGCCGGCCGCGGCAGGCTGCCGACGTGGGTGGTGAGTATGCGGTCCGTGCTGCGTTTCATCTGCCGTCCCCGTGGTTAATTTCGGTGCCGTCGAAAGCCTGCCAGCGTTGCACGGACCAGGGTTCATTTCCAGGCAGCGGCAAGGGCTGAGTCCCAGGCGGGAAGGCGCTCGACGGCCGGCTCATCCATACGCGAACCTTCGGCCGAGTCGGACTTGCGGCGGCCGCCAACACGGGCTTAGGCTCGGGCGCTGGCCGCAAGCGGACGGATCAGCGCAACGGGAGGAACGAGCAATGAGCACCGCAGACCCCAACCGGGTGATCCTGACCGGCGAGAACCCGTTCATCCGACTGAGCATGAACGACGGCGATCCCAATTCGACGGATGCCAGCTTCTGGCGCATCCTCTTCTGCCCGGCCGGACCGGGCCACGTGCTTTATCTCAAGAGCGAGCTGACGGAGGACCGCTGGCGGATCTATTCCGACAACATCGCCATGGCCAGGTGGCTGCAAGGCACGATCCAGGGCATGCTCAACGCCGAGACGGCGGACACCTCGATTCCGGTGACCGAGGCCCAGTTCGGCAGATCGGGCGACAGCCGCGACTTCTGGACCGAGCGGCTGCTGGCGGCCGGCGAGGACATCGCCCTCACCTGGTACCAGGGCGGCGACCCGTTGTTGATCCACACCGAGCCCGAGGCCGAGCGGCCTTACGGCGTCTGCACCGTCCTGATACCGGCGCACGGCGCCCGCCTGACGCGAAACGGCGTCCAGGCGGCCGGCCAGCCCTGGCCCCGCGAGCGCGAGGGCCGGCCCTTCAGCACCTGCGCGCTGGCCTTCTCCGAGAGCTGGACCGAGAAGCGCTAGCGGCCGCGTCGAGCAAGGAAAGGACCGAACATGTACAAATGGATCGATCACATCGTGGTCCGCGTCAAGGACCTCGACGAGGGCATGCGGAGCTATGAAGGCAAGCTCGGCATGAAGGCGAGCAAGGGGCCGGACGAGATACCCGAACTCGGCATGAAGCGGGCGATCTTCCCGCTCGGCGATTCAGGCCGCTTCATCGAGCTGGCGGAGCCGCTGGGCGATGACAGCGCCATCGGCCGCTCGCTCGAACGCCAGGGCGAAGGCCTGCATCTCGTCGCCCTGGCGGTCGACGACATGGCGGCAGCCGCGGCCGAGATGAAGGCCAACGGCGCCCGCCTGATCGAGGCCGGCAACATGGTCTTCGTCCACCCCGCCGACAGCCACGGCGTCCTCTACCAGCTCATCGAGCGGGGCTAGGACCGCCCGGCGCGAGGCCGGCGAGAATCTCGCCCGCCGCCGCGTCGTCAATATAGGCTGACGAGCGGAGAAAGCCGTCGATGGCGGCACGCGGGTCTTGCTGCGCACCGCGCCGCACGATCTCATCCAGGCGCGCGATCTCGGCCGAGAGCTCGCGGCGTTCCTCGGCCAAATGGTTGTACTGCGCGTCGCAGGCGGTGATCGGCTGCGGATAGTTGCGAAGCTCGTCCTTGATCGCCGCCTTCGCCGCCGCCAGGCGGTCGCGGATCTCCTCGATGGCCTGGTCGACGGCGTCCATTCAGCGTCCGTTGCCGAAATAGCGGTGGTAGAGGTCGTAGCAGTCGGTCGCGAGCGTGCGCTTCTTGTAGAACGACAGATAATGCGCCCAGAACTCGAAGAGGATGTCCTTGCGCCGCTGGCTGGCGGTGTTCAGGTGGTACTCGTCGATCACCGAGCAGGCGTTGCGGAAGATATGGGCGTCGCCCTGATACTTGCCGGCGCAGTGGGCCAGCATCCGGATCAGGTCGTCGCGGCCGTCGTTGCGCTGGTTGTAGGAGCGCACCAGCGCCACCGCGCTGGAGGGGTCCTGGGCGAAGACGGCGTCCTCCAGCTCAGCCAGCAGCGCCGCCGAGGCGATGCCGTCGGCCCAGTCCCGGCGTGCATCGGGATCCGGCTTCGCCACCCCCGGCAGGTCCGGGTATGCGTCGATCTCGTGGATGATGTCGGTGACGAACCAGGCCGAGAGATAGATCGCCTTCACCTGGTGCGGGTTCTGGAAGTTCCGGAGCCAGTAGTTGACGGTGGCGGCATAATCGAAGCTGTGCATCGGCACGGTATAGGCGATCGGCGAGCGCAGCCGGGTCACCGAGTGCGTCGCATGCGCGATGTTGATGACGTCGGCGATATTGATCGGCGCCTTGCCCGCCTTCAACAGCCCGGTGATCGCATCGGTGACGACCAGCGGGTCGCCGTCGATGATCTGGCCGATGAGCGCGTCCTGTTCCTCCTCCGTCAGGGCGCCCGTGTTCTCGGTCATGATGTCGAACTGCGCACCCTTGAAGTGCAGGTTCAAGACGAAGCTGGCGTGGTCGTAAAGCGAGTGGAAGATCGGTGCGTTACAGACGTCGGGCACGGCCATATAGAAGAAGGGATGGGCGCGCTCCCAGCCGAGCCAGTCGGCGAGGTCGAACATGGCGCGGGTCCGGATCGCCTTGTGGCCGATATGGCGGACGCGGCGGAACGAGTTGTACTCCTGCTGGTCGATGATCGAGGCGAAGAGGAGGGTGTCCTGCAACCGCTGGCGCTGCTCGGGCTCGGCCGCCAGGCCCAGGAAGAGCCGATAGCTCGTCACCTTGTCGCCCAGCGTCAGGGCGTGGAACATGCGCTCGAAGCGCTCGTCGACCGAGCCGTCCAATAGCGGCTCCTGGTCGTCGAAATGGCAGTGCAGCTCGTGGCCGATCTCGTCCTCGGGGCACTGCTCCTGCTCGCGCGCGTAGTGGCCCGGGAAGCCGCATTCGAGCTGCGCCCAAACGTCCAGTCCCTGCGGGATGTAGTACATGCCCTGGACGATGCCGAGGTCCTTCTCGACGTCGGAGAGCCAGGGCGAGAGCCGCATGCCGGCGCGAACGCCCAAGATCGTGTGGTCGTAGTTGACGTTGCGGAACTCGCCGTTGGGCAGCAGCTTCTCGTGCGAGGGCACGTGCAGGTAGGGCGCCGCCGTGGTCATGGCGTGCAGCGCCAGGTTGGGCACGGCGTGCCCTTCCGTCGCCAGCTTGCAGAACGTCTCCGTCGCTTCGTGGAACTTCCCGTCGAGTATGAATTCGTCCAACTCAGCCAGCTCGGTCTTCGACATAACGCTTCCCTCTCCCAGATTGTCGTCGGATCTCCCCAGCCGTCGTTCCCCGAATGGTCCCTCTTTGGAGAATTGTAGTCCAAGATCGGCGAATATGAGAATAGTCGCGATTTTACGGTCCTGGGTGCCGGCGCCGGTCCGGAAGGCTGGCGGGGCATCTCGTCGAAGCCCATCGACGTCGAAATTGCCGTCGGGGGTCCCGACGGCTAGCGTGACGACCGAAAACGATGTCTATCCGGGGAATGTCGGATCTAAGGAGTGTGTGAGATGAAAGTGACCTTATACGGCGTTGGCGCCAACCGTTCCGCGCGTTGCCGGTGGGCCATGGAAGAGGCGGGCGTTGCGTATACCTCGGTCGATCGGCGTGAATTGGCCGGCCCGGATGAGCTGCGGCAATTTCACCCCCTGGCCAAGATTCCGGCGGCGGTTATCGACGGCCAGACGCTGTTCGAGTCCGCGGCCATTTGCACCTACATCGCCGATCGCGTCCCCGCTGCGGATTTGGTTGCCAAGCCCGGTACGTTTGCCCGCGCCGAGCACGACCAGTGGGTCGCGTTCTGCTTGAGCGAGATGGAGTCGTGGCTGTGGAACTCCGCCGTCAACACCTTTGTGCTGCCCGAGGACAAGCGCATTGGCGCGGGGCTCGAGCAGAACGTGAAGATGTTCAAGCGCAGCGCCTTAGCGCTGGACGCGCACTTGGCCCAGCACGACTATCTCGTTGAAGACCGGTTTACCGTGACCGATATCATCGTTGGATGGTGTGTGAATTGGGGACGGCGTCAGGGGCATCTTGGCGAGTGTCCGGCGTTGGGCCGGTACCTGGAGCGCCTCTTGGCTCGGCCGCTCTGTGCGTTGGCTCGCGATTGAGCAAAAATGTTGAGCCCAGTCCGTTGACTGGTAATCGAGCCACCTGGCACGCGTTGGGGAGAACGCGGCAGGGCCGGCAGTGAATCATCTCCGGACCAACAGCATCTGAGAATTTTCCGGTTTATACCGTCGAGCCATTGAAACGACTTGTGAGAAGGTGCGCCACGGGGTCATTGCGAGCGAACGAAGAGAGCGCGGCAATCCAGCGGACTTCGATGCCGCG
>JASLMY010000031.1 GCA_030746295.1 Alphaproteobacteria bacterium | reverse complement strand
GGCGTGACCGGCCTGGGCCACCTTGGAGATCGCCAACGCGTTCATATGGTAAAGCGGGGCCGCGACCAGGAAGCAATGGCAGCCGACGTCCGGATTGAGCTCGAGCCGCCGCTGGACGGCCCAAAGATGGCCCCGATGCGTCAGCGGCACGCCCTTGGGCCGGCCGGTCGAGCCCGAAGTATAGAGAAACATGGCGATAGTGTCGTCGGCCGGGCGAACGATGTCGAAGGTGCCGGGGTCGAGGAAGGCCTCGAACTCCGGGCCGAAGGCGACGCGGGGCAGCGCCTTGGGGCAGAGGGCGGCGCGCTCGGCATCGACGAAGGCGAACTTCACCTCGGCGTCGCCCAAGATGTAGGCGATGGTCTCCTTCGGGAACTTCCAGTTCATCGGCACCGATACGAGGCCGGCCCGCATGGTGCCGAAATAGGCGACGAGGTAGTCGGCGCTGTTGGCGGCCAGGATGGCGATCCGCTCGCCGGCCCGGTGTCCGCGAGCGACGAGCGCCCGGGCCACCGCGTCGGCCCGGGCATCGATCTCGCCGTGACTGAAGTGCTTCGGCGCTTCCCAATCGCCGGCATCGATCACGGCGACCGCGTCCGGGTCCAGATCCCGGTCGGTCAAATCGCCCAGATTGCCCGTCCCCGCCATGGGTGCGCTCCGCTTCGAATTCCCGCGCCATAGATAGAAGGGGCGGGCGCCGCTGTCCATGGGGCCGGACGCTTGCGTGGCGGAAAGCGGATGGTCTTTAATCGGGCCGCGCCGATCTCTGCAAGCGGCGACAGAATCTGATAGACAGGGAAGGAATGCCCATGCGCGCCGCGGTCCTCTACGAGCACGGCAGCACCGACAACCTCACCTACCAGGCCGACTACCGCGAGCCGGAGCTCGCTGAAGGGCACGTCCTGCTCCGGGTCAAGGCGTCCTCGCTCAACTACCACGACGTCTTCACCTGCCGCGGCATGCCGGGGATCAAGGTGCCGTTGCCAATTATCCCGGGGCTCGATGTCGCCGGCGAGATCGCCGAGATCGGGCCAGGCGTCGAGGGCTGGTCGGTGGGCGACCGGGTGCTGGTCAACCCGCTGCATCCCGAGCGCGGCCTGATGGGCGAGATGCTGGACGGCGGTCTCGCCGAGTATTGCCTTGCCGCCGCCAGCCAGCTGATCCCGATCCCCGATGGCGTCACTTTCGCCGAGGCGGCCTCGCTGCCGGTCGCCTACGGCACCGCGCACCGGATGATGATCACCAACGGCCAAATCCAAAGCGGCGACAAGGTCCTGGTCCTGGGAGCCAGTGGCGGCGTCGGTACCTGCTGCGTGCCGCTGGCCAAGATGCTGGGTTGCGAGGTGGTCGTCGCCGCCTCCAGCGACGACAAGCTGGCACGGCTCAAGGACCTCGGCGCCGACCACGGCATCGACTACACGAAAGCGGCCTTCGAGAAGGAGATCTGGCAGCTCTACGGCAAGCCCTTCCGGCGCTCCTATGACGGCGGCGTCGACGTGGTCTGCAACTTCACCGGCGGTGAGACCTGGGTGCCCTCGTTCAAGGCCCTGAAGCGGGGCGGCAAGTTGCTGACCTGCGGCGCCACCGCCGGCTTCGATCCCAAGACCGACATCCGCTACATCTGGACTTTCGAATTGAAGGTGCTGGGCTCGAACAGCTGGACCCGCGAGGATCTGGAGACCCTGATGCGCTACATCCGGGAGGACAAGATGAAGCCTGTCATCGACACGGTGCTGCCCATCGAGGAGGCCAAGGTCGGGGTCAAGCTGATGGAGGATCGCGAGGTCTTCGGCAAGGTCGTGGTGACGCCATGAGCAAGCCCGAGACACCGCTCGATGCCGAGCAGATCCAGGCGATGCTGGACGCCTCGCCGTTCATCTCGACCCTCGGTCTGACCGTGGTTCGGGCCGACCCCGAAGCGCAAGAAGTCACCGTGGCGATGCCCTTGAAGCCCGAGTTCGAACGCGGTGCCGGCACCGGCCAGTTCCACGGCGGGCCGATCGCCTCGCTGATCGACGTCGTGGGCGACTATGTCCTGGTGATGAGCCTTGGCGGCGGCGTGCCGACGATCAACTTCCGCACCGACTTCCTGCGCCCGGCCTTCAGCGCCGAGTTGACCGCGACGGCCCGCGTCCGGCGCGCCGGCCGCACCGTCGGCGTCGTCGACATCGACGTCTTCGACGACCAACAGCGCCTGGTCGCGGTCGGCCGCGGCACCTACGGCATGCAGGTGGGTTAGCGCGCCGCGGTCACTCGGCGGCCACGACCACCTTCTCTTCCGGATGGCCTAGGATGCTGGCCCGGCTGCCGCGCTGGTTCTCGTAGATCGAGCCGCCGTGCTTGGCCGGCGGCAGCGGCATCCGGACCGGCACGTCGGCAAGGCGCGGCACCACCGAAGGCTCGCCGCTCAGCAGGTTGGCGTCGAAGGCTTCGATGTCGGGCGCTGCCAGGAGCGGCCAAGCGTCGGCGGCGCAGTATTGGAAGAGCAGCAAGCGTCGGTCGCGGCCCGAGAGGTTGGGGCGCGAGCCGTGCAGGATGCGGACATGGTGGATCGAGATCGAGCCCGCCTTGCCGGTCAAGGGCACGGCGCGCTCGTACTCCGGGTCGGCAGCCGCATCGTTGACGGCGCCGCAGAAGTAACCGTTCGAATGATGGTCGTAGGTCGGGCCGTTGTGACTGCCCGGCGCCACCATGAGCGGCCCGTTCTCCAGGTCGACATCGTCCATAAGGATACCGACGGCACAGAGATCGTCGTTGGTGTGGGGATAGAAGGCCCAGTCCTGGTGCCATTCCACGGCGGCACCGCCGCCGGCCGATTTCAGGTTCAGCTTGCCCGTTTGGTAGCGGACGTCGGGGCCGATCAATTGCTGCAGGATGGCGACGACCTCGGGCTTGCGCGAGGCTTCGCGATAGGTCTCGTGAATGAGGTCGGGCGTCTTCAGGCGGCGTACCATCGGGTGCTCGGCCGTGTGGGTGTCCTCCAGGTCGTAGGTATCGTCATTCTCGGTCACCTGGCGCGACTTCTCGACGAACGCCTCCGTCACCCGGCGGAGCTTCGCCACCTCTTCGGCTGAATAGACCGCCGGCACGACGATATAGCCGTTGTCGTGGTAGAACCGAACGTCGCTCTCGGACAGCATCGCTGATCGTTCTCCTTCAATATGTCGCGCCAAAGGAGCGCGATGGCGGCCCGGCTGTCAAGAGGGTGGCGACCTACCGGGACGAATCGGCGATTGATAGGGTTGGCGGGCCGGCGATCGGTCGGCCGAAGGGATATGG
The DNA here is from genome assembly GCA_030746295.1 of Alphaproteobacteria bacterium. The sequence goes on along the minus strand of JASLMY010000031.1, from coordinate 24,840 downwards.
GAGGGCAGCATGACTTTCACGGTCGTCGCGAGGTCAGCGGAAGACGGCGCTTTGGGGATCTGTCTGGCGACCGGGCCCTACGGCGTTGCCTCGCGCTGCCCGCATGTCCGCGGTGGTGTGGCGGCGATCTCGTCGCAGTGCCACAGCAACCCCAAGCTCGGTGAGATCGGCCTCGACCTCGCCCAGAACGGGATGACGCCGGCCCAGATCCTGACCGCGCTCGCCAACTACGATTCCCATTTCGAGTACCGCCAGATCGGCATCGTCACCGCCGACGGCGAGACCGGCGTCCACAGCGGCGTCGAGGGTAAGGATTTCACCGGCCACAAGCTCGGCGACGGTTTCGTCGTCATGGGCAATGCCATTGCCGGGGCCCGAGTCGTCGACGCGATGTACCAAGCCTACCACGACGAGGCCTCCCAGGATTTCGAGGAGCGGCTGATGCGGACGCTCGAGGCCGGCTACCGCGCCGGCGGGCAACCGATCGGCCAACGCTCGGCCGGGCTGATCGTGGCGCTGCCGGGGGCGCGGCCCAGGACCGACCTCAGGGTCGACATGGCCCATCCCGCGCCGGAAGAGGGCGGTGACGCGGTCCTCGACCTGCGTCGCGTCTTCGACGCCTTCAAGCCCCTGATCCCCTACTACAGCGACTATTGGCCGGATCATCCCGAGGTCTATTGGACCGAATGGCGCGACCGGGTCGGCTGAGGGCACAGGCAGGATTCGACGGTGTGTCTTAGCGCGTCACCTTCGGCGCCGGCCGCTCGCGCAGGATGACGTAGAGGCCGCTGGCGATGATGAGGGCGCAGCCGGCCAGCGTGTTGAGCGAGGGCACGTCGCCGAAGACGAGGTAGCCCGCCAACGCGGCCCAAACGAGCTTGGTGTAGTTGAAGGGCGCCAGCAGCGAGGCTTGGGCTAGCTCGAAGGCCTTGATGAGGCAGAGGTGTGCGGCCACGCCCAAGCTGCCGATGGCGAGGAAGGCGATCCATTGGCCGGGGCTCGGCATGGTCCAGAAGAACGGCACCAGGAGACAGGTCCAGAAGAAGCCGCCGACACCGGTGTAGAAGAGGGTGGCGAAGACCGTGTCGGTCGCGGCCAGGACCCGGGTCGAGAGCTGGTAGGCGGCGAAAGCGACGGCCCCGATGAGCGGCATGGAGACGGCCCAATGGGCGAGACCGCCGCCCGGGCGGACGATGACGAGAACGCCCAAGAGCCCGATCACAACCGCCACCCAGCGGTGGATGCCGACCCGCTCACCCAGCATCGGCCCCGAAAGGGCGACGATGAAGAGCGGCGACATGAAACTGATGGCGGTGGCCTCGGCGATCGGCAGGTAAGTCAGGCCGACGAAGAGCGTCGCGATCGACAAGACCAGAAGGCCCGAGCGCGCGATCTGCAGCACCGGCCGCCCTGTATAGAGGAGGCCGCGGCGGGGAGCGCCGATGGCCAGGGCGTAGATGACAAGCGGCGTCACGATGCCGAGGAAATAGCCCCAGACGATCTCGAAGGCGTGCAAGTCGGCGGTCAGGTACTTGGCCGAGGTGTCGACGACGGTGATGAAGCCGATCGAGGCCAGGAATAGAAGGATGGCGGTGCGTTGATCCGTCACGGCGGCCGCGACCCCTTGCCCATCCATTTCTCACGAGGCCGCCGCCCGAGAAGCCGATTGCGGAAGCCGTTCCGACCGAGAAGAATAGGCCTAACAGGCAAACCCGTGGATGAGAAGGGCGCGGCAGATGAAGATCGGCATTCAGCTCTATCTCGGCGGCGATTCGGCCGATCCCGAGTTTCTCGGCCAAGCGGCCCGCGCCGTCGAGGAGCGCGAGTTCCATTCCCTCTGGCTGCCCGAGCACGTGGTGCTGACGCCCGAGATCCGCTCGCACTACCCCTATTCCGTCGACGGCAGCTTTCCCTTCGATACCAAGGCGCTGCCGTTGGAGCCCTTCACCGGCCTCGCCTTCGCTGCGGCCCAGACGAGCCGCATCCGCCTCGGCACGGGGATCTGCATTCTGCCCCAGCGTCACCCCGTCTACACGGCCAAGCAGGCCGCCGACGTCGACGTGCTGTCTGGCGGCAGGCTCGATTTCGGCATCGGCGTCGGCTGGCTCGCCGAGGAATTCGATACCTTGGGCGTGCCCTTCGAGCGCCGCGGCGCACGGGCGCGTGACTACATCGGCGTCATGAAGACGCTGTGGTGCGACGAGCTTTGTCAGTATGAGGGCGAGTTCTACAACCTGCCGCCCTGCTATCAGAGCCCCAAGCCGGTGCAGAAGCCGCACCCGCCGCTCTATTTCGGCGGCGAGAGCGATGCGGCGCTTACCCGGGTGGCCCGCTTCGGCCAGGGCTGGTTCGCCGCCGGCATGGTGCCGGAGAAGCTGCCCGAGCGACTCCAGAAGTTGACGGCATTGCTGGAACGGGAAGGTCGGGGCCTCGAGGACATCGAGATCTTCGTCGGTCCGCCCGACGGCAAGGCCGACCTGGAGACGGTGACGCGGTTCCGCGACGAAGGGGCCGCCCAGGTCATCCTCGGCCTGACGAGCCGAAATTTCGACCGATTTATGCGGCGGCTCGATGGCCTCTACGAAGGCTTGGTGCGTTCCGCCCAAGCGCTTTGAAGGCGCGGCGTCTCCGCCTCGCCCCGGCGGCCAATGCGTTCGACGCCGAGTTCGGTGCCGTCCGGACGATAGGTGGTGCCGTCGCGACCGCTGCTGCAATCAGGATTGCCGCGACGAAGTCGGCGGGGCCGATCGCTTCGGCGAAGGCGAGCCAGCCGACCGCGATCATCGTCGGCAGCTCCAGGGCGCCGGCCACGGCGGCACGCGAGGTCCCGACCTTCGGCGCGGCGAAGACGTAGAGAAGCTGCGGCCCGGTGGCGGTGACGACGACCATGCCTGCGATCAAGGCCCAGGTTCCCGCCGATCCCGGCACCAACACTGTGTTGTCCGCCGCCAGGACCGAGGGCAGCAGCCCTGCGACGGCCCCCGCCATACCACAGCCGACCCGCTCCAAGACATGCAGCCGCGAGGTCAGGGCAGCGAGCACGACGACGATGAGGGCAAAGGTGACCGGCGCCGGGAGGGAGCGCAGCAATGCCCCGAATTGGTCCGGCTCGGGCGCGGACGGCGATAGGGCGATGACCGCGGCGCCGAGTACCAACGAGACCGCCATCAACGCGCGTGTCGTCAGCCGTTGGCCCAGCAGCAAACGAGCGAAGATCACGGCGAACAGCGGATAGGTCATGTAGATGATGCCGGCGCTCGCCAGGGGGGCTACCTCGATGGCGCGGATATAGCTCGACCAACCAAGGCCCATGACGAGGCCGGTGGCGAAGAGGAGCAGCGCTTGCCGCAGCTTGTGTCGGTTCAATCGCATAAAGGGCAGCACGATCAGGGCCGAGAGACCGAAACGATAAATGGCGATCACCTCAGCCGTCAGGCCTTCGTCCAGCAGATGCCGCGCGAACAGCGGCACAACCCCGAAGCAGATCGACGACAAGCCGATCAAGCCGGTCGCGGCGGCGGCGTTCGGGCTGCGAAATGTGTGCCTCAGATCGACCATGCGCCTGACAATAACGACCTGGATTTATGAATCTAATTCTATATATTCATGATTATTATGAAGATATTTCATGAGATTCGATGACGCCGCTGCTCGACATTCGGCATCTCTCGATGCTGACAGCGATCGCCGAGACCGACAGCGTGACCCTTGCCGCGGGTCGCTTAGGCATTACCCAGTCGGCCCTGACACATCGCATTCGCGAGGCCGAGCGGCGCTTGCAGACGGCGCTCTTCACCCGCGTCGGCCGGCGCTTGATCATGACTCCCGCAGCGGAGCATCTGCACGCCGCCGCCGTTCGCGTCATCGACGAGCTGTCCCGTGCCGAGGACGAAGTGCGGACGATGTCGGAGAGCGACCGCCGGCTCGTGCGCCTGGGGCAGGGGACCTACAGCCGCTTCCATTGGCTGCCAGAGTTCCTGCGCTTCTTCGGCGACAGGGCCCCCGACCTCGAGGTTGACCTCGTGGCGCGGGCGACGCACTACCCGCTTACCGCCCTCTTGGAAGGCGCCGTCGACGTCGCGCTCGTTTACGGTGCCAAGCAGGCGACCTCGCAGTTCCAATGGTTCCATCTGATCCGCGACCCGCTGGTGGCGGTGATGGCGCCTGATCATGCGCTGGCCGACAGGCCCTTCATCGGTGCCGAGGATCTGGTCGAGGAACGCTACATCACCTACTCGGTCACGCCGGAGCCCGGCTTCGAATGGGAGGCGGTGATGCGACCTGCCAATCTCTTTCCCCGGCGCGTTTCTCGTGTGCAATTGCCGGAGGCGATCATCGACCTGGTGCGCGCCGGCTTCGGCGTCAGTATCCTGAGCGCCTGGGCGGTGGAGCCCGAGGTCAACGACGGCACGCTGGTCGCCAGGCCGGTGACCGAGAAGGGGCTGACGCTCGATTGGTGGGCCGTCATGCGGCGAGGCGAAGGCGACGACGCACCGGCCCGCAGGCTGGTCGACTCGTTGCTTACCTGGGGCGGGAGAGACGAGGGCGGTCTCGACACCCTTGGCTTCCAGGGAACCGACGCCTAGCGATCCCGCCCATTAGCTGCGCCTGGCCAGCGCCAGGCCCAACCCGGCACCGATCAGGAAGCCGCCGGTCAGACGGTTCCTGAGGCGGGCGCGCGCGGCGCCGCGGAGCCAGCTTCGGGCGTGGCCGGCGGCGAGCGCGAAGCCGCTGTCGAGAACGACGGCGATGACGAGAAAGGTCGCGCTCAACAGGCCGAGCTGCAGGGCCAGCGGCCGCGCTGGGTCGACGAATTGGGGAAAGAAGGCGGCGTAGAAGAGCAGCACCTTCGGATTGGTGGCCGAGACCAGGAAGCCCTGCCAGAAAAGCCGGCGGCCGGAGCCGCGGGCGCTCGGTGGTGCCGCATCCAAGTCCTCCGCCGGCGCCCGCCACGCACGGATGCCGAGATAGACGAGATAGGCGACGCCGAGCCAACGCAGCCACTCGAACCACGCCGCCAGCACCAGCAGCACGGAGGTCATGCCGACCGCCGTTATCGCCAATTGGAAGACCATCGCACTCGAGGTTCCCGCGACCGTCATCAGGGCCGTCCGGGCGCCATAGCTCAGGCTGTTGGCGACGATCAGGGCGACGTTGGGGCCGGGGATCAGAATCAGGACGACGGTCGCCAGGACGAAAGCGAGATAGAGCTCCAGGTTCACCGGGAACCCTCCAGGCTCAGCGCTGGGGGCTGGCGAAACGTTCCAGTCCGCCGCTGAATTCGCTCTGGGCGAAGATCTCGGGCAGCACGTCCTCGAGCTCGGCCCGGTCGATCTCGATGCCGTTGGCGCGGAGAAAGATCTCGCCTTCGTCGAGCACCAAGCCCCAGTCGTCCGCCAGCCGATAGTGCTTGGAGATGTCGTAATAGGGCGTGCCGCCCAGCGCCCGGACCAAGATCTCGGTCCAGTTGACGACCTCGAAGTTGCCGGGCTTCTCCTCCTTGGCCAATTGGCCGTGACAGCCGTGATAGAGCGTCACCAGGCAATCGACGTCGTCGGCCGCGGCCCGCTCCAAGAGCCGCGCCCGGGCCGCCGCCTTCAGGCTCGGCGAACGGTCGGCGCCGGAGCCGCCGCAGGTATAGCCCGGCTCCAACACGGTATCGACGAGGACCAAGCCGGGCACGGCCGCCAGCAGCCGGGCGACGTTCTGGCCGAGCTCGGCCATGCCTTCATGCGCGTGCAGCAGGACCCGCTTCTCCACGGAAGTCTTGAAGCGGCCGGTCAGGCGCTCCGATTGCTGGGCTAGGAACTCGGTAACGTGATCGAAGTCGAAGCTCGTTTGCCGAAAGCCCTCGATGGTCTCACCCAGGTGCAGGACGCAGGATGGGCACCAGCTCAAGACTTTTTCCGGCCGGAAGTCGCCGAAGCGGTCGAGGGTGCCGTCGGTGACGCGGCCACCTTTCTCGAAGGCGCCCTCCCACTTGGCGTGGATGATGCCGCAACAGGCGCCTGGACCGCCGAGGACCTCGTAGTCGACCTCCAGGGCGTCGAGAATGGTCATGGCGTTGAAGAGGACGTGCGGCGTGCGAATAGGATTGCAGCCGAGATAGAAGATCACCTCCGCATCGTGCGCGCGCGGCGTGCGCAGCAGGCGGTCGAAGTCGTCTGGTACCAGCTGCAGCGCCGCCATGATCCGGATCGACCGCGACATCTTGCGGAAAAGCTCCGGCGTCTCGCTGCCGTGACGCGATTCGAGCGCGCCCGACAACATCACCATGCGTCGGGGATTGATCGCCTCCGGGCAGGCGGGGATACAGAGGCCGCAGCCGTTGCAGCTATGGGCCCAGGTCCGGGCCGCCCCGTCGAGCGGGGTATCGTCGCGGAAGAGTGCCCGAAGGTCGCCCATGATCGCCTCACCCGTCGCCCCGCCCAGGGCAAGCGTCGGCGTCACCGGGCAGACCTCGACGCACTTGCCGCAGGCGGTGCAGGCGCCGGCCAAGCTGGCCGAAGTCTCGTCCAGGTAGGCTGTCAGCGATGGCGTTTCAGGGATCATGGGGGCCATTCTTTCCCTATGCTTGAGGAGCGTCAACCGAGCCCGCCCGCCTCAATCGTCGAGGATCGCCACCGCCCGGGTCCAGCCGGCGGAGGCGCCGCGGATCTTCACCGGGAAGCAGGCGATGGTGAAACCGAAAGGCGGCAGAGCCTCGAGGTTGTGCAGCTTCTCCAGGTGGCAGTAGCCGATGTCGCGGCCCGCCTTGTGGCCTTCCCAGATGATCGAGGCGTCGCCCGTCTCGGCATAGCGTTCGGCCGTGTAGGAAAAGGGCGCATCCCACGACCAGGCATCCGTACCCGTCAGCCGGACGCCTCGCTCTAGCAGGTGCATGGTCGCGCCATAACCCATGCCGCAGCCGGCATCGACGTAGCCATCGCCGCCGTAGGCCTGGCCGGCGCGCGTGTTGACGACGACGATGTCCATGGGCTGCAAATCGTGGCCGATGCGGGCGAGCTCGGCTGCCACATCGTCGGCCGTCGCCACGTAGCCGTCGTCGAGATGGCGGAAGTCGAGCTTGACGCCGGGACGGAAGCACCAGTCGAGCGGCACCTCGTCGATTGTGATCGCGCGCTCGCCCCGGTTCATGGTCGAGGCGAAGTGATAGGGCGCGTCCAGATGGGTGCCGTTGTGGGTGATCAGCTCCACCTTCTCCACCGCCCAGGCCTCGCCGTCGGGAAGCTCCTCCTTGCCCAGGCCCGGGAAGAAGGCGGTCATCTGCGCCGCCGACATCTCGTGGTCGATATAGGTGATCTTGGGCCCGAAGGGCTCGGGGTCGGAGACGACGTCGTTTTCCAGCGGCATCGAAATGTCGACGAATCGGCGGGCCATGGCGGCGCTCCTACAACTCCCCGGGGCGGCGGATTATGACAGAGCCGGGGCCACCCCTGAAGCCGTGGCCATCACCCGGACTGCCCGCTATGTTCTGAGGCAAGCATGGCAGGGGATAGACTTGACTGAGGCGGACGACATCACGGTCTCCATCTGGCGGGGCGCCGCCGACGGCGCCTTTCGCGACTACCATGTTGTCGCACGCGCCAACGAGACCGTGCTCGACCTCGTGACCCAGGTGCAGCGCCGGCTCGATCCGACGCTAGCCTATCGCTTTGCCTGCCGGGTCGGCATGTGCGGCTCCTGCGCCATGACCGTCAGTGGCAAGCCGCGCTGGACCTGCCGCACGCTGGTCTCCGACGTGGCGCGCGGCGGCCGCCTGCGGTTGGCGCCGCTGGAGAACCTGCCGGTCATCCGCGACCTGGTCGCTGATATGAGCGCGTTCTTCGACAAGTGGCAGCGCGCCCGCGGGCGTTTTCGCCCGACCGACGCGGAGGGGGACTTCGCGTTGATCAAGCCGGAGTCCGAGGCCCGCCGGCGCGTCGACGCGGCGATCGAATGCATCAACTGCGGCGTCTGCTACGCGGCGTGCGAGGTCGTCGGCCGGTTGCCGGACTATCTTGGGCCGGCGGCACTGAACCGGGCTTGGAGCCTGCAAAATGACGAACGGGACGGCGGCTTCGACGATCGTCTCGCGGCCGTCGCCGGCGCCGGTGGCTGCCTCGATTGCCACACCGGCCAGCGCTGCACGGCGTTCTGCCCCAAGACCTTGAACCCGACCCGGGCGATCGCCGGCCTGAAGCGAATGACGGCGACGGCGCTTCTGAAGGGGCGGCTGTGAGTCGGCACCTGGAGACCCGGCTCTGGTTGGCGCACCGGTTCTCGGGCCTGGTGCTGGCGGTGCTCGTGACGGTGCATATCGTCACCATCATCGTGGCCGTGCAAGGGGGGCTTTCGGCGACGGAGATTCTTAGCCGCACGCGCGGCAGCCTCGTCTGGGGCGGCTTCTACAGCCTTTTCGTCCTGGCGGCGGCGTTGCACGGCGCCATCGGTGTGCGCTCGTTCGTGCGCGAGATGACGCCCTGGCGGGCCCGCAGCCTCGACTGGGCGGCGCTCGGCTTTTGTCTGCTGCTGGTGATCTTGGGGCTCAGGGCAGTCGGGGGCGTGGTCGCATGAGGCTCCGCCGCGGCGAGAACCCGCAATATTGGGCCTCGGTCTTGCAGCGGCTGACGGGCGTCCTGCTGGCGCTATTCCTGCCGGTGCATTTCTGGGTTCTGGGTCTGGCGCTCGACGGCGAGGCACGTCTCGACGGCTTTCTCGCCTGGACCGAGGCGCCGTTCGTCAAGCCGGCGGAGGCGGTCCTGGTGACGCTCCTCGCCATCCACTTGGTCGGCGGCCTGCGACTCCTCATGATCGAGTTCCTGCCCTGGCGCGAATGGCAGGCGCAGCTCGTCGGCTGGGGCGGCGGCCTGGCGCTGGCGGTGGGCCTCTTGTTCCTGATCGAGGCAATCTGAGGCCATGGAGCGGTCGAAAACGGATATCCTGATCCTCGGCAGCGGCGGCGCCGGCCTGTTGGCCGCTCTGCACGCGAAGCAGGCCCGGCCCGAGCTGCAGGTCACGATCGCGGTCAAGGGCTTGCTCGGCAAGTGCGGGTGCACGCGGATGGTTCAGGGTGGCTACAACGTCGCCCTCGATCCCGCCGACTCGATCGAGCGCCACTTCATGGACACGATCCGCGGCGGCTCTTGGCTGCCGAACCAAGAGCTCGCCTGGCGTCTGGTCAGCACCGCGCCCGAGCGCGTGCGGGAGCTGGAAAACCGCTACGGCTGCTTCTTCGACCGTAACCCCGACGGCAGCGTTCACGGCAAGGCCTTCGCCGGCCAGACCTTCGACCGCACCATCCACAAGGGCGACCTGACGGGGATCGAGATCATCAACCGCCTGGCGGAGCAGGTCTGGGCCCTCGACGTCGCCCGGCTGGAGGAGCATCGGGCAATTGCCCTGCTGCCGAGCGCCGAAGGGGACCGGATCGCCGGCGTGCTGCTGATCGACATGCGAACGGGCAATTACCGCCTGGTCCGGGCCAAGGCGGTGTTGCTGGCGACCGGTGGCGGCCCCACCATGTACCGCTATCACACCCCGTCCGGCGACAAGAGCTGCGACGGCATGGTGATGGCATTGAGGGCGGGTTTGGCGCTGCGCGACATGGAGATGGTGCAGTTCCATCCCACCGGCCTGCTGGCGGGAGCCGATACCAGGCTCACCGGCACCGTGCTGGAGGAGGGGCTGCGGGGTGCGGGCGGCTATCTGCTGAACGGCGAGGGCGAGCGCTTCATGCTGGCCCACGAGGGCGCGGAGCGGGCGACCCGCGACATCGTCAGTCGGGCCATCTTCGAGGAGATGCGGCATGGCAAGACGACGCCACGGGGTGGCGTCCACATCTCGATGGCGCATCTCGGCCCCGACAAGGTGCGCGACCTCTTCAAGGGCATGGTCGAGCGCTGCGCCGATGTCGGCTACGACCTTGCCGGTGGTTTCGTCGAGGTGGTGCCGACGGCACACTACATGATGGGCGGGGTCGAGGTCTCGATCGACTGCGAGACCCAGATGCCGGGTCTGTACGTGGCCGGCGAGGACGCCGGCGGCGTCCACGGCAGCAATCGCCTCGGCGGCAACGGCGTCGCCAACTCCACCGTCTTCGGCGGCATCGCCGGCGAGGCCATGGCCGCCTGGGCGGTCTCGGCCGGTAGCATTGCGGAGCCGGATTCGGTGGCGGTCGAGGCGGCCCGAGCCTGGGCCGAGCATCCTTTCGCGGGCGCTGACGGAGACTTGAACGCGCTCCGTCTCCGGCTCGCCGACGGCATGTGGGACGATGCCGGCATCGTCCGGGATGCCGCGGGCTTGGCGCGGGCGACGGCGCTGTTGAACGACGTGGAGGCGGCGTTGCTCGCCACTGGTCTCGGCGATAGCGGCCGCGCCTTCAACCTCACCTGGCACGACTGGCTGAACCTGGATTCGCAGATCCAGGTCGGTCGCGCCATCGTTGCCGCGGCCTTGGCACGCGAGAACTCGCGTGGCTCCCACTACCGGGAGGATTTTCCCGAGGCCGGCGACCTGGAGGCTTCGTACCACACCCGCGTTCGGCTAGATGATACGGGCCTCGTCGTGGACACGGCGCCGGTCGACTTCTCCCGGGTCCGACCTGGCGAGTCCCTGATCCCGGAGGAGCGGGCGGCATGAGAGGGGAGCCGACGAGATGATAGCGATCGAGGCGATCCGGGAAGCGGCGCTGGAAGTGATGCGCCGGGCCAGCATTGAAATCCCGAAGGATTACCGCGATGGCGTCCGGGTGATGGCGGCGAAGGAAGAGGGCGAGCTCAGCCGCTTCGTCCTGGAATCGATGTTGGAGAACTGGGAGGCGGCCGAGGCCGACCGGCGGCCGATGTGCGCCGACACCGGATTGCCGCGCTACTACGTCAAGGCCGGCAACGAGGCCCAGGTCGAGGGTGGTTTCGTGGCGTTGGAAAAGGCGCTCCGAGAGGCGACGGCCGAAGCGACACGGACGATCCCGCTGCGCCCCAACCGCGTCCACCCCTTGAGCCGCAAGGACAACGACAACAACGTCGGTATCCACGCGCCCGAGATCCAGTACAGCTTCGAGCCGGGCGGCGACTGGCTTGAGATCACCACCGTGCACAAGGGCGGCCTCTTCGGCACCGACTACCGGATGCTGTTTCCGGGCGACGGCATCGAGGGCATCAAGCGCTTCTTCCTCGATACCATGATCGCGCACGGGCGTCGCGGTCTTGCCTGCCAGCCGGCGATCGTCGGCGTCGGCCTCGGCGGTAACAAGGACACCGCCATGCGCCTCGGCAAGGAGGCGGCCTGCTTGAGAGTAGTGGGCGAGCCGCACCCCGATGCGCAAGTGGCGGCGCTTGAAGAAGAGTTGACGGTGCTCGGCAACGAGATCGGCATGGGGGCGATGGGATTTCAGGGCAATGCCATGGTCGTCGATTGCCATATCGAGGTCGGCTATACGCATACTGGCGGTATGCCAATGAGCGTGCACAGCTTTTGCCTCTCCTCGCGCCGCGCCACCGCCCGCGTCGACGCTTCGGGTGAGACCGAGTACCGCACCGATCCAAAATGGTTCACGCCCTTCTATCGGCGGGAGGGGACCGAATGACGAGCACCAGGATGAACCGGGTCCGCCTCTCGACTCCGATCGACGACGACAATATCGCGCGCCTGAGCCAGGGCGACGTCGTCTTCCTCGATGGCCTCGTCTACACGGCGCGCGAAGGCGTTTACAGCCGCGTCGTGGATGACGGCGTGGCCCTGCCGGTCGACCTGGCCGGCCTCAGCAACGTCAACTTCCACTGCTCGCCGGCGGCGACGCCGCTGCCTGGCGGCTACGACGTGGGCGCGGTAACGGCGACGGCGAGCTTCCGGTTCGCCCGCTGGATGGCGCGCTGGTTCGAGCTCTCGGGCGCCCGCATGATCATCGGTAAGGGCGGCATGTCGGAGGAGATCTACCGCGACGTTTTCGTGCCCAACCGCGCGGTCTATCTGACCACGGTCGGCTACGGCACCGGCGCGTTGCTCGGCCGCGGCATCAAGGGAGTGCGGGACGCGGTCTGGCTCGACGAGCTCGGTATCGCTCAGGCGATGTGGATCTTCGAGGTGGAGAATTTCGGGCCGTTCCTGGTCGATTCCAACGCCCAGGGCAACAGCCTCTTCGCCAACGCCAACCGTGAGATAAACAAGCGGCTGGAAGGCCTCTACGAGGGCACCAAGCCGGCGACGCTCGCCCGATTCGGCGAGACCACCAGCCGCGACGACGAGGTTATCTAGGACAAGGGCGAAGACATATGATCCGAACGGAACGCGAAGGGCCGGTCCAAACCATCGTTCTCGACCGAGTGGCGCGCCGCAACGCACTCTCCGAAGCAATGATCGTCGCGCTAGGCGAGGCCGTCCATACAGTCGGCGAGGATGCGACCTGCCGCTGTCTCGTCTTCAAGGGGGCGGGCGAGACCTTCTGCACCGGCCGCGACCTCGGCGACGGTGTCCCAGCCCGGGACCTCGCCTCGGTCCTGGCTCGGGACCAGGTCTGGACCGACATCTTCCACCGCCTGCACCGTTTTCCGATCCCTACGGTCGCGGTGGTGCGGGGCCATGCCGTGGCCGGCGGCTTTACGCTGGCCATGGGCTGCGACTTTCTGCTGGCCGAGCGGGGTGCCAAGTTCGGCGCCACGGAGATGCGGAACGCCTTCCCGGCCGCGGTTAACGCGCCGGTGCTGTCGCGCCTCGTCGGCCCACGCCTGGCGCTGGAAATGTTGACCTTCGGCGACCTGGTGACGGCCGAACGGCTCTACGAGATGGGGCTCGTCAACCGCCTTGCCGGCGACGCGGCGGAGCTGGCCAGAATGGAAGCCGACTTCACCGACCGCCTGGCCGCACTCGACCCCGATGCGGTGCGGCTGACCAAGGAGCTGAACCGGGCCGCACTCACCATGGGGCACGACGACGCCCTGCAGATGGGCAACAACGTTAATTCGCTGATCGCCGCGTCAGGCCGCTTCGACGAGGCCGTGGCTGCCTTCGCGGCGCGGAAGAAGTCCTAACCTCTATCGCTTGTGACCGGGAGGAGAAGACGGCATCCCAATTGACGGCAGCCGAGCGGCGGCACTACCACGAGCGCGGCTATCTGCCGGCCAGGTCCTGGGCGAGACGGTGCCGGAGGGCGACGCGGCGCCTCTGCCGGTGCCAGCCGGCCACTTTTCATTGCACCACACCCACCTGGTACACGCCTCGGCACCCAATCGCTCGGCCGGCCGGCGGATCGGCTTCGGCATCAGCTACATCCCGACGCGAGTGCGGCACACGAGCCCGATCCACCAAACGGCGATGCTGGTGCGCGGCGAGGACTGCTTCGGCCATTTCGATCCCGAAACTCCGCCCGTAGCCGATTTCGATGCCGCCGCGCGCGCCTTTCACGCCCAGTACTGCACCCGTTTATTCGGTTCGCACGGCTCCGCCCGTACCGAGGGCGAGGTCCTGGAGGCCTAAGGGCACCGTTCGGAGGGCACGTCGGGCCAGAACTTCACGGTATCGCCTTGATCTCGGCCATCGTCAGGAAGAGGCGATTAGGATCGTCGGCGAAGGGCTTGAAACCGAAGTGCCGGTAGAACGCCGCCGCCTGATCGTCCTTGGCATTCACGATCACCGCCAGAGAGGCAACTTCGTCAGCCGTCGCGGCGGCACGTCGGAGGGCATTCAGAAGCAACGCACTGCCAAGACCGTCGCCCCGGTAGCGGAGGTCGACGGCGAGGCGGCCGATCAGCGTCGCCGGAAGGTTCGGATAACGCGGAAGTCGGCGTGCCAGCCGTTCCGGCAGTGTGTCCAGATGAACGGTTGCATTGCTGAGGGTGTAGTAGCCGAGAATCGTGCGTTGCCCTTCGAACAGGAGGACATAGGGTACGGAGATCCGGCGACGCTTGTCTTGGAGCGCCTGATCCTTCAGATAGCGATCGAGCGGTGCGACGCCCGAAGCGAAGCCGGCGCGATCATGGTCGCGGGTCAGCAGCTCGACGATCAGCCGTTCAGGCTCAGGCTCCGAGGTTGTCATCGGCGATGCGGCCCATGTGTTTGCGCGCGGCCGCGTTCAGGCGCTTGTTGGGCTTTGGATCGAGCAACGCCGAGGCGAAGGCCTTCTGGTCCTGCTCGGAAAGCGTGATGAGACGCTGTCGCTCGATCGTGCGCATCGCCTCGTCGTGCGCAGCGCGAAGGATGAAGTCGGTCAAGGACCGTCCCTCGATCTCCGCCGCCCTTCGAAACAACGTCTTCTGGTTCGGTGTGATCCGCGCGGTGATGCGCTCATCCTTGCGGGGTGCCTCGTTCGTTTTGGGCATTCGCCATTTCCTCGACTGTACATTGTTCGCACAGTGCGAATGTACGCCCAATGTACATGCATTTCAACCGGCAGCCTTGCACGCACCAAGTGACCGATCTGCGCCACGATCCCATCATCCTTGGCGGCTCCGATACCACCGAGCGAGAAGGCCACATCGAAACACTAACGAAAAGGGTGCGGCTCGGACGGCGCTGCGCTAGCCTTCACCATAGGGGGGTGCGGAACGCGGGGTGAGGGACATGTCGCGACGGCTTGCTGCCGCCCTCCTTGTCGCCTGGAGCGTGCCGTTCCTGCTTCGGGCCGATGCCGCCACTTTGGGCGGAGCGGACGCCCAGGTCGTCGATCTGGAGCTGGTGCTGACTATCGACTGCTCCTACAGCGTCGATGACCGCGAGTTCCTGCTGCAGACCAGCGGTCTCGCCAAGGCCTTTGCCGATCCCGAGGTGATCGCGGCGATCGAGGCCGGCCCCAAGGGCGCCATCGCGGTCTCGGTGATGCAGTGGGCGAGTTGGGACAGCCAGGTCGTGGCGGTGCCCTGGACCATCGTCGCCAGTGGCGCCTCCGCGGAGCGGGTGGCGGCACGCCTGGTGACCATGCGGCGAAAGACGGAGGTGGGCGGGACCTCGATCTCGGCGGCGATCGATCGCGCCAGTGCCTACTTCGCCGCCAACCCGGCGAAGGGCAAACGGCGCGTGATAGACATCTCCAGCGATGGGCGCAACAACAGCGGGCCCGACGTGCGCCAGGCCCGCGACGGGGCGCTGGCCAAGGGCATCACCATCAACGGACTCGCGATCCTGAACGAGGTGCCGACATTGAACTACTACTTCAATCTCTACGTCGTCGGCGGCAAGGACGCCTTCGTCGTCAGCGCTGCCGGCTATGACGACTACGTCGACGCCATCCGCCGCAAGCTCTTGCGAGAGATCACCGGCAACAAGCTGTCGCAGCGCACTACGGCGCCTTTGCCTCGGGCCCGAATCCGTTAAGATCGCTGGCGTGGAGGACGCGTAGATGAAAATCACGAAGATCGAGGACTTGCATTGCGACGCCGGCTGGCGTGTCTTCTCGTTCCTGAAGGTCGAGACGGACGAGGGCATCGTCGGTTACTCGGAATACAACGAGACCTACGGCGCCAAGGGCCTGACCGCCGTGATCCGCAGCCTCGCCGAGGGCTTGATCGGCCAGGACCCGCGGCCGGTGGAGCGGATCACAGCCTGGCTCTACGCCAAGACAAGGGCCGCGTCGGGCGGCCTCAACGCCCAGGCGATAGCGGCGATCGAGAATGCTTTGGTCGACGTCAAGGCGAAGGCGTTGGGCGTGCCGGTCTACGAGATGCTGGGCGGCCCGGTGCGCGAGCGCCTAAGGCTCTACTGGTCGCATTGCGGCTCCTACCGCCTCGACCACGCCGAGGCCATCGGCGCGCCACCGCTGACCTCGCTCGACGGCATTCGCGACCTCGGCGCCCAGGTCGCCGAGAGCGGCCTCACCGCCCTGAAGTGCAATATCTTCCTCTTCGACGAGGACGAGCCCTTCATGCACATGCCGGGCTTCACCCGCAGTCCCGGCTGGCCCGAGCTGAACCCGAGCCGGCGGATCATCGCTGCTCTCGATGAGCAACTGACGGCATTTCGCGAAGGGACCGGGCCCGACGTCGAGTTCTTGCTCGACCTCAACTTCAACTTCAAGACCGAGGGCTACGTACGTGTGGCGCGGGCGCTAGAGCCGCACGACCTCTTCTGGGTCGAGCTCGATATTTACGACCCGAGAGCGCTGGCGCTGATCCGCCGCTCGATCCGAACGCCGGTTGCGTCCTGCGAATCGCTCTACGGCCGGCGTCAGTTCCGGGACTTCTTCGAGAACTACGCGATGGACGTCGCCATCGTCGACGTGCCCTGGAACGGAATCCTGGAATCGCTGAAGATCGCAGCCATGGCCGAGGCCTACGAAGTCAACGTGGCGCCGCACAACTTCTACGGCCACCTCTCGACCTTGATGAGCGCTCATTTCTGCGCTGCCTTGCCGAACTTCCGGATCATGGAGATCGACATCGACGACGTGCCCTGGAAGGACGACCTGGTGACCGAGCCGCCGAGGATCGAGGACGGCCACCTGGTCCTGCCCACCGGCCCCGGCTGGGGCGCCGACCTCAACGAAGAGGCGATCCGCGCGCACCCGCCGAAGTGAGGCCCCGAGGCGCGACTTATGCCTGGTTTCGATAGAGGCCGAAGACGTAGAACGGCTGGTGCTCGGGCACGCGCCGGTCGGCGAGGGCCCGAAAGGCGTCGGCATCGGCGGGGCTGTCGAAGAGGCCGTGGCGGTTGAGGCGCTCGGACCAGTCGGCTCGCAACGCCGTCGTCTCGGCCGGCTCGTAGCCGCAGTTGGAGAGGCCACTGGTCAAGCCGCTGTCGGCAATGTCGTAGCCCATGCAGGTCCAGCCGGGCGAGGGCGGGCCGGGCGCTGTATCTGGATCGATCAGCGCTGCCCAGGTATCGTCTGCGACGAGAGCGCGGTCGCCGACCAAAGTGACGGCGAGGGCGATGGCGCCACCGCCGAGGCCCGACGCCTGGAATGCCGCTCGCATCTCTTCTGGCTCCGGCCAAAGGTCGACGGCGTTCTGCAGCAAGTAGCGAATTTCGACCGCGGCCCGTGCCAGTCCGTCGGGCTGCCGCGAGACATAAGAGCCGGGAAAGACAAACCGCGAGGGCCACACGGCCGTGTCGACCGAAGCGGGCTCGGCGATCTCGGGCCGCAACAGATAGCGCGCGCGCCGGGCCGCCGTCCAGTCCCTGGTGACGAACGCCTCAAACGCGAACCTGAGGTCGTAGCCGAGCACGTACTGCCGAAGCTCGTGGTTCTCTTCGGGCCGCGCCATCGGGTCGGCGTCTCGGCCCGGTTCGCCCTCAGGCGGACGTGATCATGGCCAGGACATCGTCAAAGGCCGCCTCGGCGATCGCCCGGATTTCCTCATCCGTGCGGTCCTGGATCGGGTGCGGCACGTAGACGATACCGGGCTCGAAGCCGAGCGAACGGGCTTGCGCCTCGGCCGCCTTTTCGAATGCGGTGGTGGCGATCATGCCACCCGGGACGCCGCGGCTGTCGAGATCTGCGATGTCATGCAAACTGCACGACGTGCAGGAGCCTCAGTCGCTTAGGGCTTCGACGACGATGTCGCACTCGGTGGCGACGACTTGGGCGACCGCAATCGGCGCTACCTTGGTGTTGGTCGGTTTGGCGTAGCGTTTCACGGTCAGGCCGCGCTCGCTCAGCAGCTCGTCGATGCGGTCGATGAAGACGTTGCCTCGGGCCTTGCCGATATCGAGCAGGCCGATGGTCAGGCCCTCCAGCGAGGCCGGCGGCTGGAGCCGCTGTCGCTTCGTCGGTTGACGCTCGGCCGTGGGGTCGAGCAGGCGGACGGTTTCGCTCATTCTCCAATCTCCTTGGTTACCAATTCGCTGCCGCGCTCGCCGGTCGCGGCCCAGCCGCCGATGATGGCGGACATCAGGCCGGCCTCGCCACCGGCGCGGACGATGTTGAGGCCGCCCGGGCGGAACTTAGTCAGCATCTCAGCTGACAGAGATACCGGCACGCCTTCGGCAATACCGTCGACGCCCTGTGCGACCTCAGCGCCCGGCCGGGTCAGGGCCTTGGCCAGGGCGGCCTTCAGATCGGCTTTCGACCAGCCGGCCTCGCGGAAGATGCGCAAATGCTCAGGCGATACCACCAACAGCGCGTCGTGCGCCTGCATCTTCTTCGGATGGCCGATCACCTGCATCGAGGCGGCCAATGAGCCCACCAGCGATTCCGGGGTGCGTGAAAGCTGGTCGAAACAGCCGAGGACACCGTCGGCGGCAAAGAGCGTCACCGCCGACTTGCCAACCTCGATGCCGCGCTCGTTCGCGAGCGGCTCCCAGCAGGGGTCCGACTCATCCTCGGCGAAGCAGAAGGTATACTTGCCGGGCGTCCCCAGCGTCGCCCGGTCGATGCCGCCCGGCACGCCGCCGCCGACATTGCGGATCACCAGCTGCAGGGCGCGGCCGATGGTGGCGTTGGCGCGGTTGCCCTGGCCGAGGGCATTCTCGGCCGAGTTCATGCCGATGGCGCGGGCGCCCGGGCCATTGACGATCACCAAGGGCCCGGAAAAATAGGTCGTACACAAAAGCCCGTGCATGCAGAACTCGGGCATTAGTGCTGCCTCGACCGCGGCCAGCACCACCGGCAAATACTCGGGCTTGCAGCCGGCCATTACAGCGTTGACCGCGACCTTCTCGACCGTGCATTCGGCGAGGTCGGGCGGTATCCGGCCGATCACCTCGTCCGCCGCGCGCTTGGTCCCGGCCAGCATCCTGAGGACGCGGGCCTCGGTCGGCGGCACCACGGGCAGGCCGTCGCTCCAGCCCCGCTCGTAGGCGGACTCGACCGGGTCGTCGTAGGCCCCGACCTCGATCCGGCGCGACGCCAGGGCGACGTCGCCGAAACGGACCTGCAGGATCTCCGCCATGCCCGGCTCGACCGTGCGCGAGCCGCAGCCGGGTTGTTCTTCCGGCAGGCCGGGGCCGAGGTCCTCCAACCCGGCGAGCGCCTGCCATTCGCCGCGATGCCAGCCGACGGCGCGCCCAACTTCCCGGCCGCCGGCCATGCGGATCAGGGTTGGCACCGTCTCGATGTCGAGACGGTAGGAGTGCCCCAATTCGGTGTCGTCGACGACGGCGTCGAGGCTTTCTGGAAAGCCGGGGTCGTCCTGGCTGTAGACGACCAGGCGGTCGCCATACTCGGCGAGCTGTCCATAGACGGGTTGAATCAGCGTGCAGGTTGGACAGTCGCGCTTGGCGACCACGATCAGGCCGTCGTTCAGTGTCTCCGCCACTGCGGTCTCCCCACGCGCGGGCGCTTTCCGTCGCCTACTTCTGCACCCACTTGCCGCCTTCTTGCTGGAAGAAGGTGCCGCTCGGCGCCCCGTCGAAGATCTGCTTGGCGTAGACCCGACCCACCTGATCGACCGGGACGCCCTGCTCGGCGGCGCGCTTGGCATAGATTTTCCGGCGCTCGGCGTTGACCGAGTTCGCCACCGCCGTCGCGGCGCCGCCGGAACGGGCGACGCAATAGCCGTCGAAGCGCTCGCCGATCGCGCCAGAGGCCCGGAGTTGGTTCAGCGATTGCGCTTTCGCGGCCGGTGCTGCGACGGCAAACACCGGCGTCAGCGCGGCCAGCCACAAGAGCCGGCGCCGGGATATTGCGGCTGCGGCCGAGCGCGTGGAGATGGTATGAAAAGTGTCAGTCATCAGAATATCTTCGGGTTCTGCGCGATATCCTCTTTCGCCGCTTGCTCCAGCTTGAGGCGGACCTCGGCCTCGAGCTTGATGTTGAGGTTGATGGTGATCGGCTCTTTCGGCGCCTCCACCTTCACCGTCGGCTGACAAGCGACCAGGGCCGCGAGCATCAGCCCCATCGGCAGGTAGATCAAACAACTCCGCGATCCTCGGCGCACCACGACGGTCCCATTCCAAGCAAGCCTCGGCGTCACTCGACGGTAGCGCGGATGGCACGGCCGGACAAGTTGTAGGCATCCAAGGCGGTCCGGAAAAGCGAATCGAAGTCGCCGGAGAGGTCGATGTTGACGGCGAAGGGGTGGCCGTCGAGGACCTCGGGGTTGTGTCCCGTGATCGACAGCGTCACCTTTGCGCTGCCCTCGGCCGGCTTCTCCAAGCCGAGGGCGAGCTTCTGGTAGCGGAAATCCTCGAGCGCCTGCAGCAGCAGTGCCACCTGATCGCCGCCCGAGGCCAGGGCTGACCGCGCCTTCTCGGAGGTAAAATGGATGACGCCCGGGCCGCTGGCCTCGAGCACGCTCGGCTCGATCACGACCTCTTCGCCGGCGATCAAGATCGGCATCGCCCCGTTCAGCACACCGGTGGCCTCCAGGCCCTCGACGTCGGCGAGCTTCAACAGTTTGGCAAGGTCCAAGCTCTCGACGCCGAGTTGTAGACGATAGCGGCCCGCGACCGGATCGAGAGTTGCCTCCGAAACCGAAATTCGCGCGAAGTCGACACGTCCGCTCGCCCGATCGATCCGCAGGCGGCCGAGCGGCGAATCGGGAATGGCCTCCAGGCTCAGCGACACCCCGATGTCCTCGATCGGCACCGCCGTGTCGATACGGCGGATGTGTAGCTGTTGACGCGGTGCCGTCTCCGGCGGCCAGAGACTGGTGAATCGCAAACTGCCGGAGATGTCGGCGACCGAAAGGTCCTCTCGGTCGAGCGAGAGTTGTTCGAGGATCACCGTGCCCGTGCCGTCGAGTGTGCCGTCTTGCCAGGTCACCCTCGCTTGCGCCGAGATCGTACCGTCCACTTTGCCGAGGTCGGCGGCGCGCGGTGACAGGTCGCTAGGCTGTGGCCCGTCGGCCCGGAAGGCGACCGCCGGCAGGGCGAGGTCGGTCTCGAGCCGGCCGGTCGCGTAGTCGTAGCGGCCCGTGGCGTCGATCCGGGCGATGGCGGCGCGGTCGGCGAGCCGGGCCGTGAAGTCGATACCGCCCGCTGTCAGCGCCAATCGGCCGCTCGCTTTCAAGGGCGCCACGGGGAGGTCGGGGCCAGAAGAGACTATGTTGGCAATGTCGACCCGCACCGTGCCGCTCGCGGCGCCTTTGCCGAGCCCGATCTCGGCCTCGATCGTATCGACGGCGAGGTGATGCTTGGGCAACTCGACGCCGGCACCGGAAAGACGGCCCGTCAGCCGGCTGAGGCCAGCGGGCGCGACGGAGGCGCCAAACCGCAATGAGAACGGCCTCAACACCATCGGCGCGGCCGCGTCGCCATCGACGACATTGAGCATGATGGGGGCCTCCGACGCCAAGCCGAGGGCGGCCTCGAGGCTTCCACCGCCGTCCAGGCGGGCATTCAGCAGGGGACCGCCACCGGGCCTGAGCCGAAGCTCCAAGCGGTCCGGCAGGGTGACGGGTGCCGGCGTCCGAGGCCGGTCGATGCGAAGGCGGCCACCGCCGGTCGGTGACAACACCAGCCGTCCGGCGCCGACTTCGAGCCCAACCGGCAGGGAGAGCCGCACACCCCTGGCGCGCCAGTCGCCATGGGCAATCTGACCGAGCCTTGCCGCCGCATCGAGGTTGCCGCCCAGTTGGCCGTCGCGCCAGTCGAGCTTGCCCGAAAGGGTCAGCTCCGAGATCGCCAGATCGCCAGCCGAGATGTTCTTGGCGCGTGCCTTGAAATCGTCAAGCGACGCCGTCAGCGGGACCGGCTCGCTCAATGTCGGCCAAGCGGCGTTCAGCAGGCCTGATGCCCTGAGGCGGTCGGCGAGATCGAGCTCCACGGCGAGCGTGCCGCCCGCCTGGACCCGCGGCGCTGTTTCGGCCAGGTGCAATCGGGCCAGGAAATGCCCCTCCGCCGCCGAATCGAGGGCGAGCGTCCAGGGACCGGTCAATTGTCGTGCGCTAGCGGCCGGTAGGCCGAAGCCGGCCAGGAGCTCGGGCGCCAGTCTCTCGACGTCGATCAGCACCGGCAACACGGGCTTCAGCACGACGCTGTCACCCGCCGCTTCCAGATCGATGCCGATGGTGGCGGCAAGGCCGTCGGCCCAACCGGCGATCCCGCCCTCCACGACGTCCATGGTGACTGTGGCGGTTACACCACTCGCCAGCAGCAGTCGGTAAGCCTTGTCGAGGTCACTCGCCAGGACCTTGAGCGGCAGGCTCACGTTGCCGCCGACCAGGCGAAGCCGGGCGCGGCCGGCCACCAATTCGGGGAGCGCAACCGTCCTCAGTATCGGGGCGTCGCTGGCGACGTCGATGCTAGCAGCAAGGCGCGAAAGATGAAGCTGCCAATCGGCGATGTCGAGCCGGCCATCGAGGCGCAGCGCGAGGTCCGCGCCGAGTGCGCTGCCCTCGCCCCGGAGGGCGAGGCCCTGGTCGGTGAGACGCGTTTCCAACTGGGCCTTTCCCACCGCCTCGCCGGCGTGCCGGACCAATGGTAGCTCGAGGTTCCCAGTGGCGGCCGTCAGCCGCTGCCCGTCGTGAGCAAACGACCATTCCGACGAGACGCCTTCCACGGCGAGATCGCCCAGCACGAGATCGCCCGGTGCCAGGCGAAGCACGCCTGAAGCGGCCCCCGTAGCCTGGCGGGCGAATTCCAGCCGGCCACGCAGCTGTCCCGCGTCGGCACGCGCGGTCAGATCGAAGGCGGCCCGAAGCGTCCCGCCGGGCCCCGGCGTCAGCTCTCCGTCGGCGGCAACGACAAGCATGCCGACGGGCCCGAGCCACTCGATCCGGGCGCTGCGCACCTCGATGGTCGGTAGCGCAACGGCGCTCTCGGATGGCGATGCCTCCGAAGCAGCGAGGCCGCGAATGGCCGCGACGCCGGTGCCTCTCTCGGCCGAAAGGTCGACGACCGGGGCGTGGGCGACGACACGGTCCAGCCTTCGGCGCAGCAGGCCAGCCGGCGTGTAGGAAAGTGTCAGGCGCTCCAGGCCGAGATCGTCGCCGAGCGCGATGTCTCGGACCTCGGCGGAAGCGAGGTCGAGATGCGCGACGCTGAGCGTGACGGGATCGAAACCGGCCGCCCGCAGGCCCTGCCCGAGCGCAAGCTCGAGTAGTGTCGTGCGAAAGACGACCGCGGCCGCCAGAGCGAGGAGCAAGACCGCGACAATCGCGAGGAGCGTTCGGCGCATCGGCCGAGCTTATACCAATGTCCCTCGATCGGTGCCGATTTCGATGCGGCCTCGCCGAAAGCGGGCAGCTCAACGATCGTCGGCGGGTCCTTGGGCAATTTCGGGACGTTCACGGGCCAGCAAGGCCGCCGACGTGCGGTTCGACACCCCGAGTGTCTTGAGGATCGCGTTGACGTGCAGCTTGACCGTTCCCTCGGTGATCGAAAGCTCGTATGCGACCTGTTTGTTGGAAAGCCCTTGCGCGACCAACCCTAAGACGTTTCGTTGTCGTGGCGTCAGGCCAAAGGCATCGTCATCGCGCGAGCTATTGCCGTTCTTCAAGTCGGCGCTGGTCGGGGTGAAGACCTCGGGCGGCAGGTATCGCCCGCCCGCCAGCACCAGGCGTGCCGCCGCCAGGACGATGTCGCCATCGGCGTCCCGGGGAAGAACGCCGCCGACGCCCTCGGCGACGTGCCGGCGCACTCGGGCGTGATCGGTGCAGTCGCAGAAGACGATCAGCTTGCGTGGTGAGGTGGCGTCGAGCATTCGCCGGATGGCCTTGCCGACCTGCTCGCCCGATGACGTCAAGCCGAGGAAGACGAGGGCGTAGTCCTGGTCCTCTTCGATTTGGCGCGCGAGTTTCGCGAGGTCGCTCACCCGGACGATGTCGACGTTGTCGCTCAACCGCGCCAGCAGGTCGGCCAGGACCTCGACGAGCAGCGGTTGGCGCTCGAACAGAAGGACACGCATGCTAGACGTTCCCGTCGCGTGGCGACGCCGCGGCCCCACCACTGGCGCGCCTGCCGGCCATCGGGGGCATATGTGCGATAGGCTGAAGCGGGCGAGGGGCTTGTCGTTCCGGCCGCGACGCGGCTGCGGCTTTCAGATAGCACTCATGGATTGCCGTCATGGCTTTGTCGTCGTTCTCGAGTCACGGCCTGGAGTTGTGGCCAATGTCTCCCCCGACGGCCAATCAATAAGCGCTAGAGATGAATAATTTGCTAAATCATCTACCGGACGCCGGACGGGTGCCTTTGGCCGGTTGAGCCGTCGCGCCGGCCGCGGCTAAGCTCGACTCCCGCCGAATTTGCTCACCGCCAGCGAGTCATGTCCATCGGTCTCAGCCATCACGTCTTGATCAACGGCCTTGTCGCCTTCCTGTTCGCGGCCACGGGGCCACTCGTCATCTTGTTGGCGGTGGCGACCGGCGGCGGCATGGCCGAGCGCGACATCGGCACTTGGATCTTTGGTGGCTATGCCATTGGCGGGGCGATGACGGTCCTCTTCAGCCTTTGGTACCGCCAGCCGATCGCCATTTCATGGACCATTCCCGGCATGGTATTGATCGGCCAAGCGCTTGGCCATCTGCCGTTCTCCGACATCGTCGGCGCCTTTCTAGGCACTGCCGTCCTGCTGGCCGTTCTGGGCCTGACCGGCTGGGTCGGCCGGGTCATGGCGGCAATGCCGGCGCCCCTCGTCATGGGCATGGTCGCCGGCGTCTTCCTGCCCTTTGCCTTGCGCATGATGCAGGCCTTCGAGAGCGCGTTCTGGGTCGCCTTCGCCATGGTCGTCGGCTTCGTCGCCGTATCCGCCGTGCCGCGGCTGGCACGCCTGCTGCCGCCGATACTGGTAGCGTTGGCGGCCGGCGTCATGGCGATGCTGTTCCAAGGCAGCAACACGTTGCCCCAGGACATGGCGTTCCGCGTCGTGGCGCCTGTCCTCTATGCCCCCACGCTTTCGATGCAGGCGATGCTGGAGCTGGTGATCCCGCTGACGGTTACCGTCATCGGAATCCAGAACGCGCAAGGCTTCTTCATCCTTCGAAAAGCCGGCTATCGGCCGCCGGAGAACGTGCTGACCGTCGCTTGTGGCGCGGGCTCGGTCGCTTTCGCCGT
>JASLMY010000319.1 GCA_030746295.1 Alphaproteobacteria bacterium | reverse complement strand
CATGCCCGACAGGATCAGGATCGGTGTCTCCACCTTGGAGATCCGGAGTTTCTCGAGGACGTCGTAGCCGTGCAGGTCCGGCAGGTTCAGATCGAGGATGATGAGATCGTATTTGAAGCACTCGCCCAGAACGAGGCCTTCCTCCCCGAGTTCGGAGGCCTGAACATCAATTCCCTCGCTCTCCAGCATCAATTCGATGCTCTTGGCGGTGGCCGAATCGTCCTCGATCAGTAGTACCCGCATCACCGTTCTCCGTTCAGGTTCGATTAACCAAGGTTAATGCGAGAGGGTTAACAACCCGTAAACCGTGATGCCCTCTGGCATGGCCGGGGAGTGTGCCGGGGTTTCGTTGGGATTGCTGACGGCCGGGAGCCACGAACTTCCGAAAATAGCGACACCTGGACCTCCCAGGCCATCACCGCGAATGCCTGCACTCGGCGGTATGAGCCCGGACGAGACCGCTTTGTCCCCGGCGGCGCGCCGTGCGAGTATCGGCCGGCGACGAGAATCCGCCAGGGGGTGGCGAAGTTCGAGGGAATAGGGTCCGTTGAGCGATTACAAGGTTGAGGTCCTGCCGACCGATATCTCGGCCTACCAAAACGGCAACACCGGCATCGACTACGTGCATCGCATCGACTCCGGCAGGCCCGGCCCGGTGGTGATGGTCAACGCCCTGACCCACGGCAACGAGCTCTGCGGCGCCCACGCCGTGAAGCTCTTGTTCGAGGAAGAGATACGGCCCGTGCGGGGCACGCTGGTGCTCAGCTTCGCCAATGTCGCCGCCTATGAGCGTTTCGAGGCCCGAAACCCGACCGCCTCGCGTTTCGTCGACGAGGACTTCAACAGGCTCTGGGATGCGGAGGTGCTGGACGGGCCGCGCCAGAGCCTGGAGCTGGCCCGCGCCCGCGAGCTGCGTGGCACCGTGCTCGAAGCCGACTACCTCCTCGACATCCACTCGATGCAGAGCACGAGCCCGGCCCTGATGCTCTGCGGCACCGCCGACAGGGGCCGCCGGCTGGCGCTTGACGTCGGCGTGCCGGAATACGTCGTCGCCGACGCCGGCCACGCGGCGGGCCGACGGATGCGCGACCACGAGGGTTTCGGCGATCCGACGGGGGAGAAGACGGCGCTCTTGGTCGAGTGCGGACAGCACTGGCTCCAATCGACGGTCGAGGTCGCGATTTGGACGACTTTCCGCTTTCTCCGCGCCCTCGACGTCGTCGCGGCGGAGGCCGCCGCCCCTTTCATTGGCCCCGAGCCGCCGGCCCCACGCGTCATCGAGGTCTCCGGCCCGGTCACGATTGCGCATGACAGCTTCCGCTTCACCGCCGACTACCAAGGCATGGAAGTGATCCCCGAGGCCGGCACGGTGATCGGCTACGACGGCGACGAGGCCGTGGCCACGCCCTATGACGACTGCGTCCTGATCATGCCGTCGAAGCGCCTGCAGCGCGGCCAGTCGGCGGTACGCTTCGGGCGCATCATCGGGTGACGGAGCCCGGTCAACTCGTTCCGGGCGTCCTCCTCACCGTCGCCATCGGCGCCGTCGGCGGCACCGTCTTTTTCTTCTTGGGGCTGCCGCTGGCCTGGATGCTGGGGGCGATGTGCGCGACCACGGTCGCCGCCCTGGGCGGCGCACCGTTGCAGTTCTGGCTGCCGCTTCGGACCATCATGATCACGGTGATCGGCACGCTTCTGGGCTCGGCCTTCACGCCCGAGGTGGTCGAGCGAGCGGGTCATTGGCTGGGCGGCGTCGGCGTCACCGTCGCTTACGTGGCGGTAATCTCCGCCGTGGTGCTGGTCTATCTCGTCCGCACCGGGCGCTTCGATCGGATCACCTGTTTCTTCGCCGCGACCCCCGGTGGCCTCGGCATCATGACGCTCGTCGGCGAGAGCCATGGCGGCGATCCCCGGGCCATCTCGCTGACCCATGCCACCCGCATCCTGATCGTGGTCTTCTCGATCCCGCTCTATCTCACTTTCGTCGAGGGCCTCGAGATCGGGCCGACCACCCAGCTCGTCGGCAAGGTCGAAGTCGCCGGACCGGTCGATCTGGCGATCCTCGCTGTCTGCGGCGTCGTCGGCTCGCTGGTCGCGCACAAGCTTCGAATCCCCAACGCCGGCTTCATGGGCCCCTTCGCCCTCAGTGCCGCGGTCTACTTCACCGGCTTCGTCGAGGGCCGGCCGCCGATCCCGCTCGTCTGGATCGCGCAATTGGTGATCGGCTCGGCCTTGGGCTGCCGCTTCGTCGGCGTCGGCCTGGGCGACGTCCGCCGGATCGTCGTCGTCGCCCTGGGCTCGGCGACGCTGATGCTGGTCAGCGCCATCCTGGTCAGCCGGCTGGCGGCGCCCCTGCTGGGCTTGGACACGACGGCGCTGGTGCTGGCCCTGGCACCGGGCGGCCTGCCTGAAATGACCCTGATGGCGTTGGCGCTCGACATCGACACCGCCTTCGTCTCGACCATGCACATCGTCCGCATCATCCTGGTGGTGGCGGCAGCACCCTTTCTCTTCCGCCTGCTCGGCTGGCGGCCATCCCCGTGAGCAGGGGCCGAAACAATCACGCCTCGGCCAAAATCAGGCCATAATCGCGGTCGAGGCTCTGCCGCCGTAGAGACAACGCAAGGGAGGCCGGCATGTCACATCGCGCACTGCTGTCCGCATTGTTCATCCTCGTCCTCGCCGCCGGTCCCGCCGGTGCCGCCGCGGACCTGGCGCTGAAGCGGGTCCTGCTGTCGACCGGCGGGGTCGGCTATTTCGAATACGAGGCCGAGGTCGACGGCGACGGCGAGCTCAGCCTGGACGTGCGTCTCGACCAGGTCGACGACGTCTTGAAGAGCATCGTCGTCTTCGACGATGCGGGCGGTGTCGGCGGCATCGAGCTGCCGGGACGCCGGCCGCTGGGCCAGGTCTTTCGCGACCTGCCCTTCGGCCGCAAGGCGTTGTCCTCGCCGGTGACGTTGCTGAACGCGTTGCAAGGCGCCGAGGTCACCGTCAAGGGGGTGCGCCCGCTGGCGGGGCGGATCCTGCAGGTCCTGCCCGAGCAAGTAGCCCTTTCCGACGGTCGCGTCGTCACCCGCCATCGGGCCAGCCTGATCACCGCCGAGGGCGTGCGCCAGTTCATCCTCGAGGAGGCCGACGCCATCGCCTTCCGCGACAAGGCGCTGCAGGGCCAGCTCAACCATGCCCTGGCCGCGGTCGCCCTGCACCGGGCCCACGACCGGCGGACGCTGCAGATCGTCAGCCGCGGCCAGGGCCGCCGCCTGGTCCGGGTCGCCTACGTGGTCGCGGCGCCGCTTTGGAAGACCTCCTATCGGCTGACCCTGGATGGCGAGCCGACCGGCACGAAAGGTCTGTTGCAAGGCTGGGCGGTGATCGAGAATTTGAGCGGCCAGGACTGGCACGAGGTCGAGCTGACGCTGGCCTCCGGCAATCCGGTCACCTTCCGCCAGGCCCTCTACCAGGCCTATTTCGTCAACCGGCCCGAGGTTCCGGTCGAGGTCATGGGCCGGGTCCTGCCCCGCCTCGATACCGGCGCCGTCGCCATGGCCGGGCGCAAGCGCGACGAGATGCGCCGCAAGGCCGGCAAGCGCCGCCGGCCGGCGCCCGGCGCCTCGCGGCTGGCGAAGGCCGAAGCGGCGCCTATGGCGGATCGGGCCTTGGGCCTGGCGGCCGCGTCGCCGGCACCGCCGCCGGCCGAGGAACCGATGGCGCAGGCCGGTGGCGCCGTGGCCGTGGCCGCCGACGAGGCCACGACCCAGGTCGTCTTCCGCTTCGCCGAGCCGATCTCGGTGACCTCGGGCAACAGCCTGGTGGTGCCGATCGTCGACGCCGAGGTTGCGGCCCGGCGCCTGGCGCTTTACCAGCCGGGGACACACGCCAGCCGGCCGCTGGCCTCGGTCCGGCTCGCCAACGACGGTGAGAGCGGCCTGCCGCCGGGCGTTATCACCCTCTACGAGCAGGCAAAGGGCGGCGGCGCCAACTTCGTCGGCGATGCCCGCATGGGCCCCTTGCCGGCCGGCGAGAAGCGGCTCTTGAGCTTCGCCCTCGACAACAAGACCAAGGTCGACCGCAAGGTCACGCACCAGAGCCGCATCGAGAAAGGCCGGATCAGCCGCGGCGTGATGCATCTGACGCGGATCGAGCAACAACAGACCGTCTACCGCGTCGCCGCCCCGGCACGCGAGGCCCGGCGGCTCTTGATCGAGCATCGCCTGCGCGCCGGCTGGCACCTCGTCGAACCGGACGAGAAGGACGTCGAGCGCACCGCCACCGACTACCGTCTGGAGTTCGACTTGCAGGCCGGCGAGGAAAAGAAGATCGGCGTCGTCATGGAGCGCCCGATCGACGAGCGCATCCGTCTCATCGACCTCTCGCCGGCCAGGATCGCGGCCTTCATCAAGAGCCACGAGCTCTCCAATGAGGTCCGCCAGGCCTTCATCAAGATGCGTGGCCTCAATGGAGTCGTCGACGAGGCCCGGCGGCAGGTCCAGAAGCTCGAGCGGCGACAACAGGACATCGCCAAGGACCAGAAACGGATCCGCGACAACTTGGGTCGAATCCCGC
>JASLMY010000318.1 GCA_030746295.1 Alphaproteobacteria bacterium | reverse complement strand
CGATCCGGTTGACGAGGAATGCCTTGATCGCCGCCGCGTTGGCGCTGGGCCGCAAGTACCAGAAGCCGATCAGCAGATAGGACATCAGGCCGACGCCTTCCCAGCCGAAGAAGAGCTGCAGGAAGTTGTCCGCCGTCACCAGCATCAGCATGGCGAAGGTGAAGAGCGACAGGTACGACATGAAGCGCGGGATATGCGGGTCGTGCGCCATGTAGCCGACGGAATAGATGTGCACCATCGCCGAGACGACGTTGACCACCACCAACATCACCGCGGTCAGCTGATCGACGCGGATCCCCCAGGCGACCTCGAAGGCACCGGAATCGATCCAAGTGAAGAGCTCGACCTTGACCGGGCTGCCGCCGATCGCGACCGAGGAGAAGGCGAAGAGCGACAGGATGGCGCTCGCCGAGACCGCCACGCAGGTCACCCACTGGGCGCCGCGATCGCCGATCCAACGGCCGCCGAAGCCGGCCAGAATGCTGGCCAGGAGCGGCAGGAAGACGATCAGGTGATAGATGCTCATCGGCCCCGGTTCATCCCTTCATCAGGTTGATGTCCTCAACCTCGATGGAGCCGCGGTTGCGGAAGTAGACGACCAGGATCGCCAGCCCGATCGCCGCCTCGCCGGCCGCCACGGTGAGCACGAACATGGCGAAGATCTGTCCCACCAGGTCGTTCAGGAAGGAAGAGAACGCGACCAGGTTGATGTTGACCGCCAACAGCATCAGCTCGATCGACATCAGGATGATGATGACGTTCTTGCGATTGAGGAAGATGCCGAAGATGCCGAGGGTGAAGAGGATCGCCGCCACCGTAAGGTAGTGGCCGAGGCCGATCGTCAGCAAATTCTCGATGACTTGGAGCATGCTCTCAGGCCCCCTGCCCCGGCTCGACCTTCTTGAGCTCGATGCTGTCCTCCGGCCGGCGGTGTACCTGGGCCGCGATCGACTGCTTGCGGACCCCCTCGCGCTGCCGCAGCGTCAGCACGATGGCGCCAACCATGGCGATCAGCAGCAGCATGCCCGCGGCCTCGAAGAGGTAGACATAGCGGGTGTAGAGGACATTGCCCAAGGCCCGCGTGTTGGTGACCTCGGTCACCGGCGGCACCGGCAGGGTG
This sequence comes from Alphaproteobacteria bacterium, assembly GCA_030746295.1. The sequence continues at coordinate 3,503 of JASLMY010000318.1, read as the reverse complement.
CTGGCACCCGCCACTTCCGGTGCCGTCGTCGCCGTGCCCAGCACCAGGATCAGCTCGACCAGCAGAACGAGCCCGACGAGGGCGCCGACCGGCAGGTATTGCAGGAAGCCCTCGCGCAGCTCGACGAAGTCGATGTCCAGCATCATGACGACGAAGAGGAACAGCACCGCCACGGCGCCGACGTAGACCACGACCAGGATCATGGCCAGGAACTCAGCGCCCATGAGGACGAAGAGGCCGGCCGAGGAGAAGAAGGCGAGGATCAGGAACAGCACCGAGTGGACGGGATTGCGCGCCGCGATGACCATGAAGCCTGCCGCCACGGTGACCGCCGCGAGAACGTAGAATGTCAGGCCGGCGATGATCATGCCCTTGGGTCCTTCACGCTTGCCATCCCCGCCGGCCTACCGATAGGGCGCGTCGGCGGCGATGTTGATGGCGATCTCGCGCTCCCAGCGATCGCCGTTCGCCAACAGCCGTGCCTTGTCGTAGAAGAGTTCCTCGCGGGTCTCGGTGGCGTACTCGAAATTCGGCCCCTCGACGATGGCGTCCACCGGGCAGGCCTCCTGGCAAAAGCCGCAGTAGATGCACTTCGTCATGTCGATGTCGTAGCGCGTCGTGCGCCGGCTGTCGTCGTCGCGCGGCTCCGCCTCGATGGTGATCGCCTGCGCCGGACAGATCGCCTCGCAGAGCTTGCAGGCGATGCAGCGCTCCTCGCCGTTGGGGTAGCGGCGGAGCGCGTGCTCGCCGCGAAAGCGCGGGCTCAACGGCCCCTTTTCGTACGGGTAATTGATCGTCGCCCGCTGCCGGAACATGTAGCGGAAGGTCAGGCTCATGCCCTTGACGATCTCCCAGAGCAGAAGCGTCTGGGCGCTGCGTTGCACGAAGCTCATGCCTCACCTCCCCGAGCGCTGGCCCTATGGCGCCCGGCCATCATGACTTCGGCACCCAATCGAAGGCGACCAGCACGCCCGCCGTCAAGGCGACCCAGAAAAGCGAGGCCGGCAGGAACACCTTCCAGCCGAGCCGCATCAACTGGTCGTAGCGATAGCGCGGCAAGGTCGCCCGTACCCAAACGAAGACGAAGAGCGCGAAGGCGATCTTGAGCGCGAACCAGATCGGCCCCGGGATCCAGTTCAGCGGCGCGATATCGAAAGGCGGCAGCCAGCCGCCGAGGAACAGAATCGCGGTCATCGCGCTCATCAGAATCATGTTGGCGTATTCGCCCAAGAAGAAGAGCGCGAAGGTCATCGACGAGTATTCGACCTGATAGCCCGCCACCAGCTCGGCCTCGGCCTCGGGCAGATCGAAGGGGTGGCGGTTGGTCTCCGCCAGGGCCGAGATGAAAAAGATGATGAACATCGGAAAGAGCGGGATGAAGAACCAGACCTTCTTCTGCGCCAGCACGATATCGGTGATATTGAGCGAGCCGACGCACAAGAGCACGGTGATGATGACGAAGCCGATCGAGACCTCGTAGGAGACCATCTGCGCCGCCGAGCGCAAGGCGCCCAAGAACGGGTACTGCGAGTTCGAGGCCCAGCCCGCCATGATGATGCCGTAGACGCCGAGCGAGGAGATCGCGAAGAGGTAGAGGATGCCGACGTTGATGTCCGCCAGCACCACGCCTTCGGCAAAGGGGATCACCGCCCAGGCAACGAGGCTCAAGAGGAAGGTGATCATCGGCGCCACGGTGAAGACCACCTTGTTGGCGCCGGTCGGGAACACCGTCTCCTTGAAGAAGAGCTTGAGGCCGTCGGCGAAGGGCTGCAGCAAGCCGAAGGGACCGACCACGTTCGGCCCCATGCGGAGCTGCATCGCCGCCATCACCTTGCGCTCGTAGTAGGTCAGCATCGCGACCATCACCAAGAGCGGCACGATAATCGCCACGATCTGGATCAGGATGATGATCCCCGGCCAGAGGTATGTCCACCAGAGCTCAGCCATCGGTGCCCGTCGCCTTTGCCGATGGGGATGAAAGCCCGCTCAGCTCGGCCATTACCGTGGAGGCGCGGCAGATCGGGTTGGTCATGTAGAAGTCCCCGATGGGGCTCTCGAAGGGGTCGCTCGCGATCTCGCCGGCGGCACCGAAATCGCCCCACGGGCTCGCTGCGGCCATGTCCAGGAAGGCGAAGCTCGGTTCCAGCTCGACCATCCGATCGCGGAGCTGATTGACGTTGTCATAGGGCAAGGTCTTGGCCACGACGTCGGAGAAGGCCCGAATGATGGTCCAGTCCTCGCGCGCCTCGCCCGGCGGGAAGGTGGCCCGACGGCCGCGCTGCACCCGGCCCTCGGTGTTGACCCAGGTGCCGCTCTTTTCGGTGTAGGCCGCCCCCGGCAGAATGACGTCGGCCCGGTGCGCACCGGCATCGCCGTGATGACCCTGGTAGACGACGAAGGCGTCACCCAGCGCGGCCGTGTCGATCTCGTCCGCGCCCAAGAGCCAGACGACCTCGACCTCGCCCGTCGCCGCACCGGCCAGGATGCCGGCCGTATCGCGCCCGCCCTCGCCCGGCAGGAAGCCGAGATCGAGACCGGCGACCCGCGAGGCGGCGGCGTGCAGGACGTTGAAGCCGTTCCAATCTTCCCCGATCATGCCGGTCGCTTCCGCCAGCGACCGCGCTTGCGCCAGCACCGCCGCACCGTCGGCGCGCGCCAGGGCGCCGGGGCCGACGATCAGCATCGCCCGCTCCGCCGCCCGCAGCTTGTCGGCAAACGCGTTAGCGCCCGAGGCGATCTCATTCAATGTCTCAGGGCCGGCGCCCAAGTATTCGTACTTATAGGTCAAATCGACCTGCGGCCCGACGACGCCAATGGCGAGACCGCCCAGGAGCCAACGCTTGCGGATGCGGGCGTTGACGAGGCTCGCCTCGAGCCGCGGGTTGGTGCCGATCAGCAGCAAGGCATCGGCGTCCTCGATCCCGGCAATGGTCGTATTGAAGAGATAGCCGGCACGTGTGTCGCCGCCGACGCGGGCGCCGTCTTGACGGCAATCGAGGTTCGGTGATTCAAGCGCCGCCATCAGGTCCTTCAGGGCGCACATCGCCTCGGCATCGGCGAGGTCGCCGGCAATGGCGGCGATCCGGTTGCCCTCCAGGCCCTCCAGCCGCCGGGCGATGGCGGCGAAGGCCTCGTCCCAGGTGGCTGGCGTCAACTTGCCGTCACGGCGGACGTAGGGGCGATCCAGGCGCTGGCGCCTCAAGCCGTCGACGGCGGCCCGGGTCTTGTCCGAGATCCACTCCTCGTTCACGTCCTCGTGTAGGCGCGGCAAGACGCGGAGGACGGCGGAACCGCGGCAGTCGATGCGGATGTTGGAGCCGACGGCGTCGTGCACGTCGATCGATTCGGTCTTGCCCAGCTCCCACGAGCGGGCCGTGAAGGCATAGGGCTTGGAGGTCAGGGCGCCAACCGGACAGAGATCGACCATGTTGCCCGAGAGCTCGCTCGTGAGCGCGTGCTCGATATAGGTGCCGATCTCGGTGTCCTCGCCGCGGCCGGTGGCG
>JASLMY010000317.1 GCA_030746295.1 Alphaproteobacteria bacterium | reverse complement strand
GCCGGATGTGCGGGCGCTGCGTCCTCAGCTCGACCGGCATGTCCTGCCCGATGAACTGCCCCAAGACCTTGCGCAACGGTCCCTGCGGCGGGGTCCGGGCGAACGGCAACTGCGAGGTCGAGCCCGAGATGCCTTGCGTCTGGGTCGAGGCCTGGGACGGCAGCCGCCGCATGCGGGACGACCAGGCGATCCGGCAACGCCAGGCCCCGGTCGACCACGCTGCCGAGGGCAGCTCCGCATGGCTGCGGCTGATCGCCGAGCGGACCGCCGAGGACGCTTGAGGCCGGGGTCGGAGGCCATGAACGATACCAGCGCGACACTGCACGACCGCTACCCGATGGCGCCCGGCTATTCCTCGGCCGGCCGCTTCGAGCGGGTGCTGCGCTCGGGCAGGTTCGCCGTCACGGCCGAGCTCAACCCGCCCGATTCCGCCGATCCGGAAGAGACCTATCGCCGCGCCCTGGTGCTGTCGGAGGTCTGCGACGCGGTCAACGCCACCGACGCCTCGGGCGCCAACTGCCATATGTCCTCGATCGGAATCTGCGCTCTCTTGACCCGGGCCGGCTATTCGACGGTGATGCAGATCTCCTGTCGCGACCGCAACCGCATCGCCATCCAAGGCGACGTCCTCGGCGCCGCGGCGATGGGGGTCAACAACATCCTCTGCCTCACCGGCGACGGCGTGCAGACCGGCGATCAGCCCGGCGCCAAACCGGTCTTCGATCTCGAATCGACGACCCTGCTCGAGACCATCCGGACGATGCGCGACGAAAGCCGCTTTCTCTCCGGACGGCCGATCACGGTGCCGCCCAAGGTCTTGATCGGCGCCGCCGCCAACCCCTTCGTACCGCCTTACGACTGGCGACCGCTCCGGCTGGCCAAGAAGATCGAGGCCGGAGCCCAGTTCGTCCAGACGCAGTATTGCTACGATGTGCCGCTGCTGGAGCGCTACATGGCCCGGGTGCGCGACCTCGGCCTGCACGAGAAGTGCTTCATCCTGGTCGGCGTCGGGCCGCTGGCGTCAGCCCGGGCGGCCCGCTGGATCGGTGGCAACGTGCCGGGCGTGCACATCCCCGAGGCGGTGATCCAGCGGCTCGAGGGGGCGGAGAAGCAAAAGCTCGAAGGCAAGAAACTCTGCATCGAGCTGATCCAACAGATCGGCGAGATCGAGGGCGTCGCCGGCGTCCACGTCATGGCCTACCGGCAGGAGGAGTTGGTCTCCGAGATCATCCAGACGTCGGGCGTGTTGAAACGCCGCCGCCCGGGCCGGATGACCAAGGCGGCGCTCGAAGCGGCGAGCCGGGAAGCGGGCGAATGACCGTTCCCGGCGCCACGCCAAGGCCGTTGCGGGCGACGGCTCCGGGGGCGATCATGGCGCCGTCGAGGGCGGCGGCGAGGCCGCCCGCCATGTCGAGGGAATGTCGCCGGTGAGCGAGCCAAGCGCCGATCTAAAATCGCCCGAAGAGGCTCTGGTCGTCTTCTTGCCGTCGGGCCGACGCGGCCATTTCGCGCATGGCACCTCTCTGCTGCAGGCGGCGCGCAGCCTCGGTGTCGACATTGACTCGGTCTGCGGCGGCCGCGGCCTCTGCGGTCGCTGCCAGATCTCGGTCTCGAGCGGCGCCTTCGCCAAGTTCAACATCGTCTCCGAGGAAGCGCATCTCTCGACGGCGGGTGAGCTCGAAGCCCGCTACGGCGCCCGACGCGGCCTCAGCCAGGGCCGCCGGCTCAGCTGCGCCGCCAACATCCTGGGCGACGCCGTCATCGACGTGCCGGCCGAGAGCCAATTGCACAAGCAGATCGTCCGCAAACGGGCCGAGGTCCGCGCCGTCGAAATCGATCCGGTATTGCGGCTGCACTATGTCGAGATCGAGCGGCCCAGCCTCGAAGATCAGACCAGCGACCTGGTGCGCCTAGAGGAGGCGCTGGCGGCGCAGTGGGAATTGACGGGCCTGACGATCGACCTCGCCGTCCTGCAGCGGCTCTCGCCGGCCTTGCGCGAGGGAGAGTGGGCATTGACGGTGGCGGTGCGCGACGGCCGGGAGGTCGTCGCCGTCTGGCCCGGCTTCCGCGAGCGTGCCTACGGCCTGGCGATCGACGTCGGCACCACGACGATCGCGGCCCATCTGTCGGACCTCGCCACCGGCGAGGTCATCGCCGCCAGCGGCGTCATGAACCCGCAGATCCGCTTCGGCGAGGACGTGATGAGCCGGCTCTCCTACCTGCAGCTCAATCCCGACGACGCCGACAAGCCAACCGCGGTAGTGCGCGAGGCGATCGACAACCTGGCGGCCGAGACGGCGCTGGCCGGCGCGGTCGCGCCCGAAGACATCCTCGAGTTGACGATCGTCGGCAACCCGGTCATGCACCATTGCCTCTTGGGCTTGAACGCGCTGCAGCTCGGCGCGGCGCCGTTCCCGCTGGTTACCGAAAACGCCTTCGCCTGCAAGGCGCGCGAGCTGGATCTGAACCTGCACGCGGAAGCCCGGGTCTACGTCCTACCCTGCATCGCCGGCCATGTCGGCGCCGATACCGCCGGCGTCGTCCTTTCCGAGGCACCGCACGAGGCGGACGAGATCACCCTTCTGGTCGACGTCGGCACCAACGCCGAGATCGTGCTCGGCAACAAGGAACGGCTCTTGGCCTGCTCCAGCCCCACCGGCCCCGCCTTCGAGGGGGCACAGATAAGCGCCGGCCAGCGGGCCGCCCTCGGCGCCGTCGAGCGGGTCCGGATCGAGCCCAAAACGCTCACGCCGCGGATCAAGGTCATCGGCTCGGACAAGTGGTCGGACGAGGCCGGCTTCGAGGATGAGATCGCCGAGTTCGGGGTCACCGGGATCTGCGGCTCGGGCATCATCGAGGCGGTGGCGGAGATGTACCTCGCCGGCATCGTCACGCCCAGCGGCCTGATCGACGGCAAGGTATCCGAAAGCTCACCCCATGTCGTCGCCGACGGCCGGACCTTTGCCTATCGGCTGCGCCAGGGACAGCCCGAGCTCTTGGTGACGCAGACCGACATCCGTGCCATCCAGCTCGCCAAGGCGGCGCTCTATGCCGGTGCCCGGCTGCTGATGGACCGGCTCGGCGTCGAGATGCCGGACCGCATCGTCCTCGCCGGCGCCTTCGGCTCCTACATCGATCCGAGCCACGCCATGGCGATCGGCCTCATTCCCGACTGCCCGCTCGACCGCGTCAGCTCGGCCGGCAACGCCGCCGGCACGGGCGCCCGCATCGCCCTTCTGAACCGCGCCTCGCGGGCTGAGATCGAGGCGGTAGTGCGCCGCATCGAGAAGATCGAGACCGCTGCGGAGCCGCTATTCCAGGACTACTTCGTCGCCGCCATGGCGATCCCGCACCAGCACCACGAGTTCCCCAACGCCGACCGGCAACGCGGGCCGACAGCGCCGGACGCGGCCGTGGCGGCGGAGGCAACGCCCAGACGACGGGGGCGTCGACGGGCCTGAGCGCACGGCCCTGCCCTCGGGCGGCCGCATGATGTAGAGTTTGTCGAAGCGCCGATGGGGAAGACGGCGCTAGGGAAATTTCCGGGGAAGCGTGCCAGGGGATGGAGTGTCGGCCGGCGCGGAAAGCGCGGGCCGTCGGCATCGTCCATCGCCTGCGGAGGGCACCATGACCGGATCATCGATGAGCCATAGGGAGCGGGTCCTCGCGGCCCTGAACCACCAGGAGACCGACCGCATCCCGATCGACTTCGGTGGCGCCATGGCGACCACCATCTACTACACCGCCTATGAAAGGCTTCGGGCGCATCTCAGCGTCGATCGGGAGCCGGCGATCGCCGTCAAGCGCTCGCGCACCGTGGTCCCCGACGAGGAGATCCTCCAGCGTTTCGACATCGACACCCGCTTCCTCGGCATCGGCGGCTACGAGGGTGGCCATTACCGCGAGATCGACGAGGATTCCTTCGTCGACGAGTGGGGCACGACCTGGGAGAAGCGGGATACCCATCCCTATATGAGCGTGGAGGGCCCCTTCTACGACAGGCCGGCGGAGATCGCCGACCTCGAGGGCCACGACTGGCCGGACCCGGAGAACGAGGGCTATTACCGCGGCCTGGCGGAGCGGGCGGGGGCCCTGCGCGAGAACACGGACTGCGCGATCGTGCTCGGCCTGCCGTCGGGGGTTATCCACCAGGGGCAGTGGGTCCGCGGCTGGGCCCAGTGGCTGATGGACCTCTACAAGAACCCGGACTACGCCGCCCGGTTGATGGACATCGTCGCCGATTACTGGATCGGGGTGGCCGGCAACGTCCTCGATATTCTCGGCGACAACGTCGACGTGGTATACCTCGGCGACGACCTGGCGTCGCAGCAGGCGACCCTGTTCAGCCCCGAGGTCTACCGCAAGCTAATCAAGCCCCGGCACGCCCGCATGATCGGGGCGGTCAAGGAGCGCGGCGTCAAGGTGATGTTTCACACCTGCGGCGCCGCTTCGGCCCTTTTCGGCGACCTCATCGAGCTGGGGGTGGACGCGGTGAATCCGGTGCAGGTCAACGCAAGGGACATGGATCCCGCCCGCCTCAAGCACGACTTCGGCGACCGTCTCGCCTTCTGGGGCGGCGTCGACACCCAGAAGATCCTGCCCTTCGGCACGCCGGCCGAGGTGCGGGCAGAGGTGCGCCGCATGATCGACGTCATGACCCCGGGGGGCGGCTACATTCTCGGCAGCGTCCACA
>JASLMY010000316.1 GCA_030746295.1 Alphaproteobacteria bacterium | reverse complement strand
GCGCCGCCCGCCTGGGCCAGTCGTATCGCTTTGTATTCCATCGTCCAACTGTGGCGGCGCGGATCGTGTCCGATCAGCAAGATGCACTTCGAATTCATGATGTCGGAGCGCGGGAACCAGCCGTAGACGTAACGATTGACGGCGGCGGTGTTGCCAGCGCAGTAGGCGACGCCGCCGATCCAGTTGGGCGAGCCAACGTGGTTCATGAAGCGGCGGCAGAGACCGCCGTCACTAGCCCCGGTGGCGCCGCTTTGCGCGACGGCGAAAGCTTCCAGCCCATATTGATCGATGACCTTTTGCAGCCGGAGCGCGATGTCGTCCATCGCCTCGTCCCAGCTGACGCGCTGCCACTCGCCGCTGCCGCGCTCGCCGACCCGCTTCAGCGGATGGAGCACCCGGTCGGGATGGGAGAAATGCTTCGGTGCATAGGCGCCTTTCATGCACAAGACGCCCTTGAAGAGAGGATGGTCGCGCGTCGCGATCTTGACGACGCGGCCATCCACGACCTTCGCGGTCACGGGGCAGAAGCCGTCGCAGCTCTGACAGACCACGGATTTCAAGGTCTCTCCCTGCTCGATCGTCCTATCGTCAACCGCTTGGTCCATTTTCCCCTCCAATTGTCTCGTTCAAAGACGTCAATGCTTCCAGACTGCTCAGGATGGCGAAGAGATCGCTGCGCTGCTTGGAACCGAGTTCCGCCTCCAGGCTGTCCTGGACGACCTGCCAGCGCGGCGTCGCCATCCGCAGCGTCTCTTTACCTTTCTCGCTCAGTCTGATGATACGCGTACGCTCGTCGGCCCCCGGTCCGTGCTCGATCAGCCCAAGGCGACCGAGCGTGCGGATATTGCGTCCGAGCGTGCTGCGATCGAGGTGGGTTTCCCGGGCCAGCTGCCCGAGGTTTGGCGCCTCCAGCCGGCCGATCGCATGCATCTGCGAAAACTGTGTGATGGTGATGCCGGCGGGCACCAGGGCCTGATCATAGAGCTTGGCAATCGCTTGCGCGGCGCGGCGCAACTTGATGCCTATGCAAATCGTATCGGACATCTATGGGTATATACCCGCTTTCCATGGTGCGGTCAAAAAGGAGCTCGGAGACGAAGCCGACGACCTGGGGATTCGGACATCCTGTGGCCGAGGCGCACGCCAGCGAGATCGCCAAGCCGGAGGGCGAGGAGAGTGAGACCGCCTGAGCGCCGGCCATGACGACGGAAGCAGCCGAGTCGGAAGGAGCGCACGGCCAAATTCTGGCCCCGTCGGGCATCGCCGGTCGCCGGCCATGCCTTAAGAGATGCGGATCGCGGTTTCCGAGCTCAGCCGCTTTCGCTAGTGTCGGTCCTGGAGTGAGGGGGGGCCGCTCACTGCTGGATCGGGCGAAGGGCTCGACCGCGACGGAGGGAGAATTCGACCATGAGCGCCTACGTCATCGTGCACGCGACCATCAAGGACCCGGAGAAGCTGAACGAGTACCGGGCCCTGGCCGGCCCCTCGCTCGCGCCGGCCGGCGGCGAGTTCGTCACCGGGGCGCCGGTCACCGACGTCCTGGCCGGCAGCCATGACCACAAGATGGCCGTCATCATTCGCTTCGCCGATGCCCAGGCGGCACGCGACTGGTACGCGTCCGACGCCTACCAGGCGGCGATCCCGACCCGCGAGCAGGCCATGGACGCGGACTTCATCATCGTCGAGGATCCGCCGCAGTGACGGCGCCGGATCGACCGACGACACAACCCGATCGACCACCCCCGCTTCGCACAGTCACCGCGCAGGTGGAATAGGCGCCGGGTAGAGCGAGGCCATGACCATCTCGATCGCCGTCTGGATGTTCCCGGTGTTGATGCTCTGCATCTTCATGGGCTTTCCCGTTGCCCTCTCGCTCTTCGGCACGGCCTTCCTCTTCGGCTTGCTGCGCTGGCCGCCCGAGTCACTGGCACAGGTCCTGACGACCAAGGTCTACGACGTCACCAACAACTACGTGCTGGCGGCGATCCCGCTCTTCATCTTCATGGGTGCGATGCTGGAACGGGCCGGCATCGCCACCCGGCTCTTCGACGCGATCCACCTCTGGACCCGGCAACTTCCGGGCGGCCTCGCGGTCGGCACGGTGCTGATGTGCGTCGTCTTCGCTGCCGCCAGCGGAGTTCTGGGTGCCACCGAGTCGGTGGTCGGCTTGCTGGCGATCCCGGCGATGCTCAAGCACGCCTACGACAAGGGCCTGATCTCGGGCACGATCTGCGCCGGCGGCTCGCTCGGCACCATCATCCCGCCGTCGATCGTGGTGGTGCTGCTGGGCCCGGTCGCCAGCGTCTCGGTCGGCGACCTCTTCATCGGCATGCTGATCCCGGGGCTGCTGATCGCCGGGCTCTACATCCTCTATATCCTGGGCCTCTGCACCGTGCTCCCGAGGTTCGGCCCGCGGCTGCCGCCGGACGCCTACGAGCCGCCCTTGCTCACCAAGCTGGCGGTCACCTTCCGGGCCCTGGTCCCGCCGGTGCTGCTGATCGTCGCCGTCCTGGGCTCGATCATGATCGGTGCAGCGACGCCGACCGAAGCGGCGGCGACGGGGGCGGCGGGCACCGTGCTGCTGACCCTCTTCTACCGAACCTTCACCTTCTACGTACTGAAAGAGGCGCTGATCCGGACCCTGCTGGTGACCTCGATGATCCTGATGATCTATCTCGGCGGCATGATGTTCTCCGGCGTCTTTGTCGCCACCGGCGGCATGACGCTGATCGAGGATCTGATGCAGGCGGCCGGGCTCGGCCCCTGGTCGACGATCTTCGTCATCCTGGCGCTGGCCTTCCTCGCCGGCTTTTTCCTGGACATGATCTCGATCATCCTCGTCTTCGTCCCGATCTCGGTGCTGCTGATGCGCCAATTCGGCTTCGACGTCGTCTGGTTCTCGATTCTGTTCCTGATCGTGATCCAAACCAGCTATCTGACCCCGCCGATGGCGCCGGCGATCTTCTACCTGCGCGGCATCAGCCCGCCGGAGATCAAGCTTGGCGACATGTATCGGGGCGTCATCCCCTTCATCATCCTGGAGCTGATCGCGCTCGCGCTCGTGATGGCCTACCCGAACCTGGCGCTCTGGCTGCCGGGCAAAGTTCTGGGCTTCAATTAGGCGGACATTGCCCGCGCGGCCATAAGCGGGGAGACTAAGACGACGATGAACAGCGAGAACGACACCGACGGTGGCAGCGGGGCCGGCCAGGCGCGGGCCCGTAGATCGCCGATGCGTACGCTGCGCAGCGTCGTCGGTTTCCTCGTCTTCTTCACTCTCGTCGCCCTCACCATCGCGATGATCTCCACCGCGCCCTGGATGCGGGTCAGTCCCGACTGCTCGGTCGTCTGCGTCTTCCTCCAAGACCTCAAGGACTTCTTCTAGCCCGGCGGCGCCCCGCGGCCGGTGGCCCGAGGGTTGCGGCAGATCATGGCGCGAGGTTGCGCCATCACCTCGAATGTCGCTCTGGGAGATACGGAGTGACAGACATGATCGGACCCGATCGGCCAGGCTCGCCGGGGGACGAGCGTCGGCCTCCGCCGGTCCCAGCCCTGCTGCTGGCTCTCGCCGCCACCTTCCTGCTGACCTCCACGCCGGCCGTCCGGGCCGCCGAGACGCGGCTGGCACCGGCGGACTTTCGCTATCTCGGCGCCTTCCGCCTGCCCGACGAGGGCGAGCGGCCAAAGACCTTCGCCTGGGGCGCCGGCGCCATGACCTTCCGGCCCGACGGCGACCCGGGCGGCGCGCCGGACCGGCATCCGGGATCGCTCTTCGTCATGGGTCACGACCGCATGCCCTATGGCGAGCTGCCCGACGGCAACCAGGTGGCCGAGATCACGATCCCCGCACCGGTTAGGGCCAAACAACCAGGGGCATTGCCCAAGGCCCGCTTCCTGCAGCGCTTCCACGACGTCGCCAAAGGGCGCTTCAAGGGCCGCAACGAGCTGCCGCGCACCGGCATGGCCTATCTCGAGACGCCCGGGCAGGGGCCCCTAATCCATCTCGCCTGGGGCCAGCATATGCAGCCGCCCGAGCAGATCCCGACCCACGCCTGGATCAGCCCGACCCTGTCGCGGCCGGCCTTCACCGGCGGCTGGTACATCGGCCGGCGGAGCGACTACGCGGTCAACGGCTACCTCTTCGAGATCCCCGAGGCCTGGGCGGCGGCCCACGTTGGCGGCCGCCGGCTTGCCACCGGGCGCTACCGGGACGGCGGCTGGTCCGGCATGGGACCGACGCTCTTCGCCTATCGCCCCTGGACCGAGCCCGAGGGCACGCCGGCGGCGCCCGGCACGCGGCTTAAGGAAATAGCCCTCCTCCACTACGAGAGCTCGCGCAACACCGAGCGGATCGAGCGCGCGCTGACGGGCTACCAGCACGCCGACGAGTGGGAAGGCGGCGCCTGGATCACCACCCGCTCGGGCAAGACGGCGGTGCTCTTCGCCGGCACCAAGTCGACAGGCGCCAAGTACTGGTACGGTTTCGTCAACCCGGCCGGGCCAGGGCGCCCTTGCGTCGCCGGCGACTTCGTCGGCCAGTTCCCCGTCTGCCGGCTGGCCAACGGCAAGCCCTGTCCGCGCGCGGACTTGAAGGAATGCAAGGGCCACAATGGCTTTCGCGGCTGGTGGAGCAGCCGCTTCGAGGCCCAGTTCACCCGATACGCCGGAGATGGCGGAGGCCTACTTCACCGAGTATCGGC
>JASLMY010000315.1 GCA_030746295.1 Alphaproteobacteria bacterium | reverse complement strand
GCGGCCAACCTGTTGGCGCAGTTGGCGGTGGCCTCGGGCGAGCGCGACTTCGGCTATCTCGGCCCCGACCATGCGCTGCAGCCCGGCACCGACTTGCCGGCCCCCGAGGGCATTTTCCCGCGCTTCGTCGAGGACGAGGGCGGTCGGGCTGCTGGCTGAGCCGGCAAGGGGAGGGCGGCGATGCTGGTCGACAGCCATTGTCACCTGGACTTTCCCGATCTCTCGGACGAGCTCGACGCGGTCGTCGCCCGGGCCGAAGCGGCGGGGGTTGGCCAAATGCTGACGATCTCGACCAAGCTCACCTGTTTCGATGCCGTCTATGCCATCGCCGAGCGGTTCGCGAACGTCTATTGCTCGGTCGGCATCCACCCGCACGAGGCCGCGGCCGAGCCCGAGGTCGAGGCGACCCACCTGGTGCGCATGGCCGCGCCGGAGAAGGTCGTCGGCATCGGCGAGACCGGGCTCGATTTTTACTACGAGCATAGCCCCCGGGAAACTCAGGAACGACAGTTTCGGGCCCATATCGCGGCCGCCCGCGAGAGCGGCCTGCCGCTGATCGTGCACAGCCGGGAGGCTGACGGGGCAATGACACAAATCTTGAAAGAAGAGATGAAAGAAGGGGCCTATACGGGCGTCATGCATTGCTTTTCTTCGGGGCCCGAGCTCGCCGCCGCGGCCCTCGACCTCGGCCTCTATCTCTCGCTCTCCGGAATCCTGACCTTCAAGTCGGCCGTAGAGTTGCGCGAGATCGCGGCGGGGGCGCCGATGGACCGGCTGCTGATAGAGACGGACGCGCCTTATCTGGCACCGGTACCGATGCGGGGCAAGCGCAACGAGCCGGCCTTCGTCGCCCACACGGCCGCCTGCCTGGCTCGGGTGAAGGGCCTGTCGGTGGCCGAGGTCGCCGACGCGACGACGGCAAACTTCAACCGTCTCTTCATGAAAATCCCACAACCCTTTCGAAAAATAGCAAATTGATGCGTGTTACGGTGCTCGGCTGCGGCACTTCGGGCGGGGTGCCGAGGATCGGCGGACCCGATGATGCGGGCCGGGGCGGCCACTGGGGCGCTTGCGATCCGAACGAGCCGCGGAACCGCCGCCGGCGAGCCTCGATCCTGGTCGAGGAAGGCGAAACGGCCCTGTTGGTTGATACCTCGCCCGATCTCAGGGCCCAATGCCTCGACCACGACATCCGTCGCCTCGACGCGGTCCTCTACACCCATGACCATGCGGACCACACCCACGGCATTGACGAGCTGCGTGTCTTCGTCCTGATGCAGCGCCGAAGGATGCCGGTCTACGCCGATCGGCCGACCTTGGCGGGCCTGGCCAAGCGTTTCGACTACGCCTTCGATGCAAGTTCCGGCTATCCAGCGATCTGCGAGGCGCACGAGATCGATACCGAGACGTTCCGTCTGGGAGAAATCGGCGTGGTCCCGTTCCGGCAGGCGCATGGACCGGTTACGTCTCTCGGGTTTCGGTTTGGACCAATCGCTTACTCAACGGATCTTAATGGTTTGGACGAAGCAGCATTCGAGGCCCTCGACGGCGTCGACACCTGGATCGTCGACGCCCTTCGTTACGAGCCGCATCCGACACACGCCCATCTGGAGATGACGCTCGGCTGGATCGAGCGGGTCAAGCCGCGGCGCGCCTATCTCACCCACATGACCTGGGGTATGGACTACCGAACGTTGCTGGCGGCACTGCCGTCGGGTGTCGAGCCGGCCTACGACGGCCTGGTCGTCGAAGTCGGTGAATAGGGCATGACAGGCACGCGTAACCTCTCAATCGCATTTGCCGGTTTTCAGCCCAAATTCGATACCTGTTATTTGACATAATATATCTTATGCGACAAACAGCCAATAGAGCGGAACCCTTTCAGGTCCCCTTCAGCTCGCGATCACGGCGCCCGCCGCGCCCACCAGCACGACACCCGCGCTGCGGTTCAGACGCCGACGGGCCGCGGCACTCAAGCCATAGGCGGCCAGCAATAGGTAGACGAGGTCGCCGAGCATCATGCCGAGTGCCATCGGCAGCGTCGCCCAGCTGCCCGAGGCCAGCGCCCGTGCCACCAGCGCAAAGACGCCGGGGCCCGGTGTCGCCGAGGCGAGCGCCAAGGCGATTGCGACGACGACGAATTCGGCCAGGGAACCCTCCTTCAGGTATCGGCGCTGGGAGCGGCAATCTAACGCATCCCGCGGCCTGGCGGCACTTGCCGGCTTGCCGGGGGCCCCCCGGCGCATTCGGCTATTGCGTCGCCCTTCCGCTGCCGTAGACTCCGGCCCCATGACAGCGGATACCGACGATGCCGCCCGAATCGAGCGCCTGGTCCGGATCATGGCGAAGCTGCGCGATCCCAACGGCGGCTGCCCCTGGGACCTGGAACAGGACTTCGCCACCATCGCCCCCTACACCATCGAGGAGGCCTACGAGGTCGCCGAGGCCATCGCCGAGGCCGACATGGTGGCCCTCAGAGGCGAGCTCGGGGACCTCTTGTTTCAGGTTGTATTTCACGCACAAATGGCTGATGAAGCGGGAGAATTCTCCTTTTGGGATGTGGTCGACACGGTTGCCGACAAGATGGTCCAGCGGCACCCCCACGTCTTCGGCGACGGCAAGGTGGCGACGGCGACGGCGCAGACGCATGCCTGGGAAGCGCAAAAGGCGGCCGAGCGCGCCCGGGCCGCCGAGCGCCAAGGCCGCGCACCCAGCGCCCTCGACGGCGTGGCGCTCGCCTATCCGGCCCTGATGCGGGCCTTGAAGTTGCAGAACCGCGCCGCCCGGGTCGGCTTCGATTGGCCGGACGCCCTGCCCGTCCTCGACAAGGTCGAGGAGGAGGTGGTGGAGCTGCGCCAAGCCCTGAACGACGGCGATGATGGCGGCGAGGCTGCGGCGGAGGAGCTCGGCGACCTCTTCTTCGCCCTAGTCAACCTCGCCCGCCACCTCGAGATCGACCCAGAAGCAGCGCTCAGAGGTGCCAACGCCAAGTTCGAGCGCCGGTTTCGGCGCGTCGAAACGCTTCTGGCGCACCAGGGGGTCGACAGCGAAAGCGCGACGCTGGAGGCGTTGGACCAGCTTTGGGATGCCGCCAAGGCCGAGGAGACCAAGGCCTGAACCGGGCATCCCAAACTTCTTCAGTTACAAGATTGAAATACCGGAGCAGTCGATTGTGTTGAAAGATGAAGTACGCCGAAGAATCTCCGACAAGATCGTCCAGGGACCGCATGGTCGGCACATCGGGTTGTCGCTCGATTCGGCCGACGAGGACCTCTGCGTCGTCCGCCTCGCCCATTCGCCCGTGGTCATGAACACCAACGGCATCGTCAACGGCGGCGCCACGGCGGCGTTGATCGACGCCGCCGGCACCGCCGCCGCCTGGGCCTCGAACCGGGTCAACGAGCGGAGCCGCGGCACCACCGTCGGCTTCACGACCAACTTTCTGGCCCCCGGCCTCGAGGGCGACCTCTTGGCCGAGGCCCGGGTGATCCGCCGCGGCGGCACCCTCTCCGTCGTCACCGTCGAGGTTCGCGATACTGCCCGGCGCGAGGTCGCGAGCGCGCTCGTGACCTACAAGCTCGACCTCCGGGACTGAGCCGGGAGCGCGCCCCGATGGCGAGGACCGCCGACCGCCCCTTCCGTGCCAGTGCCGAGCAGCAAGCGCTCTGGCCCCAGATCTCCGGCAATACGCTGAACGGCCTCGGCGAGGTCGAGGCACGGCGGCCGTCGCCGATCTATTGGCATTCGCCGGGGCGGATCCCGCACGGTCCCTTGCAGCAGTACATGCTGGCTCGGACCCAGCGTGACGTGCCGGCGGTGGCGGGGATAGCCCAGGGCCTCGGCGGTCGGGGGCCGAAGGAACGCATCCCGAAAGGCAAGCGCGGGCGCCGGCGCGAGGCGGCCGACTGGACCCGTCGGGTCAAGGACGTCGCGCTTCGAAACGAGGCCGATTTGGCCGGCATCGCCGCGATGCGGCCGGATTGGGTGTTCGATGGCTACGAGGCGGACTTCCCTTGGATGATCGTCTTGGGCCTGGCCATGGACCATACCGAGCTCGCCGCCGCGCCCGAGCCGCCGTCGGTGATCGAGGTCATGCGCCAGTACAACCGCGGCACTCGCGCCGCCCGGGCGTTGGCCGACTGGATCTTGGGCCAAGGCTACGAAGCCCTTGCCCATGGCGGCCCGCAGGCCGGGCCGGCGCTGATGATCCCGGCCGCGCTTCAGGCCGGCTTCGGCGAATTGGGCAAGCACGGCTCGATCATCAACCGGGAATACGGCTCATCCTTCCGCCTCGCCTCGGTCTTGACCGACATGCCGCTCGCCGCCGACCGGGCCGACACGTTCGGCGCCGATGGGTTTTGCGAGAATTGCCGGGTCTGCGCCCGGGCCTGCCCGCCGGCGGCGATCAGCCACGAGAAGCAGTTGGTGCGCGGCAGCACCAAGTGGTACGTCGACTTCGATGCCTGCCTCAGCTACTTCAACGAAAGCTACGGCTGCGGCATTTGCATCGCGGTTTGCCCCTGGAGCCGCCCGGGCATCGCAACAAACCTCATCGAAAAATTGAGCCGTCGCCGACAAACTTCAGAAAAACAATGAAAAAAGGGCCGCCCGAAGGCGGCCCTTGAAGTTTGGTGTTGGTTTCTCAAGGGGCTCGTTTTGCGGCCCTTACATCATGCCGCCCATGCCACCCATGCCGCCCATGTCGGGCATCGGCGGTGCGGCGGCCTTGTCG
>JASLMY010000314.1 GCA_030746295.1 Alphaproteobacteria bacterium | reverse complement strand
CTGGCGCGATGCAGGACGCCGCCGGTCACGGGCATTTCGGCGCCGGTCGTCGATGGCAGGCTCAAGGCCAGGCCGCGAAGCGAGCGGACGGCGAGAAAAGCGAAGGCCTCGGCCTCCAGCGCGTCGCCACGCCAGCCCACCGCCTCGACCGGCTCGACGCCGACCCCGAGACGACCGCCGAGCCCGGCCATCAGCGTCGGGTTGTGACGGCCGCCGCCGGTGACCAACCAGCGCACCGGTGCCGCCGGCACCTGGTCGAGGGCCCGCGCCACCGCCTCGACGGTGAACCGGGTCAGCGTCGCCGCCCCATCCGCCAACGACAAGCCGTCGGTGGCGAGCGCCTGGAAATCGTCGCGATCGAGCGATTTCGGCGCCGGCCGATCGAAATAGGGATGCGCCAGCATATCGGCGAGGCGGCCCTCGTCGACCCGACCGCGCGCGGCAATGGCGCCGTCCCGGTCCATCTCGCCACGCCCGTGCGTGCGCACCCAGTCGTCGACCAGCGCATTGCCGGGCCCGGTATCGAAGGCGATCAGCCGGTCCTCGGCGCCGATCCAGGTCAGGTTGGCGACGCCGCCGATGTTGAGGACCGCGAGCGGCCGCGCCAACGACCGGGCGAGCGCTCGGTGGTAGAGCGGGGCCAGCGGCGCACCCTCGCCGCCGGCGGCGACGTCGGCACTGCGGAAGTCGTCGACGACGTCGATCCCGGTCAGTGCCGCCAGCAGCCGGCCATCGCCGATCTGCCAGGTCCGACCCTCTTGCGGTCGGTGCAGTATGGTTTGCCCGTGGAATCCGATAATATCTATATTCTGGTAAGTTAATTTATTTTCTTGAAGGAAAAGACGAACAGATTCCGCATGGGCCCGCGTGATCGCGTCGGCGGCCGCGGCCACCTCACCACGGCCGCCGAGAACTCCCAACAGACGCTCTTTCAAGGCTGGCGGATAGGGCGTTGTCGCGCAGCCGCCGATACGGTCGACCCGCTCGCCGTCGGTGACCAAGAGGGCGGCATCGATGCCGTCGAGCGAAGTTCCGCTCATCAGGCCGATGGCGGTCAGCGGCTTGGCCATCGAAGCCCCCGCGTAGCCCCCCGCACCGTCCCCCGCACCGCCGTTGAGCCGCTGTGCCCTTTCATGTTAGATGACGCCGCCCAGACGCGCCGAAGCACCGGCGGCGTCCGTATTCCAAGCGAACCATCATGAGCAAGCACCGATCCGAGTTCCTGCGCACTGTCGTCGAGCGGCAGTATCTGCACCAGGCCACCGACGAGGAGGCGTTGGACGATCTGGCGGCCAGCGAGATCGTGACGGCCTATGTCGGCTACGACTGCACGGCGCCAAGTTTGCACGTCGGCAGCCTGGTGTCGATCATGATGCTGCGGCACCTGCAGCAGTGTGGGCATCGGCCGATCGTCCTGATCGGCGGCGGCACCACCAAGGTCGGCGACCCCTCGGGCAAGGACGAGCAACGCCAACTGCTGAGCGAGGCCCAGATCGAGGCCAACATGGCCGGCATCAAGCAGGTCTTCCAGCGCTTCGTCCGCTTCGGCGACGGCCCCACGGATGCCATCATGGTCAACAACGCCGACTGGCTGGACGAGCTCGGCTACATCCCCTTCCTGCGCGACTACGGCCGCCATTTCTCGGTCAACCGCATGCTCGGCTTCGAGAGCGTCAAGCTCCGCCTCGAGCGCGAGCATGCCCTGAGCTTCCTCGAGTTCAACTACATGATCCTACAGGCCTATGATTTCCTCGAGCTCAGCCGGCGCTACGGCTGCCGCTTGCAGATGGGCGGCTCGGACCAGTGGGGCAACATCGTCAACGGCGTCGAGCTGGGTCGGCGGGTCGACAGTATTGGTCTATTTGGACTCACCAACCCCTTGATAACAACCGCATCCGGCCAGAAGATGGGGAAGACGGCATCGGGTGCGGTATGGCTCAACGAGGACATGCTTTCGAGCTACGATTACTGGCAGTTCTGGCGCAATACCGAGGATGACGACGTCGGCCGCTTCCTCAAGCTCTTCACCGAGCTGCCGCTCGACGAGATCGGGCGCCTGGAGCAGCTGGAGGGCGCCGAGATCAACGAGGCCAAGAAGGTCCTGGCCGACGAGGCGACAACGCTGGCGCATGGTCGGGCCGCCGCCGAGGCCGCGGCCGAGACCGCCCGGCGCACCTTCGAGGAAGGCCGGATCGGCGACGACCTGCCAGCGATCGAGGTCGGCCGGGCCGAGCTCGACGCCGGCATCGCCTTATTCCAGTTGCTCGCGCGTAGCGGGCTCTGCGCCTCCAACGGCGAAGCGCGACGGCTGATCAAGGGTGGCGGCGCCCGCCTAAACGACGATGTCGTCGTGGACGAGTTCCAGACCGCGACGGCGGCCGATCTCGACGCTGCCGGCATTATCAAGCTCTCGGCGGGTCGCAAGCGGCACGCCCTGGTGCGCGCCGTCTGAGGCGTTGTTTCAGGGCGTGTGCGAATCGGTCGACGGGCCGTCCTCGTCGAGGCCCGTCGGCTCGTCGGCGCTGGGCTTGCCCAGGGCCTCGACCAGGCGTCTGAGAACGCCCGGCGCCAACGCCGTCAGCGGGTTGACCGTGACCTTCGGGTCCTTCAACGCCCCCTGAATTCGATAGCCGAGGGCGAAGACGCCTTCGCCCTTGCGGCCGACCAGCAGCCCGCCGACCAGCGGAATTCGCCCAAGGGCGCTGTTGATCGCATAGGCCGGCACGATGTTGCCCGACAGATCCAGGCTCTCGCGCGCCCGATCGATGGTGCCGGCGATCGTCAGGCCGACGGACAGGCCGGCGGCGCGGCCGCGCTGAACCTCTATGACCTCGCCGCGCATGACGAAGGGCGCCTCGAAACGCTTGAAGGCGACACTGTCGCCCGCATCGTCGTCGTTGGTGGCGATCGAGCGGTGCTTCAGGACGCTCGTCATCCGCGGCGCCTCGACGAGCATGAAATCCTCGGCGCTGAGCCGGCCGACCACCGGCTCGGTGCTCTCCGAATCCTCCGGCAGCCTCGCGATCAGGACAAGCTTGCCGCCGCGCACGCCGTTGAGGTAGCCGGTGGCGGCAACGGTGCCGCCGGCGTCAGCGCTGCTGACCACCAGCTTTCGGTAGCGCTCGCCGTCCGGCGTCATCCGAATGTCGACCCGGGCACCACCGTTCAGCCCGCCGACGGCGACCATCTCCTGCCATCGCCCGCCACCGTGGACGGCCGTCGCCTTGGCCCCCTTGAGCCAGAAGGAATCGGAGACGATCAAATTGTCGAGAGCCGCTGTCAGGCGCAGGGCACGTGGTGCTTTCGCCTCCCTGCCCTCCTGGGCGTCGATGATGCTTCTGAGGTCGAGGACGCGACCGTTGACCTTGATCGTCGTCGCCCCATCGGCCGCGAGGTCGACGTCGGCACCGAAGTCGTGACCGCCGAAGCGGACCCGTTCGAACTTGATCCGCTGCGCAGCGGCGCCGTAGGACGCCTTGCCGGTCGCCTCGAATTCGGGCGCGGTGACGCGAAAGCGATCGATCTCGATCGCCTTGCCCGGTCGCGACCTGAAGGCGAATTCGGCGGCCCCCTGTTGGCCGAACGGCTTTTCCCAGCCGAGCTCGGCCAACGAAAGCCGGGCACCGGCGAGGTCGGCGGTGCCCTGAACGTCGAAGCCACCGGCGCGATCCTTCGCCAACTGCAACTCGACTTTGGTCGCCCCCTCGACGTAAGGGGCGAAGCGCAGCCCGAGGGCCGCTCGCTCACGGTCGCCGAGAACCGCGGCCATGCCATAGCGGCTCGGATGCGTGGGCCCGGCGCCGAAGTCGTGACGCCAGGTGATCGACGCCGGGACGCCGTTGAGGGCGACCGTGCCGACGGCGCCGACGCCGTCCGGCGCCACCGTCAACTGCAACTCGCCTCGATCGAGGCGAAAGGTGCCGAACGCCTCGTCCATCGTGAAATCCGAGAGCGACGCCGATACCGCATAGCCGATGTCGCTGAGCTTTCGCCCCTTCTTCAGCGGCACGCGGAGCCGGGTCCTGACACTGGCCTCGCCGGTGGCGCCGGCGGCGTTCAGCCCGAGGCGTTGAACCAGGCTCAGGGGCTTGCGCTCCAGGATCTCGAGCACCGATCGGGTCGGGCCGTTGGCCAGAAAGGTGATGTCGGCGAATTGCGCCTTGGGGCGGCGAAGATCGATCTTGATCGTGCCCTCGGCGAGCGCGATGTCACCCATCCGCGCCTCTTCCACCGTGATCAGCAGTTCCTTGGCATTGATCCGGCCGTGGCCGCGGGCATGGGTCAGCGCCGGCATCGCCTTCCAGTATCGGGCCGTCACGTCCCGGCAGTGAAACTCGAAGACCACGGCATCGTCTCGAATCGTGCCCGCCGCCAGCTCGGCGGCGCGAACGTCGACGGCGAGGCCCGCCTTGTCGCAGATGCCGTCGCTGATGTTCCCGACCACCCAGCGCCGGGCGCGTTGGCGCAGCCCCTCGGGCCAGAAACGCTCCAGTGCGGAGGTGCTCAAATTGACGATGCCGCCCTCACCGCGAATATCGGGGCCGGCTTCCGTCATCCGAGCGACACCGGCGAAGGTTGCGCCGACCCCATCGCCGAGATCGATCTCCAGTTTCTCGATCTGCAGCGTTTGTATGTCACCCGCGACCCGACCGCTGGCCCGCGCCCCAGTGATCGCGAGCGGCGTTCGATAGTAGTCGGGCAGCGACAGGACGCCCGGGCCGGAGTGGATATTGAAGTGCGCCTCCTCGAGGTTGC
>JASLMY010000313.1 GCA_030746295.1 Alphaproteobacteria bacterium | reverse complement strand
AGGAGCTGCTGCAGCACGAGATCGTCGCCGAGGAGATGGGCGGTGACATCCAGACGGTCGATGTCTCGGCCATGGCGAAGACCAATCTCGACAAGCTCGACGAGGCCATTCTGCTGCAGGCGGAAATCCTGGAGCTGAAGGCCAATCCGGATCGGATGGCCGAGGGCGTGATCGTCGAGGCCAAGCTCGATCGGGGGCGGGGCCCGGTTGCCACCGTTTTGGTCCGCCGCGGCACGCTCAACGTCGGCGACATCTTCGTCGCCGGCAGCGAATGGGGCCGAGCCCGCGCCTTGATCGACAGTCACGGCAACAACGTGGACTCGGCCGGACCATCGGTGCCGGTCGAGATTCTGGGGCTTGGCGGCACGCCGCAGGCGGGCGACCATTTCACCGTGGTCGAGAACGAGGCCCGTGCCCGCGAGGTCGCCGAGTATCGCCAGGACGCCGACCGCGATCAGCGGACCCAGACCACCGGGCCGGGCTCGTTGCAGCAGATGTTCGAGCGGATCCAGGCCGGCGAGGTCCAGGAAGTTCCCGTGGTCATCAAGGCCGACGTCCAAGGCTCGCTGGAGGCCATCGTCGGCGCGCTGGAGAAGATGAGCACCGACGAGGTCGCGGTCCGCGTCCTCCACGGCGGCGTCGGCGGCATCACCGAATCCGACATTACGCTCGCCAACGCCTCCGATGCGATGGTCATCGGCTTCAACGTCCGGGCCAACGCCCAGGCGCGCGAAATGTCCAACCGGGACAAGGTCGAGATCCAGTACTATCAGGTCATCTACGAGCTGGTCGACGACGTGAAGGCGGCGTTGAGCGGCCTCTTGGCGCCGGAGCGCCGGGAAGAGATCATCGGCACGGCAGACATTCTGGAGGTGTTCTCGATCACCAAGGCCGGCCGGGTCGCCGGCTGCCGGGTCTCTTCGGGCCTGGTCCGACGTAACGCCCGCGTCCGTCTGCTGCGCGACGACATCGTCATCCACGACGGTGCCCTGAAATCGCTCAAGCGTTTCAAGGACGACGTGCGCGAGGTCCGCGAAGGCAACGAGTGCGGCATCGCCCTCGAGAGCTACCAGGACGTCCAGTCCGGCGACGTTCTCGAGTTCTACGAGGTCGAGGAGATAGAGCGCTCGCTCTAGGGCTCTGGCCGGGGCGAGCGCCGGCGGATACACCATGGCAAGACGACGAGACGCGGCGGAAGGGCCGTGGCGTCCCGACCGTGCAGAGAAACGGTCCGGACCGAGCCAACGACAATTGCGGGTAGCGGAGCTCATACGGCAGGCGTTGGCCGAGGTGCTGGCGCGCGACAGTATCCGCGATCCGTTGGTCGCGAGCGCGACCATCACCGTCACCGAGGTGGTGCCCTCGCCCGACCTGAAGGTGGCGACCTGCTACGTCATGCCGTTGGCCGGCCAAGACGCCGAGGAAGTCCTGGCGCGCCTGACGCGGATGGCGCCTTGGCTTTCCTCGCGGGTGGCGCGCCTCGTCAAGCTGAAATTCGCGCCGAAGCTCCGCTTCCGCCTCGATCGCTCGTTCGACGAGGCGGACCGGATCGAGGCGCTGCTGCGCCGCCCGGAAGTCTCGGCCGACGTCGCTCGAGCGGCCGGACGGGAGGAGGACGATGGCGCGTAAAAGACGCGGGCGTCGCCTCAACGGCTGGATCGTGCTCGACAAGCCCGAGGGCCTGACCTCGACCCGGGCCGTGGCGGCGGTAAAGCGGCTTTTCGACGCCGCCAAGGCCGGCCACGCGGGGACCCTTGATCCGCTCGCCACCGGCATCCTGCCGATCGCCCTCGGCGAAGCGACCAAGGTCGTCGCCCGCATCGTCGACTCGACCAAGGAGTATCGCTTCGAGCTCCGCTGGGGCGAGGAGCGCGATACCGACGACGCCGACGGCGCGGTGGTCGCCACGAGCGAGCGCCGGCCGAGCCCGGCGGAGGTGGCGGCGGTTCTGCCGAGGTTCCTCGGCGAGATCGAGCAGACGCCGCCGGTCTATTCCGCCATCAAGGTCGCGGGCGAGCGGGCCTACGATCTGGCGCGCGAGGGCCGACCGGCGGAGCTGGCGCCACGGCAAGTGCGGATCGACCGCTTCGAGCGCCTGGACGACGGCGCCGATCCCGAGCGGGCCCGCTTTCTAGTCGCCTGCGGCAAGGGTGCCTATATCAGGGCCTTGGCGCGCGACTTGGGCCGCCTTCTCGACTGCCGGGCTTATGTCTCCGCCCTGCGCCGGACCCGGGTCGGGCCCTTCTCGGAAGCGGAGGCGATTTCGCTGGATAATTTGCAGGCCCTGAGGCATAAAGGGGCGCTCGACGACGCTTTGCGGCCGGTCGAGGCGGCGCTGGCCGACATCCCGGCGCTGACCGTGACCGGTTCCGAGGCCGCCCGATTGAAAAGTGGACAGGCGGTTCGGGTCCCCAGCACCATGCAAGGCACCGTATGCGCGATGGTCGATGGTCGACCAGTGGCGCTAGCTCTGATCGAGAGTGGAGAGGTGCGGCCGGTGCGGGTGTTCAATCTTTGAGACGTGGGAGTAGACGATGTCGATTACGGCAGTACGCAAGGGCGAGCTTATCAAGGAGTTCGCGACCAAGGAGGGCGATACCGGTTCGCCCGAGGTTCAAGTGGCGATCCTGACGGAACGGATCGTCAACCTGACCGAACACTTCAAGCAGCACCACAAAGACAACCATTCGAGACGCGGCCTGCTGATGATGGTCAGTCAGCGCCGCCGCCTGCTTGACTATCTGAAGCGGAAGGCGCCCGGTCGCTACGAGGCCCTGATCAAACGCTTGGGACTGCGGCGCTGACCGGTTTCGGCGCTAGGCTGACGCCTTGACCCTAATGAGGCAACCGCCAATCGGCCGCTACGGCGGTCGACGCGAGGACGGGACGGCAGGGGCCGCCCCGAGGCGCTTGGGCGTGCCTTTCCGGCATTGGCCCGGAGCGCGCCCGTACGACTAGAGGTGGCCGCCGGCGATGCCGCCGGGGCCTGAAGGAAGGAAGATATGTTTGACATTCATCGCAAGGAACTGACCTGGGGTGGCCGCGAGTTGGTCATCGAGACCGGCCGCATGGCGCGCCAGGCTGACGGCGCCGTGCTCGTGCGCTATGATGAGACGACGGTGCTCTGCACCGTGGTCGCCGAGGATAAACCCCGAGAGGGAATCGATTTTTTCCCGCTGACCGTCCACTACGTTGAACGCACTTATGCCGCCGGCAAGATCCCCGGCGGCTTTTTCAAGCGTGAGGGCCGGCCGGCCGAGAAGGAGGTTTTGACGTCGCGGCTGATCGATCGGCCGATCCGACCACTTTTCGCTCCCGGCTTTCGCAACGAAACCCAGGTGATCTGCCAGGTCTTGAGCCATGACCTCGAAAACGATCCCGACATTCCGGCGTTGATCGGCACCTCCGCCGCGCTGACGCTCTCGGGCATTCCGTTCCTGGGCCCCATCGCGGCCGCGCGGGTCGGCTTCATCGACGACGACTACGTCCTCAATCCGCGCGTCGACGAACTGCCCAGCAGCGCCCTCGACATGGTCGTGGCCGGCACCCACGATGCCGTGATGATGGTGGAATCGGAGGCCAAGGAACTCACCGAAGAGCAAATGCTCGGCGCCGTGATGTTCGCGCACCAGGAGTTCCAGCCGGTGATCCAGGCCATCATCGAGCTTGCCGAGGCGGCCGCCAAGGAGCCCCGGGAACTGCCCCAGCCGGAGGACTACAGCGTCCTCGCGGGCAGCCTCAGAGGCGGCTTCGAGGCCGACCTCAGGGCTGCCTATCAGGAGCCCGTGAAGCAGAGCCGGGTCGAGCGTATAGCCGAGGTCAAGCGCCGGGCCATCGAGACCCTGGCCACCGCCGAACGCGGCGAGGAGGACGAAGGCACGACGCCGGGCGAGATCAGCGGCGTCTTCAAGGGGCTGGAGAAGGACATCGTCCGAGGCCAGATCCTGGACACGGGCCAGCGCATCGACGGCCGTGACACCCGCACCGTCCGGCCGATCGTCGCCGAGGTCGGGGTCCTGCCCCGCACCCACGGCGCTGCCCTCTTCACCCGCGGCGAGACTCAGGCGCTGGTCATCACGACGCTCGGCACCGGCGAGGACGAGCAGATCATCGACGCGCTGGAAGGCGACTACCGCCAGCATTTCATGCTGCACTACAACTTCCCGCCCTATTCGGTGGGTGAGGCCGGGCGCTTCGGCTTCACCGGCCGCCGCGAGGTCGGCCACGGCAAGCTCGCCTGGCGGGCGATGCACGCGGTGATGCCGGATCGCGAGAGCTTCCCCTACACCATCCGCATCGTCTCCGAGATCACCGAATCGAACGGCTCGTCGTCGATGGCGACGGTCTGCGGCGCCTCGCTGTCGATGATGGACGCCGGCGTGCCGCTCTCCAAGGCGGTCGCCGGTATCGCCATGGGCCTGATCCTGGAGGACGACCGCTACGCCATCCTCTCCGATATCCTCGGCGACGAGGACCATCTCGGCGACATGGACTTCAAGGTCGCCGGCACCGAGGACGGCGTGACCTCGCTGCAGATGGACATCAAGGTCGCCGGCATCACCGAGGCGATTATGCGCGATGCCTTGGCCCAGGCCCAGGAAGGCCGCCTGCACATCCTCGGCGAGATGGCCAAGGCGCTCGGCGAATCCCGCGAGGATCTGAAGGAATCGGCGCCACGCATCCACGCCATGTCGGTGCCGGTCGACAAGATCCGCGAGGTCATCGGCACCGGTGGCAAGGTGATCCGCGAGATCACCG
>JASLMY010000312.1 GCA_030746295.1 Alphaproteobacteria bacterium | reverse complement strand
TGGTGCGCAAGCGTGCGACGGCGATGCGACCGGGCACGTCGTGGCTCCCTTGGCCATCAGATCACCCATTGAAAGCCGTCGACGGTGATCGCCTGGCCAGTGATGAAGTTCGGCTCCGCCGTTGCCAAGAAGGTCACGACGCTACCGATGTCAGCAGGCGTTCCGAGCCGGCCGAGTGCGATTCCGGCGACGAGCTCGTCTCGGCGGGCGCCGATCATGCCGCTGGTGGCCTCGGTCTCGATGACGCCGGGACAGATCGCGTTGATGGTGATCTCCGGCGCCAGCTCCTTCGCCAGGCTGCGCGTCAGGCCCAGAATTCCGGCCTTGGCGGCGGCATAGGCGAACTTGCTGACGGCGCTGGTGACGCCGCCCGTGTAGGCGTTGAGGGACGAGATCGAGACGATGCGGCCGCCGCCCGCCTGCCGCATCGTCGGGACCACGGCCCGACACCAGTTGAAGCAGCCCTTCAGGTTGATCTCGATGGTGCGATCCCACTCGGCCTCGCTGATCTCGAGCAGGCCCTTGGGCATCGCTCGCCCGGCGTTGTTGAGCAGGAAGTCGATGCCGCCCCACTCGGCGGCGATCACACCAGCGATCTCTTGCGCGCGGGCGAAGTCGGCGACGTCCGCCTCGTGAACCGTTGCCTCGACGCCGAGGCCGCGGATCTCGTCGGCGGTCGCCTCGGCATCCTCGCGCAGCAGGTCGACAAGGCCGATCCGGTAACCGGCGCCGGCGAGCGCCAGGGCGGACCCGCGACCGATACCGCGGGCGCCGCCCGTCACGATCGCAACTTTCTCCCCGTCCGTTCGCATCTTCGGCCCTTTGGCGCGACCCGCCATCCCGTCGCTACGAAATATGTTGACGAGCATCGCGACCTTGGTCAATGCTTTAATTCAGGCTGTTGAATTCTGTTCACATACATGAACGACTCGGTGAAATCTGCGGAACGCGCGCTCGACATCCTCGAGCTCATGGCGCTGCGTGACGAAAGCCTAACCTTGAGCGAGATCTCGCGGTATTTGGAGCTGCCGAAAAGCAGCGCCTCGATGCTGCTGCGCACATTGGAGGCTCGCGGTTACCTCGGTCGCGAGCCCGGCGCGGGCTATCGCCTGAACCCGGTCTTTCGCGAAAGCCGGATCGGCTGGATCGGCGGCGCCGTGGCCTTGCTGACCCGGATTTCGCGCCCGGTCATGCTGGACCTCCGCGACGAGCTTGGAGAGACCACGGTCCTGGGCGTGCTGGACGCCGAGCACGAGACGCGGATCTTGCGCCATTTCGTGAGCCCGCAAGCCGTCCGTTACGACCTCGGCGATACCACGGTGTTGCCGACCTATTGTTCGGCCCTGGGCCAGGCGATGATGGCCTATTCGCCGGTCGAGATCGTCGACGACTACCTCTCCCGGACCCGGATGACGGCCTTGACCGAGCACACTTTGCGCACCCGTAAGGCCTTCCGCAAACGTCTGGTGGAGATCCGCCGCCAGGGCTATTCGGTGAACCTGGACGAGCGAGTGCCAGGCGCCTCGGGCGCGGCGGTGGCGATCTTCGGGCCGGGCGAACAGGTGGTGGCGGCGCTCAACGTCTCGACAGTGACCTTTCGGTTCCTGCAGTCTCGCGAGACTATCATTGCCGCGCTGCGACAGTCGGCGGGCCGAATTACCGAGCTGTTGGGCGGCACGCCGTTGGCGCTGCCGCCATCGGAGGTGGTGCAGATGAAGAAGACGGTAGGGCGGGTCGGATGAGCTATCGCGTGGGTGTCGACATCGGTGGCACGTTCACCGATTTCTGCGTCTTCTCCGAGGCGACGAACACCGTCCAGACCCTGAAGGTGCTGTCGACGCCCGAAGAGCCGGGTCGAGAGGTCATCCGCGGGCTGGAGGAGCTGGCCGAGCGGCACGGCGTCGATGCCGGCGAAATCGTCTACCTGACCCATGGCACCACCGTTGGGGTCAACACGGTGATCCAGCGCAAGGGCATCAACCTCTGTCTCTTCGTGACCGAGAACTTCGAGGACGTGCTCGAGCTCGCCCGCCTCAAGATGCCCGACCCCTACGACCTCTTCTCGCGTCGGCCGGTGCCGCTGGTCGGCAGGGAGAAGGTCTTTTCGATTCGCGGACGCGTCCTGGCCGACGGCAGCGTCGATCAGCCAGTGGACGAGGCCAGCGTCTTGGCCGCGCTCGCCGGCGTCCGCGAGGTCGGCGGCGAGGGCGTCGTCATCGCCCTGCTGCACGCCTATCGCAACCCGGCGCATGAAGAGGCGGTGCGCGACATCCTGGCTCGGGAGGCGCCGGAACTGGCGGTCGTCTGCGCCAGCGAGGTCTGGCCGGTAATCCGCGAGTACGAGCGCACGGTGACGGCGGTGGTCGCCGGCTATGCGCAGCCCAGGGTGAGCCGGTACCTCGACTCGCTGCAGCGGTCTCTCACGTCGGCGGGCGTTCCGGTCGAGCCGATGATCACGAAATCGAACGGCGGCATCATGAGCGCGGAGCTCGCCAAGGGCCAATGCGCGCAGGTGTTGCTGTCCGGCACCGCGGCCGGCGTCATCGGTGCCGCCCATGTCGCCCGTATGACCGATACGCCGGAGACCATGAGCTTCGACGTCGGCGGCACCAGCGCCGACGTCGCCTTCATTCGCGGCGGCGAGGCGCAGTACGGCATCGGCGAGGTCATTGGCGAGTTCCCGATCTATATCCCGACGGTATCCGTCACCTCGATCGGCGAGGGTGGCGGCTCAATCGCCCATGTCGACAGCCTCGGCGTCCTCAAGGTCGGGCCGGAGAGCGCCGGCTCCAATCCGGGCCCGGCCTGCTATGGCCTCGGCGGCGAGCGCGCGACCCTGACCGATGCTTTTGCCGTATTGGGTTTTCTCGGCCAGTCCGATCTCGGCTACAGCGCCGTCCGCATGCATGAAGACCTGGCCGAGAAGGCCGTCGACGCTATTGCCCGGCAACTAGACCTGGGGCGTCACGAGACCGCCGAGGCGATCGTACGTGTCGCAGTCTCGGGCATGTTCCTGGAGGTCAGCAAGCTGGTCTCGCGCTACGGCATCGATCCGCGCGACTTCACCCTGCAGGCCTTTGGCGGCGCGGGGCCGATGCTGGCTTGCTTCTTGGCACGGGAAATGGGCATGCGACGTGTCGTCGTACCCATCACGCCCGGCGTCTTGAGCGCCTTCGGCGGCCTGATTGCGGACGTCAAGAACGACTTCATCAGGACCGTCTACCTCGACCTCGATTCCGACACGGCGGCGGCCGCGCTCCGCGAGGGCTATGCCGAGCTCAGGCGAGAGGCTCTCGGCTGGCTCCAGGACGAGCAAGGCTTCGATGGGCCCTACCGGCTGGTGCATTCCGCCGACATGCGCTACCGGGGGCAGTCGTTCGAGATCGAGACCCATTTCAGCGAGGAGGCGGCCGCGACCGGCGATGCCGCCGCCATGGCAGGGGCCTTTCACGACGAGCACCAGCGGGTCTACGATCACGCTGACAGCGAAGCGCCGGTGCAGGCGATCAACCTCCGCCTCGTGGTCGTCGGCGAGGCGCCGAAGCCCGAGTTCAAGAAGCTGGCGCGCAGCGATGCGGCGCCAGAGCCGTCGCAGACGCTGGAGGTCTTCTACGACGGCGGCGCGCAGCCGGCGCCGCTCTATGACCGGGCGGCGTTGCTGGCGGGTCAGCGTTTTCAAGGACCGGCGGTGATCAGCCAGGACGACTGCACGACCTGCGTCTTGGACGGCTTTGCCGGCGAGATCGACGACTATGGCAATATCATCCTGACGTCTGGAGCCTGAGGCATGGCGATCGACAAGGTCACATTGGAAATTCTGGCCAATCACTGCCGCGCCGCGGCCGAGAGCATGGCCTACACGCTCTATCGCACCGCGCACTCGACCTTCGTTAAAGAGACGGAGGACTTCACCACCGCGCTGACGACGCCGGACGGTTTCACCTTCGCGACCCCGACCGAGCTGGGTGCGACCTGGTTCGTCGGCCTCAACTACGGCAACGTGATCGAGGCCATCGAGTCCTACGAGGACGGTGACATCTGTATGACGAACGACCCCTACAGCGGCTTCGTCTGCACCCATCCCCCGGACCTGCACCTCTGGAAGCCGGTCTTCCACGAAGGCGAGATCGTCTGCTTCGCCGTCGGCCACATCCACAACACCGACGT
Source organism: Alphaproteobacteria bacterium (assembly GCA_030746295.1). The sequence continues at coordinate 599 of JASLMY010000312.1, read as the reverse complement.
CGGCGGCGCCGTGCCGGCGAGCCTGTCGCGAACGCTGACCGAGGTGCATCAGGAAGGCATCCGGATTCCACCGATGAAGCTCTACAGCCGCGGCGAGCTCAACCAGCAGGTCGTCGACATCATGGCGACCAACGTCCGGGTGCCGGATCAGAACTGGGGCGACCTCAAGGCGCAGATCGCGGCCATGCACACAGGCGAGCGCAAGGTCCGCGAGATGATCGTCAAGTTCGGCCGCGAGACCTTTGCCCGTGGCATCTACGAGCTGATGGACTATGCCGAGGAGCAGACCCGCGCCCTGGTTCGAAGCCTGCCCGACGGCGAGTACTTCTTCTCCGACTATATTGACGAGGACTCGGTCGGCGGCCATCCCTGCCGCATCGCCCTCAACGTGACCATCGACGGCGATGCGATCACCTTCGACTTCACCGGCTCGGACCCGCAGCTCGAAAGCTCGATCAACATGCCGACCGGCGGCGACCCGCGCCACATCCTGATGATGGTGGGGCTCGTTTACGTGCTCTACTCGTTGGAGCCGACGATCCTGTTGAACTCAGGCGTCACCCGGGTCTGTCGCTGCATCCTGCCCGAAGGCACGATCG
>JASLMY010000311.1 GCA_030746295.1 Alphaproteobacteria bacterium | reverse complement strand
TCGCCTCCAGGACGCAGGCCATGTCCGGGTGGGTCAGGAAGTCGTTCGGGATCTTGATGTCATCGACGTCCTCCCAAATCGGCTCGGCCATCCTGACCGTCGGCCAGTTGTCCTTCTGCTCCCACTGCATCTTGCAGCCGAGCGCCGAGGATTCCTGGATGATCGAGAAGACCGGCATGATGGTATCGAAGCCGAGCTCGGTATAGCCGGTCGCGGCCAGCCGCGCCATCAGCTCCGGCTCGCGGTTGGCGTCCGGGAAGGGCGCGTCGACCAGGTCCATCAGCTCCACCGTGGCAACCGATGTCGGGTTGCAGAGCGGCGTCCGGTCGACGGGCTCGCGCCGGAGTGCTGCCATCACCCGCTCACGGCTGGTCATCGAGGTCTGGGTTTCGATCGACATCTCGGGCTAGCTCCTTATCAGAAAGAGACCGGGCCTGAATCTTGCGCCCCCGGGGCGGCGAGCATACCGCGGCTCGCCGCCTCCTCGATCTCGCGGATGGCGGCGCGAACGTTGAGCGCCCGGCCGAGCAACAGCCCCACCAGGGCGTCGTGGGCCTGACCGCAATCGAAGGCGACGGAATCGTAGCTGTCGGCGACCGGCTGCATCTCGGCCAGTTTCATCAGCCCCCGGGTGACGGCGGCGACGCGGCGCTCGCTACCCTCGGCCTCGCCGGCCGCACCCAGCCGGTAACACCCTTCGCCCGCGTGCGCCGCCTCGATCTCGAGCCCCGACTTCTTGTCGTGGATCGTGAGAGGCCGCGCGACCACATCGGCGCTGGGCGCCAACTTGCAGGCCTCGAGAAAGATCCGCTTCACCGCGGCGCGGTGCTCGTTGCCGCAGGGAAAGCGAAGGCCACGCGCATCGCCGTCCACGGCCGCCATGCCGCCGAGGGCCGCCATCGCTGCCGTGACCGCATCGATTCTCGCCGCGGCATCCTCATGCCGGCTGTAGGTGTGGACCAGGAATTCCGGCCCGCCCGCCGGTCCCGACCGCTCGTAGAGGCCGATCGAGATATCGTGGCAGTGGGGGTCCATCGACACCAGCTCGATCCGCCTTCCGAGATCCTTGATATGGGCCATATTCGGTCCTCGCGCCGCAACCATCCGGGCGGCCGTGCCACCGGACTGAAGGTGAATATAGCCGTGTCGGGCGGATGCTCAAGCGAACATGGCGCCAGGCGGAGTGACCTCGGCGCGCGATCGGCCCCTGACTCGTGGCACTCTTGCGCCTCTTTCGCTCGCGCCCTATCTTCTTGCGCCGTCAGCAGCAGTCTCGAAATTGTTGGAAGTCCCATGAAGTTCACCGGCACCGATACCTATGTCGCCACCGAGGATCTGATGGTCGCGGTCAATGCCGCGATCACGCTGGAGCGCCCGCTTCTCGTCAAGGGTGAGCCCGGCACCGGCAAGACCATCCTCGCCCATGAGGTCGCCAGGGCGATCTCGAAGCCGCTGATCGAGTGGCACATCAAGTCGACGACCAAGGCGCAGCAGGGCCTTTACGAGTACGACGCGGTCTCGCGCCTGCGCGATTCGCAGCTCGGCGAGGAGCGCGTGCACGACATCTCCAACTACATCGTCCGCGGCAAGCTTTGGGACTCCTTCGAGGCCGATGAGGCGCCGGTGCTGCTGATCGACGAGATCGACAAGGCCGACATCGAGTTCCCGAACGACTTGCTGCTCGAGCTCGACCGCATGGAGTTCCACGTCTACGAGACCCAGCAGGAGATCAAGGCGAAGAGCCGGCCGATCGTCTTCATCACCTCCAACAACGAGAAGGAGCTGCCCGACGCCTTTCTGCGCCGTTGCTTCTTCCACTACATCCGCTTTCCCGAGCGCGACACCATGGAGGAGATCGTCGAGGTCCACTATCCGGGCCTGCACAAGATGCTGGTGCGCGAGGCCTTGAACGTCTTCTACGAGATCCGCGAGGTGCCGGGGCTGAAGAAGAAGCCCTCGACCTCGGAGCTCTTGGACTGGCTGAAGCTGTTGATGGCCGAGGACGTCTCGCCCGAGGTCCTGCGCTCGAAGGACCCGAAGACGCTGATCCCGCCGCTGCACGGGGCTCTCTTGAAGAACGAGCAGGACGTCCACCTCTTCGAGCGGCTGGCCTTCCTGGCCCGGCGCGAGCAGGGGAACTGACGAGAGCGGGCCATGTTCATCGACTTCTTCCTCGAGCTCAAGAAAGGCAAGGTGCCGGTCACCTTGAAGGAATACCTGACCTTGCTCGAGGCGATGAAGCAGGGCGTCCCGGAATACAACGTCGAGCGCTTCTACTACCTCTCGCGCACAGCCCTGGTGAAGGACGAGCGCAACCTCGACAAGTTCGACCAGGTCTTCGGCAAGGTCTTCAAGGGCCTGGAGGCGGAGGACGACGCCGTCGGCGTCGACATCCCCGAGGAGTGGCTGCGCAAGCTGACCGAGCTCTACCTCTCGGAAGAGGAGAAGGCCGAGATCGAGGCCATGGGCGGCTGGGAAAAGCTCATGGAGGAGTTCAAGAAGCGCCTCGAGGAGCAGGAAGGGCGCCACCAGGGCGGCAGCAAGTGGATCGGCACCGGCGGCACCTCGCCCTTCGGTGCCTACGGCTACAATCCCGAGGGTATCCGCATGGGCCAGGAGGGCTCGCGCCATCGCCGCGCCGTCAAGGTCTGGGACAAGCGCGAGTACCGCAACCTCGACGATTCCGTCGTCCTCGGCACCCGCAACATCAAGGTGGCGCTGCGCCGGCTGCGCCGCTTCGCCCGCGAGGGCGTGCCGGACGAGCTCGACCTCGACGAGACCATCAGCTCGACCGCCAAGAACGGCGGCTATATCGACATCCAGATGCGGCCCGAGCGGCGCAACACGGTCAAGGTGTTGCTGCTCTTGGACGCCGGCGGCTCGATGGACGACCACGTCCGCACCTGCGAGGAGCTCTTTTCCGCCACAAGGGCCGAGTTCAAGCACCTGGAGCACTACTACTTCCACAACTGCCTCTACGAGAAGGTTTGGAAGGACAACCGGCGGCGCCATTCGGAGGTCATTCCGACCTGGCAGGTCCTGCACACCTACGGCCCCGACTGGAAGCTGATCTTCGTCGGCGACGCCACCATGAGCCCCTACGAGGTGGTCTACCCCGGCGGCTCGGTGGAACATTGGAACGAGGAGCCGGGACAGGTTTGGATGGGCCGCATGCTGGACCACTTCAAGCATTCGATCTGGCTCAACCCGGTGCCCGATCGGCACTGGCAGTACACGCCGTCCTTGGAGATGCTGCAGCAGATCATGGGCCACCGCATGTTCCCCCTGACCCTCGACGGCCTCGACCGCGGCATGCGCGAGCTCAACCGCTGAGCGAAATCAAGGCCCTGCCGGGTCCAAGCACCCAGACTCTCGATTTGGTAACGTCGTCATTGCGAGCGAACGAAGAGAGCGTGGCAATCCAGGGGGCCTGGATGGCGCGCGTGGCGGTCGCGACTCGTCACGCCGCCCCTGGATCGCTTCGTCGGCTTCGCCTTCTCGCGACGACGGCCGCACGGGGCCGAGAGGTCGGCTTAGAGGCGTTGGCATCACTCACGAAAGGAACCCGACAATGGCGGAAATTCGGAGCCTGCACGGCGCCACCGTGGCGGAGATCTTCTCCTCCGGCCTGGAGCAGCTCGACGAGATCGAAGGCGTCGCCCTCTCGGTCATGTGGAAGAACGGCGAGGTGACCTCGGGCTGCTCCAGCATGTCGAGCGCCAACCTCGCCCTCCTGGTCCTGGCCCTCGACAACTACCAGCGCCAGATGCTGGGACAGTAGGCCCTCAGCGAAAGCTTCTTCCCTTCGGCAGCGCCGTGCGGGGGTCGCTCATCGGATGCTTGACGACGTCGGCAGGCGCCGTCGGCGGCTCCATGGGGCCGAGACCGGAGAGGCTGTCGAGGAGCGGCGACAAGTCCTCCAGCGTCTCGGCCAGGACGTGGATGACGATGCCCTCGCGCTCGATCCGGCCCCGCGCCAGCAACAGTCTGGCACCCAGAACGACGCGGCGATAGCGCTCGAAGATCGGCGGCCGGACGATGACGTTGGCGACCGCCGCCTCGTCCTCGAGCGTGACGAAAATCACCCCCTTGGCGCTGCCCGGGCGCTGGCGCACCAGCACCAGGCCGGCGACGCTGACGCGGCGCCCCGCCGCGAGCTCGGGCAGGGCCTGGTTGCCGATGACACCCTGGGCCGCCAACTGCTCCCTCAGGAAAGCCGTCGGGTGCGCCTTCAAGGAGAGGCGCAAGGCGCGATAGTCTTCGATCACGTGCTGGCCCAAAGGCATCTCGGGCAAGTGGACCTCGGGCTCCCGCGAGATAGCTGCGGGCACCGCTTGCCCCCCTCCCCGACCCTTCCCCGCCAGGGGGGAGGGAGTGCTGTTATCGAGGCCCGAACGCCCCCCCCCCGGGTGGGGGTTGGTTGGGGGGGGGGGCACCCTTCAAAGACCGCGCCTCGGCATGGGCGAAGAGCGGCAGCGGCTTCTCGTCCAGCCCCTTGACCGCCCAGAGGGCACGGCGGCGGTCGAGGCCGAGCGAGCGAAAGGCGTCCGCCGTCGCCAGGCGCTCGAGCGTGCCGCGCTCGAGCCCGGCGCGGCGCCAAAGCTCGGCCACCGCGCCATAACCGTCGCCGCGCGCCGCCAGCAGCCGCTCTGCCGCCTCTTCCCGCATCCCCTTGATCTGCCGGAAGCCGAGCCGGAGCGCCGTCTCGCCCGAGAAAGCGGGGTCCGACCCCATTTTCTTGGTTTCCTTTGAAAGCCCTCCCCCTTGATGGGGGAGGGTGGGGTGGGGGTGACCGGCGGA
>JASLMY010000310.1 GCA_030746295.1 Alphaproteobacteria bacterium | reverse complement strand
CCGCCGCCAGCAGCCGCTCGGAGATGTCGGCCAACTGATCCTCCGGATAGAGCCACGGACCCTCGGGCACCGCGCCAGCCAACAACGTCTCCAAGTCCGCAACGCCGCTGCCGTCGAGCGCCGAGAGCATGAAGGTGTCAGTGAAGATGCCCTCGGCGTCGAACGATTGCGCCAACGCCAACAGCTCGGCGCGCGGCGCGATGTCGACCTTGTTGAGGGCCAGCACGGCTTGCCGTCCCGCCGTCTTCAAGCCCTCGACGATCAGGTCGGTGTCGGCGTCGCGGCCACGCTTCGCGCCGACCAAGAGGACGACGAGGTCGGCGTCGGCGGCCCCACTCCAGGCGGCTTGAACCATGGCCCGCTCCAGCCGGCGCTTGGTCTGGACGAAGATGCCCGGCGTGTCGACGAAGATGACCTGCGAGGCGCCGAGCGTGGCGATGGCGAGCAGGCGGGCCCGGGTGGTCTGCACTTTGGGGGTGACGATCGCGACCTTGGCGCCGACCAGGCGGTTGACCAGTGTCGACTTGCCGGCATTCGGCGCGCCGACGATGGCGACGTAGCCGCAGCGTGTCGGCGTCTCGCCTGAATGGTCGGGCTCAGTCATCGGGCCGCAGCTTTTCAAGAAGGGCCGCCGCCGCCGCCTGCTCGGCGGCGCGCCTGGAGCGCCCCTCGCCGGTCGCGGTGGCACCGCCCTCGATCCCGACCTCGACCCGGAAGCGGCGCTGGTGCGGCGGGCCTTCCTCGGCGACGATACGATAGTTCGGCGGCGGCACCTGGCCGCTTTGCACGAACTCCTGCAATCGGGTCTTGGGATCCTTGCGGGTCTCGGCGGCGCCGGCGATCCGCGGTCCCCAGCAGCGCAGGATGAGATCGCGCGCCGGCGCCAGGCCGCCATCGAGGTAGAGGGCGCCCAGCACCGCCTCAGCGGCATTGCCCAGGATCGCGGTCTTGTTGCGACCGCCGACCTGGGCCTCGCTGGCCGAGAGGGTCAAGTGCTCGCCGAGGCCGATCTCGCGGGCGACCTCGGCCACCGTCTCCTTGCGCACCAAGGCGTTGAAGCGCACCGCCAGCTCCCCGGCCGCGGCCGTAGGGTCGCCCTCGAAAAGCGCCGTCGCGACGATCAGTCCCAGCACCCGGTCGCCCAGGAACTCGAGCCGGTCGTAGTCGCCGCCGGGGCGCTGGCTCGGCTCGACACTCGGATGGGTCAGGGCTTCGCGTAGCAGCTCCGGCCGATCGAAGCGGTGTCCGAGGATCTCGTAGAGGGCCTCCAGAGAGCGGGCCGCCATGTCACTCGATCGAGCGGAAGATGCGCCGGAAGCGGATCGCTTGCGGCCACTTCCAAATCTCCCAAAGGGCGGCCGAACAGTCGGTCGAGAAGAACAGGATCTCGGCCCGGCCGACCAGGTTCTCCGCCGGAATGAAGCCGACCCCTTGCTTCATCATGGCGACCCGGCTGTCGATCGAGTTGTCGCGGTTGTCGCCCATCGCGAAGTAGTGCTCGGGCGGCACCGTGTAGATCCCGGTATCATCGATGTCGCCGTTCTCGATCAGGTCGAGGGTATCGTACTCGACACCGTTCGGAAGCCGCTCGCGATGGCGCGGGATGGCGAAACGGTTGCCGTATTGATCGGTATATTCGAAATCGTCGATACGTTCCCGCTTGACCGCCTTGCCGTTCAGGTAGAGGACGCCACGGCGCATCTGTATGCGGTCGCCGGGCAGGCCGATGATCCGCTTGATATAGTCGGTGTCGTTGTCGCGCGGCAGCTTGAAGACCGCGACGTCGCCGCGCTTGGGCGCCGATTCGAAGATCCGGCCCTCGCCGAGCGGCGGGCTGAAGATCACCGAATGACGGCTGTAGCCGTAGCTGAACTTGGAAACGAAGATGTAATCGCCGACGAGCAGCGTCGGCAGCATCGATTCCGACGGGATGTTGAAGGGCTCGTAGGCGACCGTCCGGATCACCAGCGCGATCGCCAGGGCATAGATGATCGTGCTGATGAAGCCGAAGAAGCCTTCCCGCTTCTCACGGCCCCGCCCTTCCGCCAACGAGTCCCCGTTCTTCGATCTGTTGAGCAGCCTCATGCCTCCGGTGTGCTCCCCTCGGCCGGCAGGGGTACGAGCGTGATGATGACGAAGGCTTGCGCCAACGGCGGCTCGTCGGTCAGCGAGACGTCGATCTGGGCGCGCATGCCGTCGGGCGTCAACGAGCCCAGCCGGGCCAGGGCGCCGCCCGTCAACTCGATGGTGGGCTTGCCGCCCGGCAGGTTGACGACCCCCATGTCGCCTTGGAAAACGCCGGCGCGAAAGCCCGTGCCCAAGGCCTTCGCGCAAGCCTCCTTGGCAGCCCAGCGGCGCGCGTAGGAGGCCCCCCGGTTGGCCCGCCGGTCCGAGCGGGCGCGCTCGACCTCGGTGAAGCAGCGATGCGTGAACCGGTCTCCGAAGCGATCGAGCGTGTTCTCGATGCGCCGAACATCGGTGATGTCGATGCCGATGCCGACGATCGCGGACTGACCGGAAAGGTTCAACATCTATGCCGCGCCAGCCCCCTCAGGCCGACCGGTTGCCGGTCGCCTCGGCGCGGGCCTGGTCCATCAGCGCCCGCATTCGCTTGATGGTGCTGTCGAGACCGCCGAAGATCGCCTCGCCGACCAGGAAGTGGCCGATGTTGAGCTCGACGACGGTCGGAATCGCCGCGATCGGGCTAACGGTATCGAAGGTCAGGCCGTGCCCGGCGTGGCATTCGAGGCCGAGTTCCTCCGCTCGCGCGGCGGCCCGCACGATCCGCTCCAATTCCCGGCCTCGGGCCTCGGGCTCGGCCTCGCAAAAGGTCCCGGTGTGAAGCTCCACCACCGGCGCGCCGATGGCGCTGGCAGCGGCGAGCTGGGCCGGATCGGGATCGATGAACATCGAGACCCGGGAGCCCGCCTCGCTCAAGGCCGCGACGAAGGGCTTCAAATGGTTGTGCCCAGCGGCAACGTCGAGGCCGCCTTCCGTCGTCAGCTCCTCGCGCTTCTCGGGCACCAGGCAACAGGCGTGCGGCCGGTGGCGAAGCGCGATCTCGAGCATTTCCTCCGTCGCCGCCATCTCCAGGTTCAAGGGCAGATCGATCTCGTCGGTCAGCCGCTCGATGTCCTCGTCGGAGATATGGCGGCGATCCTCGCGCAGGTGCGCGGTGATGCCGTCGGCACCGGCCTGCGCCGCCAGGCGGGCCGCGCGCACGGGGTCGGGATAGTCGACGCCGCGGGCGTTACGGATCGTCGCGACATGATCGATGTTGACGCCGAGGCGTAGCTTGTTGGCCATCTCCAATCACCTCCTCGAACGGAAGAAGGGGCGAAACTTCAGCTTTTTGGCATGTCGCCCGCCGAGGCGCCAGTAATTTCCGCCCGCCGCCGCTCGTGCAGGCGACGGCGGCGGTGCTGATAGCTCGCGACCAGCCGCCGCAGGGGCAGATAAAACAGGATCCAAACGATGAGTGCGATCGGCAGCGAGCCAACGAACATCGGCCAGAGGACGGTGAGCACTACCGTCTCGAGGGCCCCGGTGCCTCCCGCCGCATCGAGGCCCTCCTTGAGGCCCACGACGACCAGGATGCTGTCGCCGATCAGTTGCCAGATCTGCTGAAAGAGCAGCGTCAGGGTCTCGTTCGCGGGCGCGGCGGCGGCATCGAGGCGGAGCAGAAAGACGCCGACGTTGTAGACCAGGGTCCAGATGAACGGAAAGGTCCAGGGATTGCCCACCGCGGTGCCGATCGCAGAGGCCAGAATGCTGCACCTGGTCAACCAGGCGGCGAGCCCCGCCAGGATGAAATGCATGCCGATGAAGGGGGTGAAGGAAACCGCGGCCCCCCAAGCGAAGCCCCCGGCGATGGCATAGGTGCTGCCGGGCAGGCGGACGACGCGATAACCGAAATACTTGGCGGCGCGGCGAAACCCCATGCGCGGCCAAAAGAACTCGCGCACGCGCGACCGCAGTTTGGGTCTGATTCGTCGTTGGAACATGCTGAATTCCGCGCCGGCGACGCTCTAGCCGCCGCCGCGGGTGCGATCCAGGGTCCCGATCATCCCCGCACCCGCTTGACGTCGTTGATTTGCGGCGTGGCGCGAAGTGCGGTGATGATGTTGCTCAGATGCTTCACGTCCTCGACTTCGATGTCCACCACCATTTCGAAGAAGCTGGGGTTGCGGTCGGTGATCCGCAGATTGGAGATATTGCCCAAGTTCTTGGCGATCACCGAGGAGAGGTTGGAGAGGCCGCCGGGCTCGTTGTTTACGAGCGTGGCGATGCGGCCGACGTGCATCGCCGCCTCGTCGCCGGCCAACTCCCACTTCACGTCCAGCCAACGCTCGTCCTCCTCGGTGAACTGCTCGAGGCTGGCGCAATCGATGGTGTGAATGAGGACACCCTTGCCGCGGGTGACGATGCCGACGATCCGGTCGCCCGGCAAGGGGTGGCAGCAGGGCGCGTAGTGCACGGCCATGCCGGGAACGAGGCCGCTGATCGGCACCGCGTGGCCGTCCTTCTTCGTCTCCGCGCTGCGCCATCTGGCCGGCAAGACTCGATTGAAGGCACCCATGGCGCCCTTGCCGCGCGAGCGGTCCTCGCCCGGGAAGGCCGCGTGCATGACCTGCTTCGAGGTGATCTGCCCGGCCCCGAGCCCGGCGTAGAGATCGTCCGCGGTACGGAGCCTCAGGACGCTGCATATCCGTTCGACCGCGGTGTCGGTCAGCTCGTGGCCGCTCTCTCGAAAGGCCTTCTCGGCGATCGCCTGGCCCAACTGGATGTACTCGGCGCGCTCGCG
>JASLMY010000030.1 GCA_030746295.1 Alphaproteobacteria bacterium | reverse complement strand
CGATTGGTTGAGACGAAGAAAGGCAGCGGAAGCCCGTGGCGGTCCCCGTTTCTGAATTCTGGCGACGATCAAGCAGGCCTGTTCGACATTCCCGGCCTCAAAGCGGTTCCCAGTCGACCCGAGCCCCCAAGACGCGTCCCTCCGGTTAGGGGGTTCCGTGACCGAGGGGACGGACACGAGGCGACCACGCGGAAAACTCCCTTCCGACGATCTGCTGCATTGCCGTCGGCTTTGACCCCCATCCCGAATGGTGTCGCTTCGATCTGACGAGCGGGTCGGTTCAGTGCCTCAAGGTCTGATCTTGCGCCGTCGTCGGAGACAACGGGGAAGGGAGTCCGCCCGCGACCTCCCCACGGTGGCCGAATCCGGCTGAACGAAGTCCGCTCTAGTAACGGAAATAGCCGCCGTCGATGATGAAGTTGTCGCCGGTGTGGTAGGAACTGGCGTCCGACATCAGGTAGACGGCGACGCCGCCGAAGTCTTGCCCTTGGCCCCAGCGCCGGGCCGGGATCCTGGGCATGACGTTGCCGGCGAACTTGTCCCAGGCGAAGGTCTTCTCGGTCATTGCGGTCTCGATCCAGCCGGGCAGGATGGTGTTCGCGGTCACCTTTGTGCTTCGACCTCGGGCACCATAGTGGCGCCGTTGTGCCGACGCACCTGCTCTCGGGGCGGCTCCGGGTCAAGGCCGACGGCATCTTTCCAGCAGGTGTTCCAATGCGTCGCCAACGAGGTCACAATGAGGCAGTAGACATCTCGCCGTAGGCCGATGGCGCACCTGAGACGACATTCGCATTGGGCACTCGTCCCCGCCGTCCTGTGGATCGCCGCGCAGTTCGCGATGACCGCCCAGCTCGGCGGCCCGTTCACGTTCGGATCCGCTTCGGCTGGGACGGGCGACCCGTTCGGCGATATCGTCATCTGCACCGGGCAGGGCCCGAAGGTCGTCACCGGCTCGGCGCTGCCGCCGGTTGCGGGCGGACCGGACGGCGGGTCGACACCGCGCGACGCCACGGGCGAGCACTGTTTCTGGTGTCCGGTGCTCGGGTCGATCGCATTGCCGGTGCCGCCGGGCGAGGCGGCACTACCTGCCGCGGAACCGGCCACGGTCGTCGATTGGCATCTGGTAGCCGAGCTTCCTGGCTTTCCGCCCGCGGCCGCCTGCTTCCATAGCCGCGCGCCTCCCGCCTGAAGAGGACGTTCGCCGTCACCCGACCGCGCGCCCGCCCGGACGCGCGGACCTGGACCTCTTCTTCAAGGACGGAACCATGATCACCCGTACCCTGAGAGGCCTCGCCACGCTGGCGACGGCCGTCTCCCTCTCGTCAGCCGCTCTGGCCGGAACCATCACCTTAACCGACACGCTCGACCGCCGGGTCGAGGTGCCGGACAATGCCCGACGAATCCTGCTCGGCTTCTACTTCGAGGACTTCTTCGCGGTCGGCGGTCGTGACGCCTATGACCGCGTCGTGGCCATCTCCCGCGAGACCTGGCGGGGGTGGCGCGGTCTGCAATGGAAGGCCTATGTCAGGGCCGTGCCGCACATCGCCGAACTGGCCGACGTCGGCGAGGCCGAAAGCGGAACCTTCTCGCTGGAAAGCGCCATCTCCGTGAAACCCGACCTGGCGATTCTCGCCGCCTGGCAGGCCCACGTGCTCGGCGACCAGGTGAAGCGGCTCGAGGCCGCCGGCGTTCCGGTTGTCGTGCTCGACTACAACGCCCAGACGGTCGAGAAGCATGTGACCTCGACGCTGGCGCTGGGTGCCGTCCTCGGCCAGCCGGCGCGGGCGCGGGAGCTGGCTGATCTCTACGCCAAGGCCGTCCGGGACGTCACGACGCGCGTCAGCGGCGCGCGGGCGCGGCCGAAGGTCTATGTCGAACTCGCGCGCAAGGGCGCGGGCGAGATCGACAACTCCTACGGCGACACCATGTGGGGCAGGCTCGTCGAGGCGGCCGGCGGGACCAACATCGCCAAGGGACAGATCGCGAAGTGGGGCCCGCTCAATCCCGAATACGTGCTGGCCGAGAATCCGGAGGCGATCTTCCTCGCCGGTTCGGGTTGGCTGAGCCGGGACAAGGCGGTGCTGATGGGCCCCGGCGTCGTGCCCGGGACCAGCCACGAGCGGATGCGGCCCTATGTGGGACGGCCGGGCTGGAGCCGACTGAGGGCCGTGGTCGGCGGTCAGGTGCACGCGATTTACCATGGCGGCGCCAGGACGCTCTACGACTTCGCCTTCCTCCAGTACATGGCGAAGGCACTGCACCCCGAGCTCTTCGAGGATGTCGATCCGCAGGCCAATCTGGATGCGTTCTTCGCCAAGTACATGCCGATCCGCTTCAACGGGACGTACATGACCAAGCTGCCATGAGCGCGAGGGACGGGGCGGCTCCGGCCGCCCCGATCTACCGGAGCCTCGTCGCGAGGCGTCTAGCCTGGCTGGCCGGGGGAACGGTGACGCTGGCGCTCTGCATCATCGTCGACATTCTCACCGGCCCGGCCCTTCTCGGCGCGGGTGATGTCGTGAAGGCGCTTTTCCTACCGTCGCGATCGCCGGCGACGGTGGCGACCATCGTCTGGGAGATTCGCCTGCCCATGACGCTGATGGCGATCCTGGTTGGCGCGGCCCTTTCCGTCGCCGACGTAGCCATGCAGACAATTCTCGGCAATCCGCTGGCAAGCCCCTATACCCTGGGGTTCTCCGCCGCGGCGGGATTTGGTGCGTCGTTGGCAATTCTCACCGGCGTCTCCTTGCCGGTCCTGCCCTGGCTCACGGTGCCCGCCGCCGCATTTGTCGCGGCGGCGGTCTCGGCGACGCTGGTCTACGGCTTCGCGCGGCTCAGGGCCATGTCGGCGGAGGTGATGGTGCTCGCGGGAATCGCCACCCTGTTCCTGTTCCAATCGCTCCAGTCCATGATCCAGTATCTCGCGGCGCCCGAGGTCCTGCAGGCCATCGTCTTCTGGCTCTTCGGCTCGCTTCTGAAGGCCTCCTGGGCCAATCTTCCCATCACTGCGGCCTTTCTCTTCGTCTCGGTCGCGGCGCTGATACCCGAACTGTGGCGGCTGACGGCGCTTCGGCTGGGCGACGAGCGAGCCCGGGCCGTCGGTGTCCACGTGCGCCGACTTAGGATCAAGGTTTTCGTCGTCGTCGCCCTCCTGACGGCGGGCGCGGTGGCGTTCGTCGGCACTATCGGCTTCGTTGGTCTCGTCGCGCCGCATGTCGCCCGCGGGCTGGTGGGCGAGGACCAGCGCATCCTCATGCCCATGGCTGCCGTTTGCGGCGGCATCGTGATGACCGGTGCGTCGATCCTATCGAAGCTCGTTTCGCCGGGCGGCGTCATCCCGATCGGCATCGTGACCGCGGTGATCGGCGTTCCCCTCCTGTTCGGTCTCGTCCTTAGCGGACGGAGGCGTTTCTGGTGAGCCTCGAGACCCGGAGCCTAACCGTCCGCTACAAGCGCGCCAGCGCGATCGCCGGCGCTTCGGCGGCGCTGCCCGAAGGCGTCGTGACGGCTCTCATCGGTCCGAACGGTGCGGGCAAGTCCACCCTCTTCCGCGCGATGGCCGGGCTCCAGTCTTCGGAGGGCACAGTACTGATCGGCGGCGCGCCGGCCGACCCGGCGACGCGGCGCGCGACGGTCGCCTACATGCCACAGGATACCAGCGCCAGCTCCTCGCTCACGCTCATCGAAGTGGTGCTTCTCGGCCGGCTGCACTCGCTCGGCCTTTCGATACCAAGGCGGATGCTGACGCAGGCGGACGCCGCGCTGGCGCGCTTCGGCCTCGCTCCGCTGGCGGGCCGAACGCTCGACGCGGTCAGCGGCGGTCAGCGCCAGCTCGTCTACCTGGCCCAGGCTCTCTTTCGCCGTTCGCGCATCCTGTTGCTCGACGAGCCGACGGCGTCACTCGATCTTCGCCATCAATTGATCGTGCTCGACATGGTTCGCCGTATGGCCAGGGAAGACGCTATGGTCATCGGGCTCGCCATGCACGACTTGGCCCTCGCCGCGCGGTTTGCCGACAACGTCATATGCCTCGCGGACGGGCGCATCGAGGCGGCCGGAACCGCGCAAACGGTATTGACGGCGGATCGCGTCCAACGTCTCTACGGCGTCGAGGTGGAGGTCACGATCGGTGGGGACGGTCGCCCCAAGATTACGCCGTTGTGCGCAATCTGATCCCACGCGCGGTTTCGCCGCGCAGCCGCTCAATTCCCCTGGCGCGGAATTGAGCGCTGGACGAGCCGCTTTTGCCGGCGCGACTGGGAACCGACTTCTCGGCCTGTGGCGGCATCAGGTATCGACGGACCCGCGTTTGCAGATATCTCGAGGTGAGACGACTGAAAGACGGAAAAACGGAGTTGGACCCTACTCGTTCTTACTTTCTCTGCGGCGCGGCCGCGTCAGAGCGGGTGCTCGCGTCTCAGTAGCGGAAATAGCCGCCGTCGATGATGAAGTTGTCGCCGGTGTGGTAGGAACTGGCGTCCGACATCAGGTAGACGGCGACGCCGCCGAAGTCTTGCCCTTGGCCCCAGCGCCGGGCCGGAATCCTGGGCATGACGTTGCCGGCGAACTTGTCCCAGGCGAAGGTCTTCTCGGTCATCGCGGTCTCGATCCAGCCGGGCAGGATGGTGTTCGCGGTCACCTTGTAGCGGGCCATGCCGACCGAGAGGGCGTAGAGCATCGAGATCATCGCCCCCTTGGTGGCGGCGTAGTGGATGGAACGCGGTGCGGCCGAGATCGCCGACAGGCTGGCGGTGCCGACCAGGCGGCCGCCGTCGCCGCGCTCGATCATGTGGCGGCAGGCGGCCCGGAAGGTGAAGAAGACGCCGTCCAGGTTGACGCCCGTCATCCGCCGCCAGTTCTCGGTCGACATCTCGTGGAAAGGCTCGGCGTTGCCGCTGCCGGAGATGCCGGCGTTGGCGAAGCAGCCGTCGACGCGGCCGAAGTGGGCCACCGTGGCGGCGAAGCCGGCGTCAACCTGGGCCTCGTCGGCGACGTCGCAGGTCATCGCCTGGACCCGGGTGCCGTGCGCTTCAAGCTGGGCGAGCGCGGCGGCGTTCTTGCTCTCGTTGGTGCCCCAGATGCAGACGTCGGCGCCGGCCTGGGCCATGGCGTCGGCCATGCCGGAGCCGATGCCGCTGTTGCCGCCGGTGACCAGCGCCACCTTGCCCGAAAGGTCGAACGCGTCGTAAGCCATGTCGGTATCCCTCTCCGCTTTCTCTCGTCGTTGATGTTGTTGCTTGATCGGCGTCAGCCGCGCTGCCAGCGCGCCGCCGCGGTATCGTCGCTCTCGCGGCTCTCGACCCAGCGGTCGCCGGCGCCGGTGTCCTCGAGCTTCCAGAACGGCGCCTTGGTCTTCAGCCAGTCGATCAGGAAGGCGCAGGCCTCGAGCGCGGCCTGGCGATGCGCCGAGCTGGCGGCGCAGAGCACGATCCGCTCGCCCGGCGCCATCCGCCCGTAGCGGTGGATGATCAGCACCTCGTCCAAGGGCCAGCGCCGACGGGCCTCGTCCTCTATCCGCGCCAACTGGCGCTCGGTCATGCCGGGGTAGTGCTGCAGCTCCATCGCCTGGACGCTGTCCCCCTCGGAGAGGTCGCGGACCAGGCCGACGAAGGAGGCGACGGCGCCGACCTCGTGGCGGCCTTCGCTGAGCGCCGCCAACTCGGCGCCGACGTCGAAGTCCTCGGCCTGCACCCGGATCATGGCTCAGCCGCCGGTGACCGGCGGGAAGAAGGCGACTTCGCCCGCCTCGGCGATCGAGTCCTCGGGCTGGGCGTACTCCTGGTCGACGGCGCAGCGCACGGTCTCCAGATCGGCCAGCGCCTCGGCGTGGCCGGCCGAGCGTTGGGAGAGCCAGCCAGCGAGCTCGGCCACGGTCCGGACCTCGGCCGGCGGCGAGACCGTCTCCTCGGCGAGGCCGGTCTTGGTCCTGAGCCAGGCGAAGTAGAGCACTTTCACGACGTCACCTCGTTGAAGGGCAGGAAGTCGACCAGCGAACCCTTGGCCAAATGGGTGACGTCCTCGGGGATTTCCACCAGGCCGTCGGCGTCGACCAGGCTGGTGATGATGCCCGAGCCCTGGCGCTCGAACTTCTGCGCCTTGAGGCCGCCGTCACGATCGGCGACCAGGCGGGCACGCAGCCACTCGCGCCGATCCGGCTTCTTGCTGTGCTCGAAATCGGCCGGGACCTGAAAGAAGAACGGCTCGAGGTCCACGGCACCTGCCAGCTTCAGCACAAGCGGGCGGGCGAAGCGCAGGAAGCAGACCATGGCCGCGACCGGATTGCCGGGCAGGCCGACGAAGGCCGTGCCCGCCACCTGGCCCAACGCCAAGGGCCGCCCCGGCTTGATCGCCAGGCGCCAGAAGTGGAGGCTGCCCGTCGCCTCGACCGCCGCCTTGACGTGATCCTCCTCGCCGGTCGAGACGCCGCCGGACGTCAGCAGCAGGTCGTGCTTGCCGGCCGCTTCGGCCAGCCGCTCCGTTACCAAGCGAGCGTCGTCGGCGAGGATGCCGAGGTCGCTGACGCGGCAGTGGAGGCCGGCCAACAGCGCCTTCAAGAGATGCCGGTTGGCATCGTAAATGGCCCCCGGCGGCAGCGCCGCGCCCGGCTCGCGAAGCTCGTCCCCGGTGGAAAAGACGGCGACTTGGAGCGGCCGGTAGACCGACAGGCGGTCGCGGCCGACGGTGGCGGCGAGGCCGACCTCCTGCGCCCGCAAGCGCTGCCCGGCCCGGAGCACGGTATCGCCGGCGGCCACGTCCTCGCCGGCGGCGCGGCGGTTGGCGCCCTTTTTCAGCCCCGGCGGCACCAGTACCGCGTCGCCGTCGAGGCGCACGTCCTCCTGCATCACCACCGTGTCGGCGCCCGCCGCCATGACCGCGCCGGTAAAGATCCGGACCGCCTGGCCCGCGCCGAGCCGGGCCTCGAAGGGATGCCCGGCCGCGGCCCGGCCGACGACGGCGAGCCGGCTCTCGGCTGCCGGGTCGAGGTCGCGGTGGCGAAAGGCGTAGCCGTCGACGGCGGCGTTGTCGTGCGGCGGCACGTTCAGGCCCGCGACCACGGGCGCGCCCAGGATGCGGCCGACGGCGGCGTCGAGGCCGACCTCCTCGGTGTCGACTTGGACGCTCACCCTCTCGGTGAGTACGCGAAGCGCCTCGGCCGTGGTCATCAGCGGGCCGCCGAAGGCGAAGCAGTCGTCGGAGAGCTGGCTCATGCGACCCGGCTCGTCAGTTGTTGATGGCGCATGATGAACTGGGCGATGGCGTCGACGTCGTCGAGGCCCAGCACCGGCACGGAGAGGCCCGGCGGCCGGACGTCGGAGGCGACCGCGACGACGTTCGGATCGTGCCCGGCCAGAAGCGGCTTGCCGAGGCTTTCGCGATAGACCTCGACCTTGTCGTGCGGATAGTCCTTGAAGCCCTCGACCAAAACCAAGTCGACCGGCGTCAGCCGGTCCAACAGCTCCGAGAGCGCCGCCTCCGAGCCGTCTCGCTGCTCGTGCATCAGGGCCCAGCGGTGGCGCGACGAGATCAGAACCTCATGCGCGCCGGCGTCGCGATGGCGATAGGAGTCCTTGCCCCGCTTGTCGACGTCGAAGGCGTGATGGGCGTGCTTGATCGTCGAGACCGAGAGGCCGCGCTCGATCAGCGCCGGCAGCAGACGGATCACGAGCGTGGTCTTGCCGGCGCCGCTCCAGCCGGCGATGCCGATCACCTTCACGGCGCGCTCCGCCGCTTTTCGACACCGCGCGGCGCCGACCTGTCGGGTGCGGCCGGCGCCCCGACCATCATGTGCTTGAGGCCGGCCCTGAGATAGTCGTAGCCGGTGTAGAGCGTCAGCAGAGCCGCCAGCCAGAGGCCGACGGTGCCGATCTCGACGACCGGGATGGCGGACCATCCGGCCTCGCCGACGATGACAAACCCGATCGCCACCATTTGCACCCCGGTCTTCCATTTCGCCAACTTGCTGACCGGCACGCCGACCGCCAGCTCGGCCAAGAACTCACGCAGTCCCGAGACCATGATCTCGCGACAGAGGATGACCAGCGCCGGCAGCACCGTCAGGCCCGAGATCTGGTCGACATAGACCAGCATCAGAAGCGTCGCCGCCACCAGAAGCTTGTCCGCCACCGGGTCGAGGAACCGGCCGAGGCCGCTGACCTCGCCGCGCGAGCGGGCGACGTAGCCGTCCAGCCAATCGGTCAGGGCCGCGGCGGTGAAAAGCGTCAGCACCACCCAGTTCGACAACGGCGGCGCCAGAAAGAAGGCACCGACCAGCGCCGGTATGGCGATGATGCGCGATAGCGTCAAGAGGTTCGGCAAGCTGGTGATCATGGCGGCTGTCCGGAGCGGCGACGCGGACGCACTATAACACTCCGCACCTCCCGGGCCATGCCTGGCGGCAAAGCCGGGGCCTGGGCGCCGCCGGTCCTAGGCTTCCGGGTGAAAGTAGTCATAGATCCGACGGGCCACCGCCTTGGAGACCCCGGCGATGCTCTCCAGGTCGGCGAGGGCGGCCTGCTCGACGCCGCGGGCCGAGCCGAAATGGTTCAGCAGTGCGCGCTTGCGCCGGGGGCCGACGCCCGGGATCTCGTCCAGGGTGGAGCGACCCAGATCCTTGGCCCGGCGTGCCCGATGGGTGCCGATGGCGAAGCGATGCGCCTCGTCGCGCAGCCGCTGCAGGAAGTAGAGGGTGGCACCGCGCTGGTTCGGCACCAGCGCCGGCCGGCCCGGCAGATAGAGATGCTCGCGCCCGGCGTTGCGGTCCGGGCCCTTGGCGATCGCAGTCAGCGGAATGTCGTCGATACCGAGCTCGGCGAAGACCTCGAGCGCCGCCGTAAGGTGGCCCGGGCCGCCGTCGATCATAACCAGGTCCGGCCGCTCGCCGGCGATACGGCGGTTCTCGCTCGCCGCCTGGGCCTCGGGCGCGGCGTCGTCCGCGTCCGCCGCCTCGGCCTCGGCCTTGACCAGGCGCGAGAAGCGTCGGTTCAGCACCTCGCGCAACATGGCGTAGTCGTCGCCGGGGGCGAGCGTTTGGCTCTTGATGTTGAACTTGCGATAGGCGTTCCGCTGGAAGCCCTCCGGCCCGGCCACGACCATCGCCCCGATCGCGTTCGTGCCCTGGATGTGGCTGTTATCGTAGACCTCGATCCGGCCCGGCGCGGCATCGAGCCCGAAAAGCTCGGCCACCTCCTCCAACAGCCGGCGTTGGGAAGCGTTCTCGGCCAGACGGCGGGCCAGCGCGTCGCGGGCGTTGGCCTCGGCCTGGGCCGCCAGCTCGCGCTTGTCGCCGCGCAGCGGGCGGTGGACGCGGACCCGCCGCCCGGCCTTGACGCCCAGCGCCTCGGCCAGGAGGGCCTGGCCCTCGATGTCGCGGTTGAGCAGGACCTCGCGCGGCGGCGGCTTGTCGTCGTAGAACTGGCCCAGGAAGGCGGCCAGCACCTCGGCCTCGCCGGCCTCGCGGCCATGGCTCGGGAAGTAGGCCCGATTGCCCCAGTTCTGCCCGGCGCGATAGAAGAAGACCTGGATGCAGCTCTGCCCGCCCTCTTGATGGACGGCGACGACGTCGGCCTCCTGCACGCTGGCGACGTTGACGCCCTGGTGCGACTGGATATGGGCCAGCGCCCGGAGCCGGTCGCGAAGTGCGGCCGCCCGCTCGAACTCCAGCGCCTCGCTGGCCGCCGCCATCCGCTCCGAGAGTTCCTTCTGCACCTCTTGGCTGCGGCCGGAGAGGAAGCGCCGGGTCTCCGCCACCAGGCCGTCGTACTCCGCCGCCCCGATGCGGCCGACGCAGGGCGCCAGGCAGCGCTTGATCTGATATTGCAGGCAGGGCCGGGTGCGACCCTCGAAGATGCTGTCGCTGCAAGAGCGCAACGGGAAGGCCTTTTGCAGGGTGTTGAGGGTCCGATTGACGGCCCCTGCCGAGGCGAAGGGGCCAAAATACTCGCCCTTGCGGCTGCGGGCACCGCGATGCTTGGTGATCTGCGGCCAGTCGTGATCGCCGGTGATCAGGATGAAAGGGAAGGACTTGTCGTCGCGCAGCAGGATGTTGTAGCGCGGCCTCAGCCGCTTGATCAGATTGGATTCGAGCAGCAGCGCCTCGACCTCGGTGTGGGTGGTGATCACTTCCACCGCCCGGGTCAAGCTGATCATCTTCAGGATTCGGGTCGAGATCCGGCCCGGGTTGGCATAGCTGGCGAGCCGACGTTTCAGGCTCTTCGCCTTGCCGACGTAGAGCGCCTCGCCCTTGGCGTCGAGCATCCGGTAGACGCCGGGTGCGGCGCTCATGTTCTCCAGCGCCTCGTGGACCGCCGCCCGACCCAGATCGAGCGCGGCCATGCCCCCTTCGGCTTCCGCCGCCTCAGAGGCCGCCACAGAAGCGGCCACTGGGGCAGCATCGGTCGGCAGGCCGGTGGGCGCGTCCTCGGGTCTCCGCGCTTTCGCCATGTCCCGTATTCTCACGCCTTCGCCGGCTCGGTCAACGTTCTGCAGCCTATGTAAGAGCCTCCGGGGCCAGGGAAAAGGCGGGTCGCGACGATATCCACCAACCATGTGGATAACTTTGCGGGCAACTTCGGCCTCCCTTCCACTCGGGCGCAGTTTTCCGGGCTTTCCGTCGGTATGCCTAAAATGCAGGCAGAAAATAAATACTTGATTTATATCGATTTTTCCCGGACTTGTCCGATTTGCCGGGGCATAGGGTGGCAGTGGCGCTGTTGCTCCGCCGCCGCCACAGCACCGACGTCAACCTGTGTGCAATTCTCAAGTCGGAAGGCAATGAAGGGCCAGTCCTGGGCAAATCACCGCGCCGCGCTGAGCCGTTGCCGGGGCCCAACTCACGACTTTGTGCTTTCCCGTGTGCAAGTCTAGAGGACGCCACAGACTTGGCTGACGCCACTTGAGTATTTCCGCCCCACCGTCTCTACAATGGAAGTATCGTTTACTTGCTTCACAAGCTCGCGGCTAGTCCGACTCCGGTGAGGCCGTTGAAGAGCGCCCATATATAGGCGCAGTAAGCGACGGCCAGGAAGCTGCCGGTGATTCGGTTGATGGTCCGACCGTCGGCGGCGAAGCCAACCAGCAGCAACGCCGCCGCCAGCATCACCCAAAGATCGAAGCGCAGAAACTCCGGCGGCACCGGCACCGGGTGCACGATCGCCGTCACCCCCATGATGCCGAGCAGGTTGAAGAGGTTCGAGCCGACGACGTTGCCGACGGCGACGTCGCCGTGGCGGCGGATGGTGGCGATCAGCGAGGTCGCCAGTTCGGGCAGCGAGGTGCCCAGCGCCAGCAGGGTGAGGCCGATCACCGCCTCGGAGACCCCGGCCGCCAGGGCGACGGCGAGCGCCCCCTCCACCAGCAGATGCGAGCCCGCGATCAGGCCCACCAAGCCGGCGGCAATGAAGCCCAGCGCCAAACGGATGCCGTGCGGGCGAGCGGAGATGCCCTCGATCTCGTCCACCAGCTCCTCGCGGGCGCGGTCGTTGCTCGCCCGGGTCGAGAGATAGGACCAGAAGAGGAAACCCAACAGCGAGGCCACCATGATCAGGCCTTGCCAAAGCTGGAAGCTGCCAAACCAAGCGGCCACGACGAAGGCGCAGCTTACCAGCAACATCAATATCGTGTCGCGACGGATGGTGCCGGCACCGCAGGTAATGGGGAAAATCGCCGCCGGCAGGCCCAGGACCAGCAGGATGTTGGCGATGTTGCTGCCGACCACGTTGCCGATCGCCATCTCCGGCGCGCCGCTGAGGGCGGCGTTGACGCAGACCACGAGCTCGGGCGCGGAAGTCCCGAAGGCGACGACGGTGAGGCCGATGACCAACGGCGAGACGCCGATACACTGGGCCAGGGAGACCGCTCCCCTGACCAGCACGTCGCCGCCGACCAAGAGCAGGATCAGCCCGCCGGCAACCATCAAATAAGTCATCTACGGCAAACCTGCGGACAGTTGCGTGGCCGTCGCCCATGTCGAGCGCGATAACACCGGCACCCGTATCGACCAAGTTCGACCAGGTTCGACCGCGGCCCAGCGTCGCCCGATATATAGTGTCGCCGAAGCCGTCTTTGAAGAAACGATGCAATCCTGCTGCGATTGCTCTCGCCGGCGGGGCTATCTCGACGACAATGAACCGAGCCGTTCCTGACTGCCAGGCGTCGACTCAAGCGTCGTCGGGATAGCCCTTGAGCTCGACCGTGTTGCCTTCGGGGTCGGTGACGTAAAGCGAGGGTCCGTCGCCGGCGGCACCGTACCGGGTCAAGACCTCGCCGGCATCGATGCCGTGCGCGGCCAAGTGGGCGCGCAGGCGCTCGGCGTCGAAATCGGCGACGCGAAGACAGAGGTGGTCCATGTTGTTGCCCTCAGGCCCCGGGGCCGGGCCGCCCTTGCGGCCGAGCTCGCCGGCGACGTCGACCAGGTCGATCATCGAGCCGCCCGCCTGCAGGTGATAGAGGCCGAGCTCGTCGCGCATCCTGGCCTCGGTGCAGCCGAGGACGTCGCAGTAGAAGCGGGTCATGGCGGTGACGTCGCGGACCCGGAGGACGACGTGGTCCAGGCCGGCGAGTCGGATCGGATTCTCGGACGCGCTCATTCCAGTCTCCCTCGCCTCAGCGCTTGCGCCTGAGCTGGCGCGTGCCGGGCTTGCCGGCGTTGGAGCGGCCGCGGGGGCCGCGCGCCGCCTCCAGCATCTCAGGGGTAAGCACCGCGGGCGCCGCCTTGGGAGGACCGCCGCCCTTGCCCTTGCGGCGGCGACCGCGGCCGGCATCGCCGCTGCCGGCCTTGCCGCCGCTCGATTGCCGCCGGGGCGTCGGTGCCGGGGCGCCGTCCTCGGCCAGGCCGCCCTCGCCGCCCAACTGCGCCAGCTCCATCTCCTCCAGGCGGCGGATCTCGTCGCGTAGCCGTGCCGCCTCCTCGAACTCCAGCTCGGCCGCGGCGGCCCGCATACGCTTCTCCAGGTCCTCGATATAGGCCCGCAGGTTGTGGCCGATCAGATGCGCCGCATCGTCATCGCCGGTCTCGACCGTGACGTGGTCCTGCTCGTAGACCGATTGCAGAATGTCGGAGATGTTGGTGCGGATCGATTCAGGGGTGATCCCGTTGGCCTCGTTGAAGGCCCGCTGCTTGTTGCGCCTCCGCTCGGTCTCGGCCAGGGCCCGCGTCAGGCTGTTGGTCATCTTGTCGGCGTAGAGCACGACCTTGCCGTCGACGTTTCGCGCCGCCCGGCCGATGGTCTGCACCAGCGAGGTCTCGGAGCGCAGATAGCCCTCCTTGTCGGCGTCCAGGATCGCCACCAAGGCGCATTCCGGGATGTCGAGGCCCTCGCGCAACAGGTTGATGCCGACCAGGATGTCGAAGACGCCCAAGCGAAGATCGCGGATGATCTCGATCCGCTCAAGGGTCTCGATGTCGGAGTGCATGTAGCGGACCTTGAGGCCGGCCTCGTGCATATACTCGGTCAGGTCCTCGGCCATCCGCTTGGTCAGCGTCGTTACGAGAGCGCGGTAGCCGTTGGCGATGGTCTCGCGGCACTCGGCGATCAGGTCGTCGACCTGGTACTCGACCGGGCGGACGTGGCAGGGCGGATCGATCAGGCCCGTGGGGCGGATCAGCTGCTCGGTGAAGACGCCGCCGGTGCGCTCCAGCTCCCAGCCGCCCGGCGTCGCCGAGACGTAGACCGTCTGCGGCCGCATCGTGTCCCACTCGGCGAACTTCAAGGGTCGGTTGTCGACGCAGGAGGGCAGCCGGAAGCCGAACTCGGAGAGGGTCCATTTACGCCGGTAGTCGCCGCGGAACATGCCGCCGACCTGGGGCACGGTGATGTGGCTCTCGTCGACGATCAGCAACGCGTTCTCGGGCAGGTATTCGATCAGCGTCGGCGGCGGCTCGCCCGGCTTCCGGCCGGTCAAATAGCGGGAGTAGTTCTCGATCCCGGGGCAGGAGCCGGCCGCCTCCATCATCTCCAAATCGAGCATGGTGCGCTGCTCCAGCCGCTCCGCCTCCAACAAGAGGCCTCGGTCGCGGAGCCAGCCGAGCCGCTCCGTCAGCTCTTCCTTGATCCGCTTCGCCGCCTGCTGCAGCGTCGGCTTCGGCGTCACGTAATGGCTGTTGGGGTAGACCCGGACCGCCTCCAGCTCGTCGGTGCGGTGTCCGGTCAGAGGGTCGAACTCAACGATCGCCTCGACCTCGTCGCCGAAGAGCTCGATGCGCCAGGCCCGGTCTTCCAGATGCGCCGGCCAGAGCTCGACGACGTCGCCGCGGACCCGAAAGGCGCCGCGGCCGAAGCCGGCGTCGTTGCGCCGGTATTGCAGCTCGACGAATTGGCGCAGCATCTGCTGGCGCTCCAGCCGTTGGCCGCGCTTCAGCGACACCGTCATCTGGCTGTAGGTCTCGACCGAGCCGATGCCATAGATGCAGGAGACCGAGGCGACGATGACGACGTCGTCGCGCTCCAACAGCGCCCGCGTCGCCGAGTGGCGCATGCGGTCGATCTGCTGGTTGATCGAGGACTCCTTCTCCACATAGGTGTCGGTGCGCGGCACGTAGGCCTCGGGCTGGTAGTAGTCGTAATAGGAGACGAAATACTCGACCGCGTTCTCCGGAAAGAAGGCCTTCATCTCGCCATAGAGCTGCGCCGCTAGGGTCTTGTTCGGGGCCAGCACCAGGGTCGGCCGCTGTTCGATCTCGATGACGTGGGCCATGGTGAAGGTCTTGCCCGAGCCGGTAACGCCCAGCAGGACCTGGTCCTTATCGCCCTGCCTGAGGCCTTGCACAAGATCCTCGATGGCCTTCGGCTGATCGCCCTGGGGCCGGAACTCGGAGGACAGCTCGAAGCGCCTGCCGCCCTCGCCTTTTTCCGGCCGCTCCGGGCGTACCGGCACCCAATTCGCGTCTTCGGCACGGGCCAGGGCCGTCTCGAATTCCCGTTGCGTCTCGCGGAGAGATGTATGCGCCATGGTCCCCAGTATATAGGACCGGCGGCGCGGAAAACACGAAAGGCGCCTGCCGGAACGCCTCAATCCGCCAGCCAGTCGAGCCAGGCGCCGTGGGCATCCGCCCGCGCCAGCAGCATGGGCGGCGATTCAGAGGCGAAGTCGACCAGGCGAAGCGAGGGCGCCAGCCCCGCCTCCCACTCCAAGGAGACGTGGGCGAGTGGCCGCCCGGCAGCGATTCGCCGCAAGCTTTCCTCGAAGCGTCGGTCGGTCTCGGCGTCGAACTGGTTGCGGGTGAAGGCGTGGTAGACGCAGACCGGCTCGCCGGCCGGCAAGCCGGCGGCCACCTCGTCCAGCAAGGCGACGCCATCGCCGGCGAGAAGCTCGGGCGGCTCTTCCGCCAACAGCTCGAGCGCCGCGTCCAGCCGCGCCAGCCGCGCGGGCTGGTCGGGCCAGACCAGCGCCCTCAGCCAACGCCGGTCCTCCGCCCGCCGGGCGTCGATGGCGTGACGGTCGATGCCGATGCGCCGGCCGAAGCGGTCGTCGCCGAGGTCGAGGTCGGGCGCGCCGCGGCGCAGGTCGCAGGCGAGAACCAACGGCGCGCCAGCATTCCAAACCGGCCGGCCGCCGCCGTAATCGTAGCCGTAGCGGTCCCAGGCGAGCAGCAGGCCGGCGCTGGCGCCGATCTCGACGAAGTGCAGCGGCCCACGCGTCTGGCGCCGAGCAACCCGGGCGAAGGCCGGCATCAGGCAGGCGGCCCGGCCGACCTCGTTGGTGTTGACGGCGCGGGCGTCCAAGCGCTCGGCGATCGCCTCCCGCCGGGCGAGCGCGAAGTCGCGAAAGGCCGACCAAGCCGCGGTCGGCGGCGCCGGCGCCGCCGTCAGGCTGGGGTAGAAGGCGGCCAGCGGCGCGGCTCCGGCATCGGCCAGCAACAAATCGTGCACCGCGGCCAGGAACAGGTTCGGGACCGGCTGGCCGGGGCGTGCCGCCGCCGCCAGGGCCAGTACATCCGGATCCTCGGCGATCGCTTCGGCCAGGGCCTCGTAGAGCGGCGAGAGGCCCCGGCACTCGCGCGCCGCGAAGCGGCGGAAGCGGGCGGCGAGGTCATCGAGATCGGGGGCCATTTCCGGCCCGATGATGTCACGATTCGTGGCGGCGGGGCGTCAGATGTCGATCGCCCGGAACTTCACCGCCGGCACCAGGCAACGCAGCAGCTCGCCGGGCGCCCGGTCCGCCAGGTTCTCACAGACCACGAAGTTGGGACGCTCGGCGGTGACCGAGCTGTGGAGGCCGCCGCCCAAGGGCCCGCAGACGAAGGCGATGACGGCACCGAGCCAGAGCACCATCAGGAAGCCCAGAACGGCCAGAAAGAGCGGCGTCTCCGCCCGGGCCAACGCCACCGCCCGCCCCCGCGTCGCCGCCGAGCCGCCGCCGTCGATCCCGAGCCATCCCATCGCACCGTCCTCCGTCGTTTCAAACGACGCTAGCGGCGCAATATGGCGGAATAATGGCGGGTGAGCACAGCTCGCTTCACGCGGCGGTGTCCTTGATCAGGACGTCGGCCGGAATCTTCAGAGCGGCCGAGAGACGCCGGATCATGGGCAGCGTCAGCGAACGCCTACCCGACAAGACCTCGGAAACCCGGCCACGCGGCCCGATGAGCGGCTCCAGGTCCTTGCGGGTCAGACCCTGCTGCTCCATGCGGAACTTGATGGCCTCGATCGGGTCCGGCTCCGGGATGGAATGATGCCGGTCCTCGTAGGCCTCGATGAGAGTCGCCAAAACGTCCAGCTCGTCGCCTTCAGGCGTATCGGGCTCGGCGCCCCAGAGCAACTCCAGACGTTTCAGGGCGGCCCCGTGGTCAGCCTCGGTCTTTATCGGCTTGATCTCCAAGGCTGCCTCCTCGGATCGTCCTGGCAACATTCCTCTCGAACGCGCCATGCGTTCTAACGAGCCTGATCCAGTATAGGCAACAATCAGCCTGCGAGGAGCCCGGTTCGGCCTCACTCGAAGGTGCTCTGGGTGATGAGGACGTGGCCGGGTTGCTCGGCGACGCGGTCGAGCCAGGCGCGGATGTTGGGGTAGGCGTCGAGGTCGAAGCCACCCTCGTCGGCGACGTGGGTGTAGGCGTAGAGCGCGATGTCGGCGATGGAATAGCGCTCGCCCACGAAGAAGGTACGGCCATCAAGGTGACGCTCCATGACGTCGAGGGCCTGGTTGCCCTTCTCCATCTTCTCGGCCAGCGCCCGCTCCATGTAGGCATCGCCCGTCACTTCATCCAACAAGAAATGGCGCCAGAAGCGGGCGACGGCGATCGCCGGCTCGTGACTGTACTGCTCGAAGAAGAGCCATTGCAGGGCTTGCGCCTGCTCGTAGTCGTCGTCGGACAGGAACGGGGTGCCCTCGGCCAGATAGACCAGGATCGCGCCCGATTCCGAGATCCGGCGGCCGTCCTCCAGCTCCAGCACCGGGATGCGGCCGTTCGAGTTGATCGCCAGGAATTCAGGCGTCCGGGTCTCGCCTTTCAAAATGTCCTTCAGGATCAGCTCGAATGGCCGGCCGAGCTGCGACAGCAACAGCCGACACTTGTAGCCGTTGCCTGATTCCAGGAAATCATAAAGCTTCAGCATGGCGTCTCGCCCCTGGGCCAATGCCCCAGTGATACGGGGGAAGCAGCCCGCCCGCAAACGAGAACCGTTCATGCACGCATGAGCATTGCTAGGGAAGCAACGGGCTGTTCCCAGACCGGGCGGCATGCGATCTTCCGGGCCGATCGGGGACCTGAAAGGGAGGCATGCACGGCATGACGGGACAGCGGATCGGCTTCATCGGCCTCGGCGCCATGGGCCAGGGGCAGGCGCAAAACCTGGTCCGGGCCGGCTTTCGGGTCCGGGGCTACGACATCGACGATGCCGCCGTCGCCCGCCTGGTGGATACCGGCGGCGAGGCGGCGGCGAGCCCGGCCGAGGCGGCCGCCGAGGCCGCGCTGCTGATCGTCCTGGTCTTCTATGCGCATCAGGCCGAAGCGGTGCTGTTCGGCGCCGACGGCGCGGCGGCCAACCTGCCAGCCGGCGCCACCGTGGTGCTGCACACCACCGGCACGCCCGAGGACGCCGTCCGTATCGCCGCCCGCCTGGAGGAAAGCGGGCACTTGATGCTGGATGCACCCGTGACCGGCGGCAAGGCCGGCGCCGATACCGGCACGCTGACGATCATCGCCGCCGGGCCCGAGGCCGCCTTCGATGCCGCTGGCCCTGCCTTCGAGGCGATGAGCAGCAAGCTCTACCGGGTCGGCGACCAGGCCGGCGCCGCTTCGGCGGTGAAGATGATCAACCAGTTGCTCGTCGGCATCCACGGCGTCGCCATGGCCGAGGCCATGACGCTCGCGGCCCGGGCCGGCGCCGACCCGAAGGTGGTCTACGACGTCGTCACCCACGGCTCCGGCAACTCGGTCATCTTCGAGCGTCAGGCGCCGCTGGTGCTGGCCCGCGACTTCCAGGCCCGAGGGGCGACCGAGATCATGACCAAGGATTTGGGCGCGGTGCTGGCGGCGGCGGGAAGCTTGCAGGTGCCGCTGCCCCTGACCGCCGTGGCGCTGCAGCAGTACCTCGCTTCGGCCGCGCAAGGAAACCTCCGCGCCGACACCGCCTCCGTCATCAAGGTTTACGAAGCCCTGGCCCAAGTCAACGTCGCCGCCGCAGCCGAAGACTAGGCTCAAGCCGGTTCGCATCTGCACAGAGCCGCGAGTTGGATCATGCAAATGACCTCCTCTCCCCCTCAAGGGGAGAGGGGGATGTTGTCGCGGAGGAGGCTACGCAAAGGTGGCCGAGAACCGGTCAACTAACCGGCTCGGTAGCTTCAACGTCCGCGGCGGCGCTCGCGGCGATCGAGGCGGCGGAACCAGGCACCGGCGAGCGGCAGGAACCAGGGCCGGCCGGTATAGAACGGCATGGTCGGGAAGGGGCGGCCGTCGTAGACGCTGTCGATGTTGCCGCCGCCCAAAATCCGGCGCGCCACCTGGTGGCCGAGATAGGTCAGCATCGCGACGCCGCTGCCGTTGCACCCCAGCGCATAGTGCATCCCGTCGTCCTGCCCCATATGCGGCACGTGGTCGAAGGTGAAGGCGACGTTGCCGCGCCAGGAATGGGTGATGCGGGCCTCTTTCAGCTCCGGGAAGCGGGCCGTCATGGCGGCGTGCAGCAGCGGTGCCGAGACCTCGGGCCCGACGTCGGTGAAGCGGGCCCGGCCGCCGAAGATCATCCGCCGGCCGTCGGGCGACAGGCGGAAATAGTGCAGGATGCGCGGCGTCTCCGAGAGGGTGCGCCCGTTCGGGCTCAAGGCCCGGGCCAGGTCATCCGGCAGCTCTTCGGTGGCGATGATGTGGCTCGCCACCGGGATCAGGCGCCGGCGCAGGTTCTGCGTCACCTTGGCCGTGTAGCCGTTGGTGGCGATCACCACCTCTTCCGCCCGCGTCTGTCCGGCGGAGGTGGTGACGGTGAAGGCGCCGGGCCGGCCCTGGATGTTGGTCACCTCGGTCTCGGCCGAGAGGCCGACACCGGCCTTGGCGCATGCCGCCAACAGACCCTGGTGATAGAGCGCCGGGTGCAGCTTGCCGGCGCGCCGGACGACGAGGCCGCCGTGGTAGAAGTCGCTGCCGATCTCCTCGCGCTGGCGTTCCGGCGGCAGGGCTTCGGCACCGGCGTCGCCCAGCCGGTTCAGCGCCGCCGCCTTGGCCGCGAGGTCGTTGTAGTGGTGGGCTGCGTAGGCGCCGACGAAGCGGCCCGAGCGCTCGTAGTGGCAGTCGATGCCCTCGCGCTCGATCAACCCTTCCAAGAGATCCAAGACATCCTTGCCCTCGGCGACGAAGCGGTCGAGCTCGCCCTGGTCCGATTTCTGGCCGGCAGCACCGCCGAGGCCCTTGCCGAGATTGACGCTGGCGCTGACCGCACCACCGTTGCGGCTGCTGGCGCCCTCGCCGAAGGCATCTCGCTCCACCACCCAGGCCGAGCGGCCGTTTCGCTGCAGCTCCAGCGCCGTGGCGAGGCCGGCATAGCCGCTGCCGACGATCAGGACATCGATCGCCTCGGGCATGGGCATCGAGCCATCGGTGGAGGGCCGCGCCGCCTCCCACCAATAGGGCTCGGGCTTGAAGTCGGGGTGGAAGAGCGGGTGCGCCATGTGCCGAAACCGTCGCCGTCGGGGACCGCCATGGTGGGCCGGAATCGCGGCGCCGACAAGCCTCGGCCGGCGGCGATTGAGTCGGCCGGCGAAGTATGGTCACATCGCCGCGCCGCGGGGGTCCGCGGCGGCAAGGGGAGTAGACGTCGATGGCGCGGATGACGGGCGGCCAGGCCCTGGTGAGATCACTGATCGGGAACGGCGTCGACACGCTCTTCGGCCTGCCGGGGGTGCAGCTCGACCACCTCTTCAACGCGCTGCACGACGAGGGCAACGCGATCCGCGTCCTCAACGCCCGGCACGAGCAAGGCGTCGCCTACATGGCGCTCGGCTACGCCATGGCCTCGGGCGACGTCGGCACCTACGCCGTCGTGCCGGGCCCGGGTGTCCTGAATACCACGGCGGCGCTCTCCACCGCTTACGCCGTCAACGCCCGGGTGCTCTGCGTCACCGGCCAGATCCCGGCGGCCTATATCGGTCGCGGCCTCGGCATGCTGCACGAGATCCCCGACCAGCTCGGCGTCCTGCAGGGCCTGACCAAATGGTCGGCCCGGATCGAGCATCCGACGGCGGCGCCCGGTGACGTGGCCGAGGCCTTCCGGCAGCTCCGCTCGGGCCGGCCGCAGCCCGTCGGCCTGGAGATGGCGCTCGACCTGATGGCGGACGAGGCCGAGGTGGGGCTCCTGGGCGCGGCGGAGGCCGAGCCGGGGCCGGCGCTCGATCCCGACTTGGTGACGGAGGCAGCCGCGCTGCTGGGCCAGGCCAAGCGGCCCGTGATCTTCGTCGGCGGTGGCGTCTTCGGCGCCGAAGCAGAGTTGCAGGCGCTGGCCGAGATGCTGCAGGCACCGGTGATCTCGAACCGCAACGGCCGCGGCGCCTTGAGCGACCACCACTACCTGTCGCTGACCTATATGGCCGGGCACCGGCTCTGGGCCGACGCCGACGTGGTACTGGCGGTCGGCAGCCGGCTGCAGCCGCCGCGCATGAACTGGGGCACGGACGACGGTCTGAAGATCATCCATGTCGAGATCGACCCCCAGGAGCTTCGCCGCGTCGCCAAGCCCGACGTGGCCTTGCTGGCCGACGCCAAGCCGGCGCTGGCCGCACTCGCCGACGCGGTGGCCAAGGTCAACATCGCGCGCGACTCGCGCGAGGACGAGCTGACGACGCTCCGCGCCGAGGTCAAGGCCATGTTCGAGGACAGGCTGGCGCCGCAGATGGCCTGGCTCGAAGTCCTGCGCCGCAGCCTCGACGAGGACGGTATTTTCGTCGACGAGCTGACCCAGGTCGGCTACGTGGCACGGCCGATGTTCCCCGTCTACCGGCCGCGCAGCTTCCTCTCCAGCGGCTATCAGGGCACGCTGGGCTACGGCCTCGCCACCGCCATCGGCGCCAAGGTGGCCTGCCCCGACAAGCAGGTGCTGGCGATCGCCGGTGACGGCGGACTGATGTACAACATCCAGGAGCTGGCGAGCGCGGTGCATCACGGCATTCCGCTGGTGGTGGTGGTCTTCGCCGACGGCGCCTTCGGCAACGTCAAACGGATGCAGCAAGAGCTGCACGGCGGCCGCGTCGTCGCCTCGGACTTCACTAACCCCGACTTCGTCCGCCTGGCCGAGAGCTTCGGTGCCGCCGGTTACCGGGCGGAGACGCCGGCGGTATTGGAGAGCACGATCGCGGAGGCCTTCAAGCAGAACGGGCCGGCCCTGATCGAGGTCCCGATCGAGCCGATGCCCGACCCGTGGAAGATCATCATTCCGGGCCGAATCCGCCCGACGGCGTGACGGTGCCCGCCCCCGACTACGTCGACAGCCACTACAGCCGCACGCTCAGCCACGCCGACCGCTGGCCGGCGCTGGACGGCGCCGCCGAGGCCAAGGTCTGTGTCGTCGGCGGCGGCCTCGCCGGCCTCGCCACCGCGCTCGGCCTCACCGAGCGGGGCCGCAGCGTCGTCCTCTTGGAAAAGCACCGGGTCGGTTGGGGCGCCTCGGGGCGAAACGGCGGCTTCGTCGGTGCCGGCTTCTCGCAAAGCCCCGACGTCCTGGTAGCCCAGCTCGGCCGGGCCGGCGCGCGCGAGTTGCACGACCTGACCGTGGCAGCGCTCGCCTTGATCCGCCGCCGCATCGAGACATACGACATCGACTGCGGCCCAGTGCACGAGGGCACCGTCATGGCCTCGTGGTTTGACGATGAGGCCGCACTCCATGGCCGGGTCGCGTTCATGAACGAAGTCTTCGATGCCGGCCTTGAATACTGGCCAAAGGCGAAGCTCGCCCGGCATTACGAGAGCCCGCGCTACCACGGCGGCATTTTCAACCCCGCCACGCTTCATCTGCACCCGCTGAACTTCGCCCGCGGCATCGCCCGGGCCGCCGCCGCGGCCGGGGTCCGCATTCACGAAGGCTCGGGCGCGACAAGGCTCGACCTCGGTGCCGATCCGAAACGTGTGGTAACGGCGCGCGGCGAGGTCCGGGCGGACCACCTCGTGGTCTGCTGCAGCGGCTACATCGACCGCCTGCACGGCCAGCTCGCCCGAGCGACCCTGCCGGTCGCCACCTACGTCATGGTGACGGAACCCCTGGGCGAACGCCTGGAGCAGGCGATCCGCGCGCCCTGGGGCGTCTCCGACGACCGCACGGCGCAGGACTACTACCGCCCGCTCGCCGACGGCCGTCTGCTCTGGGGCGGCCTCGTCAGTTGCTTCAAGCAGCCGCCTCGCCGTCTGGCCGAGGTGATGCGGCGCTGCATGCTCAGGGTCTATCCGCAGCTTGACGGCGTCCGCATCGAGACCGCCTGGGACGGTCTGATGGGCTATGCCCGGCACAAGATGCCGCAGATCGGCCAGCTGTCGCCCGGCGTCTGGTACGCCATGGGCTTCGGCGGCCGCGGCATGGCGACGACGACCATGGCAGGCGAATTGGTCGCCGGCGCCATCGCCGAGGGTGACGAACGCTACCGCCTTTTCGCCCCCTTCGGTCTCGGCTTCGCCGGCGGCCCGCTCGGGCCCGCCGTGGCGCAGACGGTCTACTGGTCCTACCAACTGAAGGACTGGCTTCGCAGCCGGGGGTAGAGAGGGGAGGACGCCATGAAACGCCCGATCGACATCGCCTTCACGGACTCGGTGAGACGGGCGCAGAGCCGCTACGGCGCCCGCGAACACGGTCAACGGCTGGAGGACTCGGGGCGCTGGCAGGCGGAGCTCACGCCCGACCTCAAGGCCTTCATCGAGGCGCGCGATTCCTTCTACCTCGCCACCGCCAGTGCCGACGGCCGCCCCTACATCCAGCATCGCGGCGGCCTGCCCGGCTTTCTGAAGGTGCTCGACGATAAGACGCTGGGCTTCGCCGACTATCCGGGCAATCGCCAATACATCACCGCCGGTAACTTGGATGAGAACGACCGCGCCTTCATCTTCCTGATGGACTACGCGCGGCGTCGCCGGGTCAAGCTATGGGGGCGGGCGGCCGTGATCGACGACGCGCCCGAGTTGTTGGCGAAGCTGCACTTGGCCGCGATGCCGAAGGCGCCGGAGCGCGCCATTCGCTTCCGCATCGAGACCTGGGACGTCAACTGCCAGCAATACATCGTGCGCCGCTATACCGAGGACGACATCGCCAAGGTCGTGGCCCCGCTGGAGGCGCGCATCGAAGCGCTGGAAGCCGAGCTGGCCAAGGCCCGCGGCCGACAGGGCTGATACGGCCAAATCCGCGTCCCGGCCCCTTGCGGCACCACAAGTTCCTGTTCGGAGGCGAGACGCTTTCGGGTGACCCGCTGGTTGCAATCCAGGTCAACTCCGGGACAGCTCCGCCAATCTCGTTGCGAATCTATCCAGCGTGTCCGGGTCCACGTTCAGGGGGGGATCGATCCGGATCATGACGCCACGATTCGTGGTCACAAAGCCCGAGCCGACCAGTTCCGAGTGCACCCGGGCACACACGTCCTTTGAATTGAACTCGATCGCCAACATCAATCCCCGGCCCCGGACTTGCCGCACCGAGTCGATCTTTTCCAACGGCTTCAGCAGATCGAGCAGCGCACGTCCTTTCTCTGATGCTTTCGCGGCAAGACCTTCGGTCTCGATAGTCTCGATGACGCATAGCGCGATCATCGCGCTGAGGGGGTCGTTTTGATGGGACTGCATGTACTTGAAAGGGCTTGCCTCCAGTTCCATCGCGATGTCTTTGTTGACGACGATCGCACTCACCGGGAAACCGTTGCCGATCCCCTTGCCCATGACCACGATGTCCGGGCGAATCCCATAGTGTTCGTAACAGCAATTTGCACCGGTACGTCCGGCACCGGTCGTGATTTCGTTCGCCACCACGAGCCCGCCTTTGCTTTGTATTTCCTCGGCAAGAAAGCGGACATAACTTGCGTCGGGAAACCGGACCTCGCCGCTGGCGCTTCCAGGCTCAAATAGAAAGGCGGCTGGCCTCTGAGGGATCTCCCTATGCCCGTCGCGGAAGTCGTCCATGGACCAAGGCAGCTCGAGCCAGCGGCCGTCTCGTTGGTTGGTGCGGCTGTAGGAACCGAAGTAGGCCTTTGGCAGCGTGACGACCTTTCCGCCCTGTCCGATTTCGCCAACTACCTGAAGCGCGAATTCGATCGCCTCGCTGCCCGAGGAGAGAAACAAGCACGCCCCCTCAGGTATCCCGGCAAAGGCGCATACCCTGGAAGCGGCGGTCTCGACCACATCGGCGGTGTAGATGTATCCGGAATGCAGTAGACAATTCCGACGCTCGGCGAGAAGAGCTTCGATATTCTCGTGGTTGTGCCCCAAGGAAAGACACCAGACGCCCGCTTCCAGATCAAAGTACCTGTTCCCGTCGGCATCGAAGAGAATTTCTCTATAGGCAGACGTGATCGGCGGCAGAACGGCCCGATGGCCGGTGCAGTTGATGAGAGATGACATCGCGAACCCCATTGCCTGAATTCCAGCCATTATATTCGGCAACGATCGGGGAATCGCAGGGTATCGGGTGCTCAACGGAGCGAAGCACCGCCCAGTTCGCTGCGGATCGTGTGCCGGTGCGTGGTGCAAGCACCGGGCGGGCGGCTTGGCCTTGCCCGGGCGCCCGATCCGCGTAAGCTTGGCAATCCACCACGACACGGGGGCCGCAACGAGCCCGCGTCTGGCGCGGCCGAGGCTGACGGGGGATCACGAGTGACGCTTCTCTTGGGTGCGGTGGCCGACGACTTCACGGGTGCTACCGACCTCGCCAACACTTTGGTGCGCCAGGGCATGGCGACGGTGCAGCTCTTCGGCGTGCCGGCGCCCGATCTGGCCGTGCCGGATGTGGACGCCGTGGTGGTGGCGCTGAAGTCGCGCAACATCCCGGCCGAGGAGGCGGTGGCGCAATCGCTGGCGGCCCTCGACTGGCTGCGGCGCGCCGGCGCCCGGCAGTTCTTCTTCAAGTATTGCTCGACTTTCGATTCGACGCCGGCCGGCAACATCGGCCCGGTCGCCGACGCCATGGCCGAGGCGCTGGGTACTGGCTTCACCATCGCCTGTCCCGCCTTTCCCGAGAACGGCCGGACCATCTGTCACGGCTACCTCTTCGTCGGCGACGTGCTGCTCTCCGAAAGCGGCATGAAGGACCACCCGCTGACACCGATGACGGATGCCAACCTCGTCCGCGTGCTCGGCGGCCAGACGCCGCACCGCGTCGGCCTCGTGCCCTACGACCGGGTGGCGGCCGGGCCCGAGGCGATCCGAAACGAGTACGACCGCCTTCGCCGCGAGGGCGCCCGCCACGCCATCGTCGACGCCTTGAGCGACGCCGACCTCTCGGCGATCGGCGAGGCCTCGGCCGGGCTGTCGCTCCTCACCGGCGGCTCGGGCATCGCCCTCGGCCTGCCGGAGAATTTCCGCCGCCAGGGCTTGCTAGGCCCGGCCGGCGCCGCCGATGCCCTGCCGCCGGTCGACGGCCTGGAAGCGGTGCTGGCGGGCTCGTGTAGCCAGGCGACGCTGGGTCAGATCGCCGAGATGGCCAAGACGCGGCCGGCGCTCCGCCTCGACCCGTTGGAGATCGCCGGCGGCGTCGACGTCGCCGGCCGGGCACTGGCCTGGGCGGAAGCGCGCCTCGGCGACGGCCCGGTGCTGATCTATTCCAGCGCCGAGGCCGCCGAGCTGCGCCAGGTCCAGGAACAGCTCGGCCGCGAGGCCGCCGGCGAGATGATCGAGAAATCGATGGCTGAGATCGCCCGCAGTCTGGTGGCGGCGGGCGTCCGCCGCCTGGTCGTCGCCGGCGGCGAGACCTCGGGCGCGGTGGTGCAGGCGCTGGGCGTTACCGGCCTGCGCATCGGCCCGCAGATCGACCCGGGCGTGCCCTGGACCGTCAGCCTGGAGACGCCGCCGCTCGCACTGGCGCTGAAGTCCGGCAACTTCGGCGCCCCCGACTTCTTCCTCAAGGCCTTCGAGGCGTTGCCATGACCGAGAACGAGCTTCGCGAGCGTATCGCCGCCTACGGCCAATCGATCTTCGAGCGCGGCTTGACCCACGGCGCCACCGGTAACATCTCGGCAACCTTCGAGGACGGCTTCCTGATGACGCCGACGGGCTCGAGCCTCGGCGCCCTGGACCCGGCGCGTATTTCGAAACTCGACGCCCAGGGCAACCTCGTCTCGGGCGATCCGCCGACCAAGGAAGCCTTCCTGCACATCGCCATGTATCAGGAGCGGGCCAAGGCGAACGCCGTCGTGCACCTGCATTCGACCCACTCGGTTGCGGTTTCGTGCCTGGCCGATGTCGCGCCTGAGAACGTGCTGCCGCCCTTGACGGCCTACTACGTGATGCGGATCGGCACCCTGCCGCTGGTGCCCTTCTTCCGCCCCGGCGATCCGGCGCTGGCCGAGGCGGTGCGCGATTACGCCCGGCGCCATCAGGCCGTGCTGCTGGCCAACCACGGGCCGGTGGTGGCCGGCAGTTCGCTTTCGGCCGCGGTCGACGCGGTGGAAGAGCTGGAAGAGACCGCGAAACTGCACCTGCTGCTGCAGGGCGCCCGGACCCGGCCGCTGACGGCGGCGGAGGTGGCGGAGGTGCAGGACGCGTTTCCACCGCAAGCCTGAGGGAGAGGCGCGAGATGGTCGAGAGCAGCATTCGCCCGGCCGGGCCCGAGGACGCGGCCGACATTGTGCGCCTGGTGAAGGCGCTGGCGGCCTACGAGAACGAGCCCGTCGAGAGCGTGAAGATGACGCAAGCCGACGTCCTGCGCGACGGCTTCCAAGAGCCCCGACGCTTCGAGGTGCTGCTGGCCGAGCACGATGGCGAGGCGGTCGGCTTCGCCCTCTTCTTCCACAACTACTCGACCTGGGAGGGCCGCGTCGGGATCTACGTGGAGGACCTCTTCGTCGAGGAACGGGCCCGTGGCCTCGGTCTCGGCCGGGCGCTCTTGGCCGAGATCGCCCGCATTGCCCGGGACCGTGGCTGTCCCCGGGTCGACCTCTGGGTGCTGCACTGGAACCCGACCCGCGAGTTCTATCACCGGATCGGCATCCACCACATGGACGAGTGGCTGCCCTACCGGATGACCGAGCCGGAGATCGGGCGCCTCGCCGACGGTGGTTGAGCCGCCTCAGCCCTCGATAACCACGAAGGTCCGGATCTCGATACTCTCGCGCGGCGGTGCGGCGGCGTCCTGCTCGGGCAGGACGAAGGCGCCGTGCGGCGTGAAGCGGGCGCGGCCGTCGTCGAGGCTGTCCCAGCCCTTGATCAGCAAGACCTCGTCGCGCGCCATCTCCGGCGCCCAGTACCAGCGCTGTTCGTCGCCGTAGGCGAGCTGGTAGATCTCGCCGACCCGGTCGGGAAAGACCTGGTCGGTGGCGACGAGCTCTTTTGCGGCGACGCTCTCCGCATCGGCCAGCGCCAGCGGCGCACGCCGCACCGGCCCGGTGATCGGGCGCCAGACGTTGACCTGCACGATCCGCCCACCTGATGCCAGAATCCGTGTGACTTCGTCCTGTCCGAGGATGTCGGCGGCACGTATCGGGCCGGAAGCAACCGTGTAGTCGACATGGACCCGGTCCGCCGGGCCGCGTAGGCCGTCCGGGTTCCGGGCCCCGCTCGGTCCGTCCGAGCGCCGCGTCCGGTCGAAGACGACGACCCGATCGGCGCCCATCGCCTCCTTCAGCAGGGCCTCGATCTCCGAATCGTAGACGCTTCCTACCGCCGCGTCGTCATAGAGGTCGTCGACCGCGGTCTGGTGCCGCCTG
The DNA here is from genome assembly GCA_030746295.1 of Alphaproteobacteria bacterium. The sequence continues at coordinate 510 of JASLMY010000030.1, read as the reverse complement.
AGCTCGAAGCCCTGGCGATCCAACGCCAGCGTGGCCGCCGCGGGGCGCATGTCATGGATCGTCACCTCGCGCGCCTCGGTCTCGAAATAGACCTCGGGCACGCCGCCGGTGAGCGCCGAGCTCTTGAAATAGGGCTTGCTGTCCTGCGGCACGATGAAGGTAAGGTTGGCGCGAACCTCTTCGGTGCCTCGGCTCGATATCTCCGAATCGCTTCCGCTTCGGGATTTCAACTGGTTCATTCGACGCTTCCTCGGTTGACGCTTTGCCAAGAAATGGTGTCGCGGCCCGGAATTGTCACCGGTGATAGCGAACTCGGCGGGCATCGGCAATGGCCGGGGAGAGGCGCCAGGTTGGTCGCTCGGAAACGTCGGTGTTAGGCTCGACCTTCCGATCGAACCGCAATTCCTTGGGAGAAGGCGCATGAATTCGGCCCTCGAAGGCATCCGCATCATCGACATGACGCACAATCAGGCCGGCCCCGCCTGCACCCAGATCCTGGGCTTTCTGGGC
>JASLMY010000309.1 GCA_030746295.1 Alphaproteobacteria bacterium | reverse complement strand
CCCGGAATCCCGCGCCATGCGGCGCACCCCGGCGTGCAACGGGCCGATCGCGTATCAGGGTCGGGACGAGCTCGAGGCTGACCTCGCCAACCTCGCCGCGGCGACCTCCGATGCGGGTGCCGAGGAGGTATTCATGACCGCGGCCTCGCCGGGCGTGGTGGTCTGCTTCCTGCAAAACCAGCACTACCCCGATGACGAGGCCTACCTCCATGCCATCGCCAATGCCATGAAGGAGGAGTACGACGCCATCCACCGGGCCGGCTTCCTGCTGCAGCTCGACTGTCCCGACCTGGCGATGGGCCGGCATTTCCAGTTCGGCCGAGACGAGCTCGACGCCTTCTTGCGCACTGCCGAGATGAACGTGGCAGTACTGAACCACGCGCTTCGCGACATCCCGGCGGAGCGTCTCCGCATACATCTCTGCTGGGGCAACTATGAAGGGCCGCACCATTGGGACGTGCCACTCGCCGAGATAATCGACATCGTCCTGAAGGCGAAGCCGTCGGCGATCTCGCTGGAAGGTGCGAACCCGCGGCACGGTCACGAATGGCGGGTCTTCGAAGGGGTTCGTCTGCCCGAGGGCAAGCTTCTGATCCCTGGCGTCATCGATTCGACCACCAACTACGTCGAGCACCCGGATTTCGTCGCCGAGCGGATCGTCCGCTATGCCAGTGTCGTCGGCCGGGAGAACGTCATCGCCGGCGTCGACTGTGGTCTCTCCACCTCTGCGGTATCGACCCAAGTCGATGCGCGCATCGCCTGGGCGAAGCTCGCTTCCCTGGTCGAGGGTGCGTGGATTGCCAGCACCCAATTGTGGCCGTGAGCCATTCCCTCGCCCCTGTGGGGCAGGGATGAGTCACTCCGCCGCTGCGCTGATCTCGGGCGACGGCAGCGGCACATCGCAGATCTCCGAGAGCGGCTTGCCGAAATGCGTCTCGATCATCGGCACGACCTTCGAGGCGAACTGCTCCATCGAGTTCATCGCCGCAGCACTGGGCAGATCGCCGACGGCGAAGTAGATGCTCATGTGCCGCGGGCCATAGAGGTCGATCTCCCGGCAGAGGCGTTCAGCGACCGCCTCGGCGGTGCCGACGACGACGTTCTCGGCGACCTGATCGAGCGAGGGCTCGTCGGGGAACGGGACCTCGTCGACCATATAGTCGTCCACCATCGTCTCGCGGCGATGGCGAAGCGACATGGCGATGCGCTTTTGGAAGCGCGCGCAATCGACATAGTGCGCGATGATCGCCGGGTCGTCGCTGACGCATAGAAAGCGCAGCACGCCGAGCGGGATCGCCGCCGGGTCCTTGCCTTCCTGCTGGTAGCACTGCTCGACCTGGTCGCGCATCCGCCTGATCCGGTCGGGGCTCTCGATGCCGCCGGAGATGAACGGAACATAGCCGTCCCGCGCGCAGCGCCGGTGACTGTTCGGATCAGCGCCCGCAATCCAGATCGGCGGCCGTGGCAGTTGCGCCGGGCGCGTGTTGATCGCCGTCTGCAATTGCTCGAAATGCTCGCCTTCGTAGCCGAAGGTCGGTTGACGGAGGCCGAGGTCGATCATGTCGAGCATTTCGTTGAAGACGACCTTGTTGCGCGCCATGTCCGCACCCAGCCGCTCGAACTCGTAGGTCTGGTAGCCGCTGCCGACGCCGACGTCGAGCCGGCCGCCGGAAAGGGCGTCGACGAGGGCGATCTCCGCGATCACGCGCGCCGGCAGGTGCAGCGGCAGGATCAACACGGCACTGCCGACCCGGATGCGCGTCGTCATGGCGGCTGCTTGCGTGCAGAGGATCAGCGGCGACGGGCACAGGCTGTAGTTCGAGAAATGATGCTCGGCGAACCAGACCCGGCTGAAGCCCAGCTCCTCGGCGAGCCGGACGTGTTCCAGGGCCTCCGCGATCACCTCATGGGGCGACTTGGTGCGGTCACGATGCTGCAGCAGATTGAAAACGCCGAAATCCATGAGTACCTCGATTCTTTAGACGAAGCGATGTTGTGGTTTGCAGCAAAAGGGTGACTAGCCGCCGTCGAGCGTTTCCTTGAAACGGCGGATCGCATCGATATGGGCGTCCGGCGACGACAAGCCGGCACCCATGGTGTTGAAGGTGACATGCGAGGCGCCGAGGTCGCTCCAGGCCGCGACCTCGGCGGCGCATTCCTCGGGCGATCTTTCGTCGAGCTTAACCCGCCCCTCGATAGCGACCGCGGCCGGATCGCGACCCGCCTCGGAGATGTAGTCGTGCAGCTTGGCGATCAGCCGGCGCCCCTCTTCGTTGGGGCGCGTCCGGTCCTCGCCGAAGCCGGCGAATTGCGGCAGCCAGCCGTCGCCCAGCCGCGCGATGCGGCGCATGACAGCATCGGCCATGCCACCGAAGAGGATCGGGATCGGTCGTTGCACCGGCAGCGGATTGAGGCCGGCATCGGTGATCTTGTGCCACGCGCCGTCGAAGGTCACCAACTCGCGCGTCCATAGCGCCCGCAAGACCTCGACCTGTTCTTCCGACCGCTTGCCCCGATTGTGGAAGTTCTCGCCCAAGGCCTCGTACTCGACTGCGTTCCAGCCGATGCCGATACCGAGCCTGAGCCGGCCACCGCTCAAGACGTCGACGGCGGCGGCCTGCTTGGCGACCAGCACCGTCTGCCGTTGCGACAGGATGACGACGCCGGTGGTCAGGCCGATCTTTTCGGTCAGTCCGGCGAGATAGCCGTACAACACGAAGGGCTCGTGAAAGAGGGAGTTGTGATCGTAGGGTCCGCTATAGCCGGGGCGGCTCGCCGCGTTGGCGCCGATGACGTGGTCGAAGGCGAGGATGTGGCTGTAGCCCATGCCTTCGGCGGCCTGGGCGTAGTCCCGAACGGCCGCGGGGTCCGACCCGATCTCGGTCTGTGGAAAAATCACACCAACCTGCATCTCTATCTTCCTCCCTGTCGTGTTCCGCGCCGACGGTCGATAAATCAGCCAGTCGCCCGGAAGTTGCCGGGGAACATGGCGCGCTGGGCTTCCTCGTCCATCTCGGTCTTGAAGGCATGCCGATCCTTCAGCGCCGCGGCCTTGAGCGCGGCCGGGCGCGCGGAGATCTCGTCGATCAGCCGTTTCACGTTGGGCATCCCGGGTAGGGCGTCCTCGCCGAGGACCAGCGGCAGCGCCCGCGCCCAGCCCCACAGCGCCATATCGACGATCGTATAGGCCTCGCCCAGCATGTAGGGGGAATCGGCGAGGTGGCGGTCGACGATGCCGTAGTGACGCTCGACCTCAAAGCGATAGCGGTTGACGGCATAAGGCAGTTGCTCGGGGGCATAGTGCTGGAAATGCACGGCCTGGCCGGAATAAGGGCCGATGCCGGTGGCGACGAACATCAACCAGGATAGCAGGGCCGCGCGTGCGGCCGGCGTCTCATCGGGCATGAACTGGCCGGTCTTTTCGCCGAGATAAAGCAGGATCGCGTTGCTGTCGAAGACGACGACGCCGTCATCGACGATGACCGGGACCTTGGCGTTCGGGTTGAGGGCGAGGAACTCGGCCTCGTGCTGGTCGCCTTTTCGGGTGTCTACGGGAAGCGCTTCGTAGTCGAGGCCGGCCTCCTCCAGAAAGAGGGCGACCTTGGTCGGGTTGGGCGCGCCGCTATAGTAGAAATTCAACATCTATGGTCTCCGTTTCATAACTGAACTGGTGCGTCTCGCTTTCATGGTTGGTCGAACGAGAATTGGCGCCGTCGGCCGGCTCGCCGACCGGTGGGAGTGGCGGCGCCCGGTCAGTCGCTTCCCGGCGGCTCGGCACAAACCTTCTCGTAAGCATAGCGTTCTTTCAGGGTGCCGTTGTATTCGAAGATATCGAGCGTCGCCTCGTAGGCCGCGCGGGTAATCTCGACATGCGGCGTCCAGCAGCCGAGCTGTTGGTAGGTGGCGATGCAGTCGGCCAGGACGGCTTCGTCGATATCGGGGAAATAGGGCTTTTCCGCCCGGGCGATCTCGGCCGCCGCGGTCTCGTTCATATAGCGGCGGGTCTTACGGTAGGCGCGCATGAAGGCCAAGGCCTTGTCGCCAGTCAGCCACTCGCGGGTCGCTGCCAAGCTGGAAAAGCCGCAAGCGCCGATCTGCCGGCCCACTTCGGCGACGATATGGCCGACACCGTCGGCTTCCAATTGCTGCGGGAAGGGGCCCTGCTGCTGGACATAGAGGCCCCGGCCGGCGCGGAAGGCCTGGTCGATGTCGGCGGCGCCACCGACGTGGATCGCATTGATCTTATCGTAGTCGATGCCCGCCTTGTGGCAGGCGTACTTGAACATCGCCAGCGGCTGGCCGCCGCCGAAGAGCACCACGTCGGCGCCCTCGAGCTTGGCCCAAGCGAAATCGGGGTCGGGTTCCCGTGCGGTCAAGAAGAAGCCGTCCATCTCGTTGATCTGGGCGAAATGCACAGCACCTGGCGTCTCGCCCTTGCCGAGCGTGGTGAAGCCCTGGCTCAGAGCCGACTGCACCACATCCGCCGAGCCGTCCTGGAGCGCCGCCAAGGCCGAAACGCCGGGCGGGGCGACCGACCAGTTTGGCGTCAGTCCCTCGGCCTCGAGGAAGCCGCCCGACATGGCCGAGATCAGCGGCGAATAGAAGGCGGAGAAGAGGGTGAACTGGATGTTGAGTTGAGCCATCTGTCGATTTCCCTTTGGCGAACTATTTCAACCGGATCGCTGCCCCCATTAGGACGGTAGGAAGACGCCCTTGCCGGTCTTCTGCTGGTCGAAGAGCCGGTAGGTCTCCTCGGCCTGCTCCAGCGTCCAGCGGTCGGTGAAGAGGCGGTCGACGTCGATGCCGCGCTCGGCGACGAAGCGG
>JASLMY010000308.1 GCA_030746295.1 Alphaproteobacteria bacterium | reverse complement strand
GTCGCCATCGCCAGGCCGGCGCCGTTGACCATGCAGCCGATATTGCCGTCGAGCTTGATGTAGCTGAGGTCCGCTTCCGTCGCCTCCAGCTCGGCCGCGTCCTCTTCGCTCGGATCGCGCAACTCGGCAATCTCGGGGTGGCGATAGAGGCCGTTGTCGTCGAAGTTCATCTTCGCGTCGAGGGCGATCAGATCGCCGCTGCCGGTGACGACCAGCGGGTTGATCTCCACCATACTGGCATCGGTGCCCAGCATGGCGTCGTAGAGGGCGGTGATGAAGCCCACCGCCTTGGCCACCTGACCGCCTTCGAGGCCGAGGCCGAAGGCGAGCTCGCGGGCGTAGAAGGGCTGCAGGCCGATCGCCGGATCGATGGCGACGGTGACGATCTTTTCGGGCGTCTCGGCTGCCACCGCCTCGATTTCGACGCCACCCTCGGTCGAGGCCATCATCGCCACCCGGCCGGAGCCGCGGTCGACGACAGCACCGAGATAGAGCTCGCGAGCGATGTCGCAGCCCTCCTCGATGTAAAGCCGCTTGACCTCGCGGCCGGCCGGACCGGTCTGGTGCGTCACCAGGACCTTGCCCAGGATCTCGTCCGCCAGGCTATCGACCTCGTCCAGCGACTTGGCGATCTTGACGCCGCCGGCCTTGCCGCGGCCGCCGGCGTGGATCTGCGCCTTGACGATCCAGATCGGCCCGCCCAGCGCCTCCGCCGCATGGCGCGCCTCGGCGACCGAGAACGCCGCCTGTCCCCGCGGCACGGCAACGCCGTACTTGGCGAGAACCTGCTTCGCCTGATGCTCGTGGATGTTCATGCCCTGTCCCTGTCCGACGCCCCCCGGGTCAGTTCGAAGAACCTAGCCGCGTCGCAACGGGCGTGCAACAGCGCGCGGCCGGTATCCGGCGATCGCTATTTGCGGGCGCGACGCGGGCGCTTCCGCGGCTTCACCAGACCCGGATCGATCTTCTTGCAGGCCCGGACCAACTCTCTCACGGCGCCGACGGAATTCTGGAACATCTTTCTTTCAGAGGCGTTAAGCTGGATCTCGACCACCCGCTCGACACCACCCGCGCCGATCACTACCGGCACGCCGACATACATGTCGCGGACACCGTACTGCCCGGAAAGATAGGCGGCGCAGGGCAACAGTCGCTTCTTGTCACGAAGATAGCTCTCCGCCATCTGGATCGCGGCCGAGGCCGGCGCGTAGAAGGCCGAGCCGGTCTTCAAGAGGCCGACGATCTCGGCCCCGCCGTCGCGGGTCCGTTGCACGATCTCGTCGAGGCGCGCCTTGGTCGTCCAACCCATCTTGACGAGATCGGGCAGCGGAATGCCGGCCACCGTCGAATAGCGGGTCAACGGCACCATGGTATCGCCGTGCCCACCCAGCACGAAGGCGGTGACGTCCTCGACCGAGACCCCGAACTCCTCGGCCAGGAAGTAGCGGAAGCGGCCGCTGTCCAGGATGCCGGCCATGCCGACGACCCGGTTCGCCGGCAAGCCGGTCTTCTCGCGCAGCACCCAGACCATGGCGTCGAGCGGATTGGTGATGCAGATGACGAAGGCGTCGGGCGCGTATTTCTTGATGCCCTCGCCGACCTGGCCCATTACCTTGATGTTGATGCCCAAGAGGTCGTCGCGGCTCATCCCCGGTCGGCGGGCGACACCGGCGGTGACGATGACGACGTCGGCGCCGCGAATCGCTCCGTAGCCCTTGCTGCCCGACAGGGCGGCATCGAATCCCTCGATCGGCGAGGCCTGGGCGATATCGAGCGTCTTGCCCTGGGGCAGGCCGTCGACGATGTCGAACATGACGACGTCGCCGAGCTCCTTCAGGCCGGCGAGATGGGCCAGCGTGCCGCCGATGTTGCCGCCGCCGATGAGTGCAATCTTGTTCCGCGCCATGGCTGATTCCCGTCTGTTGTTGCGGCCGGATCGGAGGGGTCCGGGCCCGAGCGTCCGAGCCCGTGTGGTAACGCGTTTCCCCAGACCCCGCAAGCGGCTCAACCCACGGGATGCGGGGCGCAGGGCGCCACCAGATAATCGACCGATTGCATCTCGGTGAGGCGCGATGCGGTGCGCTTGAATGCAGCGGCACCTTCGCCCACTCCATAGAGTGCCGCCGGCGGCGCCTCGGCGGCGCAGACCAGCTTGACGCGGTTGTCGTAGAGGATGTCGATGAGGGTGATGAGACGCCGGGCCTCGTTGCGGCGCTCGGGCCCGAGACGGGGAATGCCGTCGACGACGAGGGTGTGATAGTGCTCGGCGATGGCGAGATAGTCGAGCGGACCCAAGGGCTCGACGCAAAGCGCCTCGAAACTGAAGCGAGCCACGCCGCGGGCCTGCTCGGCGACTTGGATCAGGCGGCCCTTGACCGGCACCTCGTCGGGCGTGCCCCGGGCCTGATCGGTGAGCCGGCGGAAAGCCTCGTCCAGGGCCCGGCTGCTCGCCGGCCCCAGCGGGGTGTGGTAGACCGACATCCCGGCCAGCCTCAACTGGCGGTAGTCCTGCAACCCGGCCAAATGCAGGACGTCCAACCGTTCCTTCAATAGCGCGATGAAGGGCAGAAAGAGCTGCCGGTTGATGCCGCCGGCATAGAGCTCGTCCGGCGCCTGGTTCGAGGTCGCCACCAGCACGACGCCTTCCTCGAAGAGCCGGCCGAAGAGGCGACCCAGGATCATCGCGTCGGCGACGTCGCGGACCTCCAGCTCGTCGAAGCAGAGGAGCCAGGCCTCGGCCGCGATCTCGGCTGCGATCGGCGGGATCGGGTCGTCGCCGTCGCGCTCGTCCTCCGGCAGTCGGCGGAAGCGGTTGATGCGCTCGTGCACCTCGCGCATGAACTCGTGGAAGTGCGCCCGACGCTTCAGCGCCAACGGCGCCGAGGCAAAGAAGAGGTCCATCAGCATGGTCTTGCCGCGGCCGACGGCGCCGCAGAGGTAGAGGCCTTGCGGCGGCGGCGCGTTGCGGCGGCGGCGAAAGAGGCCGGCCCAGCCGGCCGGCCGGGGGTCGTAGCGCTCCAGCCGGCTGTGCAGCAGCTGTAGTTTCTCCACCGCCAGCCGCTGTGCCGGGTCGGCCTCGATGTCGGCCCTGGCGACAAGGTCGCGGTAGGCCGCCATCGGCGTCCGGAGCTCGACGTCGCTCATCGCTGCCGCTCCCCCCTCCCTAACCCTCCCCCACAAGGGGTGAGGGGATGTCACGGTGGCTCAACGAGTGAGCCCTCCCCCTCGATGGCGGAGGGCTTGGGTGGGGGTGACGCCCCGCTCTTTGACGATCGGCACTAACGCACGGTCGGCATGGTGAAGTCGGCGCCGGAGCGGATGCCCGTCGGCCAGCGCGAGGTCACGGTCTTGAGGCGGGTGTAGAAGCGCACGCCGTCGGGGCCGTGCTGGTTGTGGTCGCCGAAGGCCGAGCGCTTCCAGCCACCGAAGCTGTGGAAGGCGAGCGGCACCGGGATCGGCACATTGATGCCGACCATGCCGACCTCGACCCGGTCGGTGAAGTCGCGCGCCGCATCGCCGTCGCGGGTGAAGATGGCGACGCCGTTGCCGAACTCGTGCTCGCTCGGCAGCCGCAGCGCCTCCTCGAAATCCGGCGCCCGGACCACCGAGAGGACGGGGCCGAAGATCTCCTCCTGATAGATCCGCATCTCCGGCCGTACCTCGTCGAAGAGCGTCCCGCCCATGAAGAAGCCGTTCTCGTAGCCCTGCAGGCTGAAGTCGCGGCCGTCGACGACCAAGTTGGCGCCCTCCTCGATCCCCAGGTCGACATAGCCCTTGACCTTGGCCAGGTGCTCGGCCGTGACGAGCGGTCCCATCTCGCTGTCGTCGTCGAGCGAGGGGCCCACTTTCAGCGCCTCGATGCGCGGCTTCAGGCGCTCGACCAGCTCGTCGCCGACATCGCCGACCGCGACCGCCACCGAGACCGCCATGCAGCGCTCGCCGGCGGAGCCGTAGGCCGCGCCCATCAAGGCGTCGACCGCCTGGCCCATGTCGGCGTCGGGCATCACGATCATGTGGTTCTTGGCCCCGCCCATCGCCTGCACCCGCTTGCCCTCTCGGGCCGCGGCCTCGTAGACGTAGTTGGCGATCGGGGTCGAGCCGACGAAGCTGATCGCGGCGACGCCCGGATCGGTCAGCAGCGTGTCGACCGATTCCTTGTCGCCGTTGAGAACGTTCAGCACGCCCGGCGGCAGCCCCGCCTCCAGCAACAGCTCGCCCAGCATCAGCGGCACCGAGGGGTCCTTCTCCGAGGGCTTGAGGATGAAGCAGTTGCCGCAGGCGAGCGCCACCGGGAACATCCACATCGGCACCATGGCCGGAAAGTTGAAGGGCGTGATACCGGCGCAGACGCCAAGCGGCTGGCGCATCGAGTACATGTCGAGGCCGCCGGCGACGCCGTTGGAGAATTCCCCCTTCAGGAGATGCGGGATGCCGCAGGCGAACTCCACCACTTCGAGGCCGCGGGTGATCGAGCCCTTGGCGTCCGACTTCACCTTGCCGTGCTCGTTGGCGACCAGGGTCGCCAGCGTCTCCATGTTGTCTTCCAGGAGCTGCTTGAACTTGAACATGACGCGGGCCCGGTTGACCGGGCTCTGCGCCGCCCAAGCGGGAAAGGCGCGGGCCGCCGAGGCGATCGCCTCGCGGGTCTCGTCGGCGCCGGCGAGCGGCACTCTCGCCGCCTCCTCGCCGGTGGTGGCGTTGTAGACCGGGCCGAAGCGGCCGCTCTTGCCCGCGACCCGCTTGCCGTCGATGAAGTGGTAGAGCTCGCTCATGGCTTCTTGCCTCTTTCTCGCTATCGTCGAGCCGCCTCAACCGGCGGCCGTCGGCTCCTGGTTCTGGCGGCCGAAGGCCG
>JASLMY010000307.1 GCA_030746295.1 Alphaproteobacteria bacterium | reverse complement strand
AGCCGCGCGATGACCTCGCGGACGTCGTAGGGCTTGGCATAGTCGAGCGTCACCAGGCCGCAGAGCTCGTCGATGTCGTAGGCCGGCGGCCGCACCTGGCGGGGCCGGCCCGGCGGCAGCTCGGCGTTCCAGTTGAGCCGCGTCATCACCTCGCGCCCGATCGCCACCGCCTCGGCGTCGTCGTCGGCAACGTATTCCACCAGGCCCGAGACCGTGGCGTGCATGTCGGTGCCGCCCAGCGCCTCGTCGGAGGCGATCTCGCCGGTCGCCGCCTTCAACAGGGGCGGCCCGGCGAGGAAGGCCTTGCCGCGGCCGCGGACCATGACGACGTAGTCGGACATCCCCGGCATGTAGGCGCCACCGGCGGTCGAGCTGCCGTGCACGATCGAGAGCACCGGGCAGCCCGCGGCCGAGAGCCGGGCCATGTTGTAGAAGATGCCGCCACCGCGGACGAAGGTTTCGGGCACGTAGTCCAGCAGGTCGGCGCCGGCGCTTTCCACCAGTTGCACGAAGGGGAGCTTGTTCTCGAGCGCGATCTTGTGGGCGCGCAACAGCTTCTCGACGCCCAAGGGGTGCAGCGAGCCGGCCTTGATGCCGCTGTCGTAGACCACGATGAGCGAGCGGACGCCCGAGATCGTGCCGATGCCGGTTAGGATCCGGCCGCCCGAGATGTTGGCCTCGCCGTCGTCGTCGTAGGTGCCGTAGGCGGCCAGCGGCGACAGCTCCAGAAAGGCGGTGCCGCGGTCCAAGAGGTGCGCCAGGCGATCGCGCGGCAACAGTTGGCCGCGACCCTCGAAGCGAGCCCGGCTGCGCTCGGAGTTGGCCCTAACCGCCGCTTCCAACGACCGCATCTCCTCGATGCGGGCCAGCATGCCCGTACGGTTGGCCTGAAAGTCCTCCGAGGTCGGGTCGATCGCGGTCTCGATGCGCGCCATCACGGCTCCTTGCTGGGTGGGCGTGTCGTCAAAGCGGCCGTGTCGCCTCGGCGAGCCAGGCCCGGGTCTCAGGCTCGAGGTCGGGGGCGAGCGCCTCTCGAACCTTCTCGTGATAGGCGTCGAGCCATTGGCGCTCGTCGTCGCTCAACAGCTGCGGCAGGATCAGGGCCCGGTCGATCGGCGCCCGGGTCAGGGTCTCGAAGGCCAGCATCGTCCGCTCCGCGTCGGCGATCCCGTCTGCCGGGACGACCGCGACCAGGTTCTCGATGCGAATGCCGTATTCGCCGGCCTTGTAGTAGCCGGGTTCGTTGGAGACCACCATGCCAGGCGCCAGCGCGACGCTATTGCCGATCTTCGAGATCCGCTGCGGCCCCTCATGGACGCCGAGATAGGCGCCGACGCCGTGGCCGGTGCCGTGGTCGAAGTCGAGCCCGGCCTGCCAGAGCGCCAGGCGGGCGAGAACGTCGAGCTGCGAGCCGGTCGTGCCCTCGGGGAAAACGCAGGTGGCGAGCTGGATATGGCCCTTCAAGACGCGGGTGAAGCGGTCCCGCATCTCCGCCGTGGGCGCGCCGATGGCGACCGTGCGGGTGATGTCGGTGGTGCCATCGAGGTACTGGGCGCCCGAATCGACGAGATAGAGGCTGCCCGGAGCCAGCTTCAAGGCGGTCTTCCGCGTCGCCCGGTAGTGCACGATGGCGCCGTTGGCGCCGGCGCCGGAGATAGTGTCGAAGCTCAGGTCGCGAAAGTGCTGGCCCTCGGCCCGGAAAGCCGCGAGCCGCTCCAACGCCTCGATCTCGTCGACCTCGCCGCCGGGCGCTGTCGCCGCAAGCCAGCGGAGAAAGCGGCTGACGGCGACGCCGTCCCGGCGGTGCGCGACGCGGATGCCGTCGAGCTCGACGGCGTTCTTGCGGGCCTTCGGCAGCTGACAGGGGTCGGTCCCGCGCACCACCTCGGCGCCGGCCGCGTCCAGGCGGTCGAAGACCCAGGCGGCGCTGGCGGCGGGATCGACATGCACGGCCATGCCGGCGAGCTCGGCCAGGCCGTCGGCGAACTCGGCCTCGGGCCGGACCCGGACCTCGTTGCCGAGATGACCGTCGAGACCAGGGCTGAGCTTGCGGCCATCGATGTAGAGGTCGGCCTGGCCGTCGGCGCGCAATAGCAGGGAGGACAGCGCCAACGGCGTCCGCGGCACGTCGGCACCACGGATGTTCAACAGCCAGGCGATCGAATCCGGCGCCGTGATCACCGCCGCTTCCGTGCCCGCCTCGGCCAGGTCGCAGGCGATGCGATGGCGCTTGTCGGCGACGCTCTCGCCGGCGAATTCGATTCCGTGCGCCACCACCGGCGCCAGCGGCGGCGGCGGCTGGTCCTGCCAGACGGCGTCCACGGGGTTGTCCTCGACCGCGACCAACTCGGCCCCCACCTTCTCCGCCGCGCGGGTGTAGCGTGCCACCGCATCGGCGGTGAAGAGCCGGGGGTCGTAGCCGAGCTTGGCGCCTGCTTCCAGGTTCCGGGCCAACCAGTCGGCCGGCGGCTCGTCGCTGATGTGGCGGGTCTCGAAGAGGCCAACGTCGACCTGCTCGCGCACCTGCAGGGTGTAGCGGCCGTCGGTGAAGATCGCCGCCTTCTCGGCCAGCACCGCGATCAGCCCGGCCGAGCCGGTGAAGCCGCTGAGCCAGGCGATGCGCAGCGCCCGCTCGGGCAGGAACTCGTTCTGATACTCGTCCGCCATCCCGACCAGCAGGCCGTCGAGACCGCGGCAGCCGAGCTCGGCGCGGAGCCGGGCCAGACGCTCGCGGCTGGCCGCCGCATCTGCCGTCGCCGAGGCCGGTCGACAGCCGTCGATCAAGGCCAGAAGCGCCTGTGCCAGTGCCGGCGGGGGCGCCGGCACGATCAACGCCAGGGCTGCCGCCGGATCGGCCGCCGCCGGGGCGGCGGCGATGCCCGCGGCCAGCGCCTTAACCTCGGCGAGCGGCATCTCGACCCCGGCGTCGGCGAGCAGGGCCTCGATCTCGGCGTCGTCGGACACCGTCGCCGGCGCCCCGTCGGTGTCGTTTCCCGCGGTCATCAGCCGATTATGCCCAGGCATGCGGGGGGAGCGCAACGAGCCATGCGAAGGCCGCATTGCTGCGCTGCAAAAAGACCCTGGTCGAGCCCCTGTCCGGACCTTGCGGCGGCCCCGGCCGGCGCTATATCAGAGTGACCGAACACGGAACCTAAGTATCTGGAGTTAAAGAGATGTACCTGCATAGAGAATTCCTCGCCACGAGCCACGTCCTGGCCTCGATCGGAAAGGGCGAGACGCCCGAGTACATCGACGTCGAAGCCGCCGTCCTTCGCGGCCGCAACATCCGCGCCGAGTCGTTCGGCCGCCTGCTCGACAAGACCGGTGCCGTGATCGCCAAGGGCGTCGGCGGCATTGTCCAGGGCATCGGCCGCTGGCAGCGGGAGGCAGCGGCACTGCGCGAGCTGCGCCGTCTGGACGCCCGCCTGCTCGCCGATATCGGCCTGACGCGGGGCGACATCGAGCGCGCCACCAGGGAAGGCCGGAAGATCCAGCAGCCGGTCGCCCCCGCGGCGACGACGCCGGCCGCAGCCGCCAACGACGGCGGCGTCCGCCAGGACCAACAGGCCGCCTAGAGCGATTGGGGCTCGACTGACCCAAGCCGCTCGCCTCGTTGCGACCCTACTCCCAACCTTCCCCCATCAAGGGGGAGGGCGGGACAGCGGGGTGCGTCGAAATCGTCGTCGAAGACCGCTGGCGTCGACACCTTCGATGCCGCTAGCGGCATCGAAGGTGTGTGCTTGTCCGCCCACCGTCGAGGGCCGATGACCGGTTTTGCGCGCCTAGAGCAAATTCCGATCGATCGGAATCGGTTCGACGACCCCCACCCTCCCTGGCCCTCCCCCACAAGGGCGGACGCCATGTCCGCTTTTCGCCGCGGCTGTCCAATCTGTATCCAAATCTGGGCATTAGATTGGAAGTCACCGGGAGCCGGTAGTTGTCTATACCCGGGCCTCAAGGCCACATCACTGTGACGGGGATTTTGCCCCCGATATCGGACGTGACCAGCGGTAGCCGATAACCCGGAAAAGGCCCGACGCCTCAATCGCTTCGAGACAGTGTATACTCAAGATGATTGATGGGAGGTGACCATGTCTGGTGGAAGGTATGCGCGCGAGAAGGATCGTCTCAGGGATCGCTCAGATGTCGGCGAGGTCGAGTTTCTGATGGACAAGCTTTTGACGTTCCGCGACGCAGGCGTTTGTTGTGTCCACGTCGAGGCGCTCCTGGAAGCGGATCGCGGCTTGACGGATATGGGGAAGAAGCGCCCGAAGTGATGCCGCCTACGGTCATCTGAGGCGCCCCCAGCGGGGCCCATCGCGCCCCGGAGGATACCGAGAGATGATCGTCGATTCGCACGCCCACATCTTCGAGAAGTGGTCCGGCGCCTGCGGCTTGCCTTCGCGCGAGATCCATTGGCGCTACATTCAAAAGGGCCTGACGCACCCCGCCGCCAAGGTCTACCGGCTTCGCGACGGCCGTCCGGCGGACGCCTCGGCCCTGTCGCGCCCGGGCGAGACCTCATGGGCGGGGCTGCGCGACGACGCCGGCTTCCGGGTCGGCCCCTATGGCCGGATCGAGTTCAGCGTCGACGGCGAGGACCACTACGTCCAAGACATGCCGGTGGCGATGGCGGAGATCGAATCGACGCCCGACTTCATGATCACGCAGATGAATGCCGCCGGGGTCGACCACTGCGTCCTGCAGGCCGGCTTCATCTACGGCTACATGAACGACTACAACGCCCTGGCGCAGCGACAGTATCCCGAGCGCTTCTCCGGCCTCTTCCATGTCGACGAGCCCCGCGCCGACAGCGCGCACTGGCTGGCCGAGGCCGAGCGCGCGGTCCGGGAGCTCGGCCTTCGCGGGCTCTTCTATCACCTGGAATCCTTCAGCCGCTACAGC
>JASLMY010000306.1 GCA_030746295.1 Alphaproteobacteria bacterium | reverse complement strand
CTGAAAGCTGTTGGTGCAGACCAACAGCTCGACGTTCCGGCTGATCTTGCGTCCTTCGAGCCAGTGCGCGAGTCGGGCCAGCTCGCGCACGGTGTATTGCGGATTGCCGAGCATGACCATGTCGAGCGGGCCGTCGAAGGTCCGAAGCGAGGCCAGGACTTGGGCCAGGTCCGCATCGCTTACCGTGAGCTCGGCCGGCGGTGGCGCGCCGGCGAAGGCCTGCGTCGTCGTTGGCGCCTCGGGCGTCACGCCGGCGACGTGGAACATGCTGTGTGCGCCGGTGACGCTGGCGCAGGAGCCGAGATACTTGAGCTCTTCCGCCGAGACGGTGGCGGGCACGCCCTCGAGGACCGGTATCCGGTCGACCAGCGCCTCGCCGAGATGGGCGCCGAGGAGGGCGTAGTCGATCGCGTCGGCGAGGTTGGCGCTGACCTGGACCAGGACTTGCCCCCGTCGGTGCTCGTCGAGCAGCAGGCCGTATTCCGGCACCCGGCCCATGATCGCCGCGCAGATTGGCGTCGGGCCGGATTCGCGGTTGGTCCTCGCCCCCAACATCGAGTTCGCATAGACCGCAACGCTGCTTTCGCCGTAGGCCACGACCTCGCCCAAGTTCGGCACGTTGGCGTCGAGATAGGGGACGCAGCTATAGGCCGGCACGGCGCCGAGGCGGATTAGGGCCTCGAGGATCTCGAGCTGTAGTTTCGCGTAGGCCTCGGGTGCGCCGCCGGCGGTCGGCTTCTGCACGTCGATCCCGGGCGGTTGCAGAGTGAGCGTGACCTCCTCCCGGGACTTGGCGCCGCCACTGACCAGCTCTTCCAGGAACAGGAGCCCGCCCTGGATCTCGAGCGCCGGGTCGCAGGCGAGCGAGTCCAGCGTGCAGATCGCGTGCGCGCGCCGGATCGGCACGAAGCGCTCCGCCCCCTGGCTCTCGCCCAGCGCGGTCATCACCTGGGCCGCGAGACGGACGCCCTCGCCGCCGGCACCCGACAGCATGGCCTCTTCCTCGGCGGTGAGCTTCATCGCTCGGCCGCGGGCAGAGGCGCCGGTCCGGGTCGGTCGTCATTCGGCATTTGCGAAGTTTAGCGAAGCCGATCGACCGCTGGAACAGCGTCGCGGAAGTATCAATCCGTCGAAGCCGCGGAGAGGATCCGCGGACACGAACGGCCCTCGCCTCGCCAGGCCGGTGGAGTGATGTCGCCGAGTTGGCTAAACTCCGAGCCTCCGTTCTGCAGATGTGCATGACGGGAGAGGGTGTCGCTCGCTGGTCGGGGCCACTGGCGTGCCGTTCGAAGCGTGATCCGGGAGAAGCAAAGCGTGAACGCGAGCATTGTTCGTCTGGCGGTCGATATCGGCGGCACCTTTACGGATGTGGTGCTGGAGAGCGCCGATGGCCGCGCCACCGCCAAGGTGCTGACCGACTCGGAGGCGCCCGAGCTGGGCGTGATCGCGGCGATCGGCGAGGTGCTCGCCACGGCGGGCAAGGCCGCTTCGGAGGTCGGCCTGATTCTGCACGGCACCACGCTCGCGACCAACGCCATCCTGGAGCGTCGCGGCGCGGTGACGGCGTTCGTCACCACCGAGGGCTTCCGCGACATCCTCGAGGTCGGCTACGAAAGCCGCTACGACCAATACGATTTGATGATCGAGAAGGTGGCGCCGCTGGTGCCGCGTCATCTAAGGCTGACCGTGCCCGAGCGGGTCGACCCGCGGGGTCGTGTCCTGACGCCGCTCGACGAGGCCGCGGTCGCCGCACTGGTGCCGAGGCTGGCGGCCGAGGGTGTCGGCAGCATCGCGGTCGGCTTCCTGCACGGCTATGCCAATCCTGAGCACGAGCGCCGGGTCGAGGAGATCCTCTCCGCCGCCCTGCCGGGCGTGCCGGTGACGCTCGCCTCCGACGTCTGCCCCGAGGTCCGCGAGTACGAGCGCTTCACCACCGCCACCGCCAACGCCTATGTCCGGCCGCTGATGGAGGGGTATCTGGCCCGCCTGGAGGCGGGGCTGGCCGCGCTGGGCGCTGGCTGCCCGGTCCTGCTGATGACCTCGGGCGGCGGTCTCACGACGCTGGAGACGGCGAAGCGCCAGCCGATTCGCCTGGTCGAATCCGGCCCCGCGGGCGGCGTCGTGCTGGCCCGCGAGATCGCCGCCGAGGCCGGCCTCGACAAGGTCATGTCCTTCGACATGGGCGGCACCACGGCGAAGATCTGCTTCATCGAGGACTATCAACCGCGCCGAGCCCGCCAGTTCGAGGTCGACCGCCAGGCCCGCTTCATGAAGGGCAGCGGCCTGCCGCTCCGCATTCCGGTCATCGAGATGGTGGAGATCGGTGCCGGCGGAGGCTCGATCGCGCGGGTCGACAACTTGAGCCGGATCACCGTCGGGCCTGAAAGTGCGGGCGCCGATCCCGGCCCCGCCGGTTACGACCGGGGCGGTGCCGAGCCGACGATCACCGATTCCGACATCGTTCTGGGCCGGATCGATCCAGCTGAGTTCGCCGGCGGTCGGATCGCGCTTCGCCCGGAGCTTTCGGCGGCCGCCATCGGCCGGGCGGTGGCCGAGCCGCTGGGCCTGGAGGTGCCGCTCGCCGCCTATGGCATCGCCGAGATCGTCGACGAGACGATGTCGAACGCGGCCCGCGTGCTGGCGGTCGAGGAAGGCAAGGTGGCCGCCGAGCAGACCATCATTGCCTTCGGCGGTGCCGCGCCGCTGCATGCCTGCCGGATCGCCGAGAAGCTGGGTATCCAGCGGATCATCGTGCCGGTGGACGCGGGCGTCGGCTCGGCGATCGGTTTTCTACGTGCGCCCGTCGCCTACGAGGTGGCGCGCAGCCTCAACATGCGGCTTTCCGCCTTCGATGCCGAGGCCGTCAATCGGCTGATGGCGGAGATGCAGGCCGAGGCCAGCGCGGTGGTCGAGTCCGGCGCCTTCGGCGCGCCATTGACCGAGGAGCGCCTGGCCTACATGCGCTATCTCGGCCAGGGCCACGAGATCACGGTGGCGGTGCCGACCGAGCCGTTGGGCGAGGGCGACGGTGTCCGCCTGCAGGCAGGCTACGACGCGGAATACGAACGGCTCTACAAGCGCGTCATCCCGGACGCCGACGTCGAGGTGCTGTCTTGGAGCCTGACGGTCTCGACGGTTGCGACGCTGCCAACGCCGGGCGCCCCGCCGACGCCAGGAGAGGCGGCACGCGCGGTCGCGACGCGACGCATCTTCGATCCCGAAGACGGCGTGGAGATGGAGGTGCCGATGTATCGGCGCCGCGATCTCTTAGCCGGAGGGATCGTGAACGGCCCGGCGATCGTCGTCGAGGATCAAACCTCGACCTTCATCACCGCACCGTTCGGGGCCATCATCGCCGAAAACGGTAATATCGTCATCGAGAGACGGGACATGGGGGCGACATGAGCCAGCCGAGCGACATCGACGTGATCCGAATGCAGGTGATGTGGAACCGCCTGATCTCGGTCGTGGAAGAGCAGGCACAGACGCTGCTCAGGACCGCCTTCAGCCCGATCGTGCGCGAGTGCGGCGACCTCTCGGCCGGCGTCTTCGACATCGAGGGGCGGATGCTGGCCCAGGCGGTCACCGGCACGCCGGGACACGTCAACTCGATGGCCGAAGCCGTGCAGCACTTCATTCGCCACTTCCCCATCGCCGAGATGCAGGAGGGCGACATCTACATCACCAACGATCCCTGGATGGGCACCGGCCATCTGAACGATTTCGTGCTGACGACGCCGTGCTTTCGCCGGGGCCGACTGGTCGGCCTCTTCTCCTGCACCTCACACCTGACGGACATCGGCGGCTTGGGGGTCGGCCCCGACGGCACGGACGTGCATATGGAGGGGATCTACATCCCCATGCTCAAACTGGCCGACCGGGGCCAGATCGATCTGACGCTGATGGCGATGCTGCGCCGGAACACGCGCGAGCCGATCGAGACCGAGGGCGACGTCTATTCGCTGGCGGCCTGCAACGAGGTCGGCTGCGTCCGTCTGGTCGAGATGATGGACGAGTTTGGTCTGGAGGATCTGGATGCGCTCGCCGGCTACATCATCGAGAATTCCCGCCGTGCGGTCTTGGCGGAGGTGGGCAAGCTCGCCCCCGGTCGCTACCACAACAGCATGACGGTTGACGGCTACGATCGGCCGATCGACCTGGTCGCGACGCTGGAGATTTCAGAGAAAGGAATCCACGTCGACTATGACGGAACCTCGGCGATGTCACGTTATGGCGTCAATGTGCCGCACGCCTATACCACCGCCTATACCTCGTTTGGATTGGGCTGCGCGATCTCGCCCGAGGTGCCCAACAATGCCGGCTCGCTGTCGGTCTTTCGGGTCACCGCACCGGAGAGATCGATCCTGAACGCGCCCTATCCCGCCGCCGTCTGCTCCCGCCACGTTATCGGCCAGATGTTGCCCGACGTCGTCTTCGGCTGCCTGGAGAAGGTGGTGCCCGAGCGGGTGCCGGCCGAGGGCGCCTCGTCGCTCTGGAACATGACCTTCCGGGGCGAGACCGACCGGGGCGCCAACGAGGCGGCGATGTTCATCATCACCGCCGTCACCAACGGCGGCACCGGCGCCCGAGGCGTCAAGGATGGCCTCAACGGCACTGCTTATCCGAGCGGCGTCAAGGGGACGCCGGTCGAGATCGTCGAAGTGATGACGCCGGTGCACTTCCACCGCAAGGAGCTGCGCACCGATTCCGGCGGCGTCGGCGCCCAGCGGGGTGGGCTCGGCCAGGTGCTTGAGGTCGAATCGGCGCTCGGTGCGGATATGGAGCTGCTGGCCGCCTACGATCGGATCGAAAACCCGGCCAGGGGGCGCGGCGGCGGCGGTGCCGGCGAGGCCGGTGCCGTCTTTCTCGCTTCCGGCCAACGCCTCAAGGGCAAGGGCGCTCAGATGATTCCCGCC
>JASLMY010000305.1 GCA_030746295.1 Alphaproteobacteria bacterium | reverse complement strand
ATCGACCCGGCCGGCCGCTATCTCTTGTCGGCGGGCTTGGACTCCGGGCGCCTGGCGGTCTACCGGATCGGCGACGACGGCCGGCTCGACCGCATCGCCACCCACGAGGTCGGGGCCGAGCCGATGTGGGTCACAATACTGAGCGCGGCTTGAGGATGGGGAGACGATGATGACCGATCGGGTCTGCCTGGTGGCCGGCGTCGGCCGGGGCACCGGCGGCGCGGTGGCGAGGCGGTTCGCCAAGGCCGGCTATCGGGTCGGGCTCGTCGCCCGCTCCGAGCACCGGGTCCGTGAGTTCGAGGCCGAGCTGCCGGGCAGCCTGGCGCTGCCCTGCGACATCACCGACCCGGCCGCGCTGGACGAGACGCTCGCCCGCTGCCGGGCCGAGCTCGGCGAGCCGGACGTCGTCGTCCACAACGCCGCCCGCGGCGTCTGGGGCAGTTTCCTGGAGATCGACCCGGCCGAGGTCGAGGCCAACTTCCAGGTCAATACCATGAGCCTCCTCCATCTCGGCCGCGCCGTCGCCCCCGCCATGATCGCCCGCGGCACCGGCGCCCTCATCGTCACCGGCAACACCTCGACCTGGCGCGGCAAGCCCCACTTCTCGGGCTTCGCGCCGACCAAGGCGGCGCAGCGCATCCTGGCCGAGGCGATGGCCCGCGAGCTGGGGCCCCAAGGCATCCACGTCGCCTATGTGGTGATCGACGCCATCATCGACTTGCGCTGGACCCGGCGCCAGAACCCGGACTTGCCCGACGACCGCTACTGCCAGCCGGACGATATCGCCGAGACCGTCTATCAGGTGGCCCGGCAGCCGCGCTCGGCCTGGTCCTTCAACGTCGAGGTCCGCCCCTTCAACGAGCCCTTTTGAGCGGCCCCCCGTGGAATACACCGATTTCGGCCGGACCGGGCTGCACGTCTCCGTCGCCGGCCTCGGCTGCGGCGGCAGCAGCCGCTTAGGCCAAGCGCGCGGGCGCAACACCGCGCAATCGGTGGCGATCGTCGGCGAGGCGATCGGCCTGGGCCGGCGCGACGCGGTCGTGGTCTCGACCAAGAGCCGGATCCGCAGCGGCGGCGAACTGGTCGGGGGTGCCGCCGTCGTCGCCAACCTGGAGGCCTCGCTCGGCCGCCTCGGCACCGACTATGTCGATGTCTTCCACCTGCACGGCGCGCCGCCGGCCGACGACGCCCAGGTTCGGGCCGAAATCGCGCCGGCAGAAATGGCTTTGGCCGGCGGTCGCCGCCTCTCTCCCGACGTCACGCTCCGACGGGCCGACCAATGGCTGATGACGCGGGATGAGGTACTCAAAGTCGAATTCAAGGATGGCCTTCGGTTAGCAGGTCTACCGGAGCGAGCTCCTGACCGGCGGCAGCTTGGCGCCCGCCTATGAGCTGCCTGCATAAGCGGGCCTGAAACATTGAACACCCGGCAATCCGCCGGATGAGAGACCTCGTTCGTGCTTGACACCTTGGGGGGACATAAGAGCCACGACTTTCCATTCTGATTTTCTAATATATATAAAGTTTCGCGATCGTTCGGCCGATCCCGTGTGGATGCCTTGACACCCGCGACGGACTGGTCGCAGTCTCTCTCACAATCGATCTTTGGAAATTCGAGCTTCATGACCTTCGGCTCCCTGTCCCATGTATAGCTATATCGTGCGCCGCCTCGCCTTTGGCGCCGTGACTATTCTCGGCGTATCCGTGATCGTGTTCCTGATCATGCGCGTCATGCCGGGCGATCCGCTGATGGCGATCTTCGGCCCCGAGGGCATGACCAAGCTGACCGCAGCGCAGCGTGAAAGCTTCATGAAGGAGCTGGGCCTGTCGGACCCCCTGATCGTGCAATACTTCACCTGGATCGCCGACATCGCGCGCGGCGATTTCGGCCGCTCCTTCTTCCGTGCCGAAAGCGTCGGCGACATGATCCTGCGGCGCGGCCCGTTGACGGCCCAGATCGCCATCCTGTCGGTGGTATTGTCCTGGATCTTGGGCATTCCCGTGGCGATCGTCAGCGCGCTGCGCCCCAACAGCATTGGCGACAACGTCGGAAGGTTCATTTCCATCACTTGCCTAGCGGTACCCGGCTTCTGGCTCGGCATGCTGATCGTGCTCGGCCTCTTGTTCGGTTTCGGTTATCGGGCGCCACTGACCGCTAGCGGCGCCTCGCTGTTCGAGGAGCCCTGGACCCTCTTTCAGATGATCATCGGCCCGGCGGTCGTCCTGGCACTGGGGCAGGCGGCCTATATCGCCCGCATGGCGCGTTCCAGCTTGCTGGAGGTGATCCGCGAGGACTACGTAAGGACGGCGCGCGCCAAGGGATTGAACGGGCGGCTGGTGGTGAGCCTGCATGCGCTGCCCAACGCGCTGCTGCCGGTGATCACGCTTTCCGGCATCTTGCTCGGCTTCGTGCTGGCGGGCTCTATTCCGATCGAGCGGGCATTCGGCACCCCCGGGCTTGGCTACGCGATGTTCAACGCCGTGAAGGAGCGCGACATCTTCGTGATGCAGAACCTGGTCTTCCTCTACTCGGTCGTCTTCGTGATGCTGAACATCATGGTGGACCTCATAATCGCCTGGCTCGACCCGAGGATTCGCTATCAATGAACGCGCAGCCCGAGACGACGATCACGCTTCAGCCGGGCGCCGCGGCGGCCGAGCAATCACTGCCGGCAAGAGTGTGGACAGGGCTCAAAGCCTTCGCCCGACGCTCTCCGCTCTCCGCTTTCTGGGGCGTCGTGGCCGTCGCCATCGTCGTCATGGCCATCGCGGCGCCGCTCATCTCGCCCTATGATCCGTTGAAATCCGACTTCCGGCGCATGCAAAAAACGCCGGACGAGATCAACTATTTCGGCACCGACCAGATCGGCCGGGATACGCTCAGCCGCACCATCCACGGCAGCCGCGTGTCGCTGACGGTAGCCATCGCGGCGGTCCTGCTCGGCACCACATTGGGGTGCTTTTGGGGTCTGGCCAGCGGCTATTACGGTGGCCGTTTCGATATCATCAGTCAACGTATCATCGAGTTCCTTCAGGCCTTTCCCGACCTGATATTGGCGATGGCCATCGCCATGGCGCTCGGCTCCAGCACCGTGACGGTGATCATCGCCATCGCCATCACCCGAATACCGTTCGGCGGGCGGGTCATCCGCTCGGTGGTGCTGTCGCTGAAGGAGATGTCCTTCGTCGAGGCCGCACGCAGCGTCGGCGCCTCTCACCGACGCATCATGCTGCGGCACATCCTGCCACAGTGCGTGGCACCCTACCTGATTCTGGCCACCACCCATCTCGGCGTCGCCATCATTATCGAAGCGTCTCTGGGCTTTTTGGGTGTCGGTATTCCGCCGCCGACCCCGACTTGGGGCAACATGCTGGCCGACGCCCTGAACGCGGGCATCATACCGCCGTGGTGGCTGGTGCTGTTCCCGGGCCTGGCCATCACCATCACGGTGTTGGCCTTCAATTTGCTGGGCGACGGCATCCGCGACATGCTGGACCCGCGGCTACGCGGCTCGGTTTGAGCCGCCGTTACGCTGCCGCCGGCTTCGCCAAGGAGAGGGTAACGCCGTCGTCGTGCAGGTGGCAGGAAGCCCAGTGCCCCGGCAGCAATTCGCGCAGCTCAGGCACTTCGGCCCGACAGCGCGCCACCGCATAGGGGCAACGCGAGTGGAAATGACAACCCGACGGCGGATTGATCGGGCTTGGCACGTCGCCCGTCAAGATCACCCGCTTGCGCCCGCGGGCCCGCGACTTCGGGATCGGCACCGCTGAAAGCAGGGCCTCGGTGTAGGGGTGTAGTGGCATCTCGAAGAGGCTGGTCTTATCGGTGGTCTCGACGATTTTGCCGAGATACATCACCGCGACCCGGTGGCTTATGTGCTCGACGACGGCTAGGTCGTGGGCGACGAAGAGATAGGACAGCTTGAGCTCGTCCTGCAGATCCATCAGCAGGTTGATGATTTGAGCCTGAATCGAGACGTCCAGCGCCGACACCGGCTCGTCGCCGACGATCAGCTCAGGATTCAATGCAAGTGCCCGGGCAATGCCGATGCGCTGGCGCTGACCGCCCGAAAACTCGTGCGGATAGGAATGCATGTGCCGCGGCCCTAGCCCTACCCGTTCGAACAGCGCCGCCACCCGCTCCTGGCGCTCTCGGGCCTCCTGGCCCGTCGCCGTCTGGTGAATGATCAGCGGCTCGCCCACGATGTCGCCGGCCGACATGCGCGGATTGAGCGACGCGTAGGGGTCCTGGAAGATCATCTGCATCTGCTGGCGATAGGGCATCATCGCCGACGTTTCGAGGTCGGTGATGTCCTCGCCGTTGACCTTGATCCTGCCCTCGGTCGGCTCCAGGAGTTTCAGAACGGTGCGGCCGACGGTCGACTTGCCGCAGCCGCTCTCGCCGACCAGCCCCAGCGTCTCGCCCCGCTTGATGTGGAAGGAAACGCCGTCGACCGCGTAGACCCGCCCGGCCAGGCGCGAGAAGACGCCCTTGTGAATTGGAAAGTGCTTCTTCAGGTCCCGGACCTCGAGCAGTGGCGCGTCGACGCTGTCGGTGACGGCCGTAGCCAGCGGCACGCTCATGTACCGTCTCCCAGCAGGTGGTCGGCGTGCCAGCAAGCGACCCAGTGACCCGGGCGGTGCTGCTCCAGCGGCGGATAGGCGGCGTGGCATTCGTCGCTGGCAAAGCCGCAACGCGGTGCGAAGATGCAGCCCACCGGCAGATGGAGCAGTGAGGGCACCATGCCCTCGATCTCGTTCAGCCGTGCGCGCCCGGTGTCGGCCCGCGCCGCATCATCGAGGTTCGGAATGGCACCCAGAAGGCCCTTGGTGTAAGGATGGCCCGGGCGATCAAACAGCTCGTCGACCTCGGCCTCCTCCACTTTTCTCCCGGCATACATCACCACCACGCGGTCGGCGTGCTCGGCGACCACGCCCATG
>JASLMY010000304.1 GCA_030746295.1 Alphaproteobacteria bacterium | reverse complement strand
GGGCGGTGACGCCGGCCATGAAGCAGGCTGGCGGCGGCCGGATCGTCGTCATCTCCAGCCGTGCCGGCCTCGGCGTCAGCCTGACCGGGATTCAAAGCTACGCCATGTCGAAGGCGGGTCAACTCGGCTTCGTCCGCCAGCTGGCGCACGAGCTCGGCCCCTTCGCCATCACCGTCAACGCGATCGCGCCCGGCTTCATGCGCACCAGCCCCGACTACGAGCGGCAATGGCAGTCTTACGGCGCCGAAGGGCAGCAGGCGATGATCGAACGGATCGCACTGCGCCGCCTCGGCAAGCCTGAGGACATCGCCCATGCGGTGATGTTCCTGGCCTCCGACTACGCGTCATGGATCACCGGCCAGACCCTGGCGGTGAGCGGTGGCCCCTGAGAAATGACGCGGGCGAGCTGACGATGGCTTGCGGACATGTCCTGGCGCTCGACGTCGGCGGCACCTTCACCGATGTCGTTCTGGTCGATTTGGGCACAGGCGCGCTGGCCACCGCGAAGGCGGATTCGGTGCCGGACGACCCCTCGGTCGGGTTCTTCGCCGGTGTCGACAAGATCATGGCGCAAATGGACGTATCGGCGGCCGAGATCGCCCAGCTCTTCCACGGCTCGACCGTGGCGACCAACGCCATCCTGGAGAACAAGGGCGCGAAGACCGGCATGTTGGTCAGTGACGGCTTCAAGTACGTTCTCGAGATCGGTCGCGCCGAAGTGCCCCGCAAGGCCAACCTCTACGCCTGGGTCAAGCCGAAGCGCCCGGTACCGCCGCGACTGATCCAAGAGGTGCCGGAGCGGGTGCGGCTCGATGGCCAGGTGACGACACCGCTGTCGGAAGAGGCCTGCCGCCAGGCGGCCCGCCGATTGGCGGCCTTCGGGGTGGAGGCGGTCGCCGTGTTGTTCCTGCACAGCTACGCCAATCCGGCGCACGAGCGCCGCGCCAGCGAGATCCTGGCCGAGGAGCTGCCCGGCGTCGAGATCGCGCTGTCGAGCGAGGTCTTGCCGGTCTTTCGGGAGTACGAGCGCGGCATGGCGACGGCTTTGAACGCCGCCGTGCAGCCCCTGGTCGGGCGCTATATCGGCAGGTTGGCGGCGGGACTGGAAGACCGAGGCATCGAGGCCCCGCTCAGGGTGATGAAATCGAACGGTGGCATCTTCTCGCCCGAGCAGGCCGCCCGACAGTCGATCCATATGGCGTTGTCGGGTCCCGCCGCCGGGGTCCGGGGGGCTGCCCGCGTCGCCGGCCTGGCCGGGCATGCGGACCTCATGACCATCGACATGGGCGGCACCAGCACCGACGTTTGCCTGATCCGGGACGGCAGCCCCAGCATCTCCAAGGACGGCGAGATCGGCCCCTTTCCCCTGTCGATCCCGATCGTCGACATCCACACGATCGGCGCGGGCGGCGGCTCCATCGCCGCGGTCACCGAGCAGGGCGGCCTGGTCGTGGGGCCGGAAAGCGCCGGCGCCGCTCCGGGCCCCGCCTGCTACGGCAAGGGCGGCGAGCGGCCGACGGTGACCGACGCCAACCTGCTGTTGGGCCGCGTGCCGCCACAACTGCTGGATGGCGAAGTGGCGATCGATCCGGCGCGGGCCGAGCGCGCGATCGAGACCCATGTCGCGCGGCCGCTCGGCATCAGTGCCATCGCCGCGGCGCGCGGCATTCTCGACATCGTCAACAACAACATGGTCGGTGCCCTGAAGGTCGTGTCGGTCGAGAAGGGCTACGACCCCCGCGCCTTCACGCTTGCCGCCTTCGGTGGCGCCGGCCCGATGCACGGTGGCGCCTTGGCCCGCCTGCTCGGTGCGCCCAGAACGCTCATCCCGCGCCATCCCGGAATCCTCTGCGCCATCGGCCTGCTGGCGGCCGATCTGCAGTACGACTTCGTTCGGACCCGCGTTCAGCGCGCCCCGAACTATGATCTCGGCGACCTGGCGCGGACCTTCGACGAGTTGCTGCGGGAGGCTGAAGCAAGGCTAGAGGCCGAGGGCGTGGCCGACGGGCGTCGGCGCTATCATCGTTCGGCCGATCTTCGATATGCTCGGCAGGGCGTCGAGATCACCGTTCCCTGGGCCGGCGAGGGCGTCTCGGCCGCCAGCGTCGAAGGCGTCGTCGCTGGCTTTCACCGCCTGCACGAGCGGCTCTACACATTTGCCGACGCAGAGGCACCGGTCGAGATCGTCAACCTTCGCATCACCGCGACCGGCGTCATGGACGAGGTGGCGATGCCCCAAGTCGATGCCGTGCCACCGGGTAGTGTCGCGCCGGCTGATGGCGAGCGCTTGGTGGTCTTCGACGGAGACGCGCCCGAGGCCGTGCCGACCTATCGGCGCGAGGCGCTGTCTGCCGGCCATGCCGTTCCAGGGCCGGCGATTGTCGACCAGCTCGACACCACGACCTTGATCCTGCCCGGCCAGCGGGGCGAGGTCGACGACTGGGGCAATATCTTCCTGATCGAGGCGGGAGACCAGGCATGAGCGACGCGCCCAGCACCGATACCATTACGCTCGAGCTGATCAACGGCACCCTCCGGGCGGCGCGGGTCGAGATGGAAGCCCTGATCGACCGCACCGCGATGAGCCCCTTCATCCGCGAGAAGAAGGACTACTTCACCGCCTTCCTGAACCGCGACGGCAAGCTCGTGGTCAGCACCAGCCTGACCCTCTCGGGTAATTTGGTCGAGGGTATCTTCAAGCACTACCCCAGCCAAACGATGGCCGACGGCGACCTCTACATCTACAACGACGCCTACGGCACCGGCGGCGGTGTCTCGCACCTGCCCGACATGGTTTTCGTGGCGCCGGTCTTCCATGACGGCGAGCTCTTCGCCTTTGCCGAGGCCTGGGGGCATCTCTGGGACATCGGCGGCATGGTGCCGGGCAGCATCAGCCCGCAGGCGACCAGCACCTTTCAGGAAGGCATCCTGATCCCGCCGGTCAAGGTGATGGCGGGCGGCGAGTTGAACGAGGAGGTGTTTCGCATCTTCACGCGCAATTCCCGCTTCCCCGACATGATGCGCGGCGACTTGAAGGCGATCATGGCGGCCTGCCATCTTGGCAAGCGGCGCCTCGAGGAGGCGGTCGCGCGCTTTGGCCTGACGGCGGTGACGGACGCCTTCGAATTCATGCTCTCGCAATCGGAACAGGCGCTCCGCGCCGAGATCGAGCGGCGGGTGCCCGACGGCGCCTTCGGCTTTCGCGACTTCATCGATTCCGACGCGGTGACGGACGAGAGCCATTCCGTGCACGTCACGCTGCGCAAGGCGGATGGCAAGGTCGGCCTCGACTTCTCCGAAAGCGACGATCAGGCCCTGGGGCCGATCAATTTCATCATGGACGACAGCGTGCCGAAGTACATGTGCGGGCTCTATCTCACCATGCACGACCCGAACATTCAGATGAACGCCGGCTTCGAGCGCGCCATCGACGAGATCGTCACCCGTCCCGGCAGCATCGTCGACCCCGTCGAGCCGGCGCCGTTGGGTTTGCGCTCGCACACCATGATACGGGTCAACACCGCCCTCTTCGGCGCCTTGGCCGAGGCGACCGGCGGCGATGCCTCGGCTGCTTCCTGCGTTTACGTGCTCTACTACTTGCGTAGTCAGGACCGAGCCAGCGGGCGGGACGACCTCTGCATCGAGGGGCTCGCCGTCGGCTTCGGCGCCCGCACCTATGCCGACGGCATCGACGCGGTCTACTACGTGGCGCAGAAGAACTATTCCCTGGAGTTCGCGGAGATGGAGTTCAGCGTCGAGATCGAGGCCTTTCGTATCCACGCCGATTCCGGCGGGCCGGGGCGCTGGCGCGGCGGTTGCGGTATCGTACGCGACGTTCGCGTCCTCGCCGACGAGGCCACGCTCGGCCTCCGGCTCGACAACTGCAAGCATCCCGCCTTCGGCGTCAACGGTGGCCATTCGGGCCGGGCGGGGCGCGTGCTGGTCAATCCGGGCACAGCCGAGGAACGAGAGCTGAAGACCATGAGCGACGGCACCCCGCTCGAGAAGGGCGATCTGATCCGCATCATCACGCCCGGTGGCGGCGGCTGGGGCTCGCCCTTGGAACGGCCGGCCGAGGCGGTGCGCGACGATGTCCTGGACGGCTTCGTCTCGCCCGAGAGCGCCTTCGCCGACTATGGTGCCGTCCTCGCCGCGGACGGCATCTCGCTGGACCTGGCGGCGACGGACAAGCGACGGGCCGAGATCGCCGGTCCGACCGGCATGTTTCACCGCCGCAGCTATTTCGACGCCGCCGCCACTTGATGCGCCGTGCCGCGCCTTGCGCCGGCCGAGGGCGCGACCTCGGCTTGCCGCTACTTGAACAGCTTCTCGCCCTTGATGTCTTTGTAGAGATGGGCGACGACGTCGCCGTAGCCGTTGTAGATCCGGGTCGGGATGCGCTCGCGCGTGCCGAGGACCCGCTCGGTCTTCTGCGACCAGCGGGGGTGTGACACCTTCGGGTTGACGTTCGCCCAGAAGCCGTACTCGCCGGCGCCGGCCTCTTCCCAGAAGGTCTCGGGGCGGTCCTCGGTGAGGGTGATCCGTTGCACCGACTTGATCGACTTGAAGCCGTACTTCCAAGGCAACGCCAAGCGTAGCGGCGCGCCATACTGCTTGGCCAGCGGCTGGCCGTAGGCGCCGGTGACCATGAAGGCCAGCTCGTTCTCGGCCTCGGCGATCGTCAGCGCCTCGATATAGGGCCAGGGGTACCAGCTCGCCTCTTGGCCGCTGGCGATCTCCGGCTCGTGGAACGATTGGAAGCGGACGTACTTGGCCCCGCTCCGGGGGCCGGCGAGATCGAGCAGCGCCTTCAGCGGGAAGCCCGTCCAGGGCACGACCATCGACCAGGCCTCGACGCAGCGATGCCGGTAGACGCGTTCCTCGAGCGTCAGCTGGGTCAGGATCTCGTCGATGCCGACGTGGATGTAAGCGGCGGAGCAAAAATACACCACTGAGGCGGCTGGGATGTCCGGCTGCGGGCGGAGCAAAAATCCGCCAC
>JASLMY010000303.1 GCA_030746295.1 Alphaproteobacteria bacterium | reverse complement strand
GGATGTCAATTGGGGCGCCCTCCACGTTTTGGTCGTCGACATGCCGCCGGGCACGGGCGACGCCCAGCTGACCATGGCGCAACGGGTGCCGCTGGCCGGCGCCGTCATCGTCTCCACGCCGCAGGACGTTGCCCTGATCGATGCCCGCAAGGGCCTCAACATGTTCCGCAAGGTCGAGGTGCCGGTGTTGGGCCTGGTCGAGAACATGAGCTTCTTTAGTTGCCCGCATTGCGGCGAGCGTAGCGAGATCTTCGGCCATGGCGGTGCGAAGCGCACGGCGGAGGAGATGGGTATGGACTTCCTCGGCGAGATCCCGCTGCACATCGCCGTGCGCGAGACCTCCGACGCGGGCACGCCGATCGTCGCCACCGATCCCGACTCGGCCGAGGCCCGGGCCTACATGGGCGTCGCCGAGCGGGTCGCGGCCAAGCTGGAAGCGGGCGGTGCGCAGGCGGCGCCCCGGATCGTCATCTCCTGAGCGCCGCCTCGCTGTTCGCCGCCCCTCTTAGGTCGAATACTGGGCGAAGGCCTGGGTGCCGGCGCGGGCGCGGTAGTCGGTGACCACGTTGACCAGTGCCACCATGCCCTCGTCGACCTTGACCTGGGCCCGCTCGAGCGCGCCGCGGATCTCGCCCGGGCTCTCGATGTATTCGCTGTAGCAGCCGAGCGCCTCGGCCATCTTGTCGAAGCGGACATAGCCCAGATCACGGCCCGGCTTGGCGCGCTCGGGATCGGCGGTCCAGCCGCCGTTCAGGCTGACCACGATCAGCACCGGAATCTTGTGCCGGACCGCGGTGTCGAGCTCCATGGCGTTGAGGCCGAAGGAGCCGTCGCCGTGGACGACGATGACCTGGGTATCGGGCTTGGCGACCTTGGCGCCGAGGCCGAAGGGCAGGCCGACGCCCATGGTGCCGAAGGGGCCCGAATTGAGGCGATGGCCCGGCGCGTAGGTCGGCATCGACTGGCGGCCGAAGTTCAGGATCTCCTGGCCGTCGACGACCAGGATGGCGTCGCGGTTCATGAAGTTCTTGATCTCCTCGCAGAGCCGCAAGGGATGGATCGGGACCTCGTCCGACTGCTGGTTGCCGCCCGGACGGCCGCGCTTCTCGGCCTCGTCGTCGGCGAGCCGCTGGCGCCAGCCGTGGTAATTGTCGGCCGAGACCTCGCCGTCCAGCTTGGCGGTGATCTGTTGCAGCACCGCCTTGGCGTCACCGACGATGCCGATGTCGATCTGCCTCGGGCTGGTCGAGACCTCCTCTTCGTCGATATCGATGCGGACGATGGTGGCATCGGCGTTGAAGCGCGGCGGTGCCGCGTGGCCGATGATGTAGTTCATGCGGGTGCCGATGATCATGATCAGGTCGGCCTCGCGGAAGGCGGCCGAGCGCACCGTCAGGTAGCAGTAGGGGTGGTCCTCGGGGATCACGCCGCGGCCCTGCGGCGTCGTGTAGAAGGGAATCCCGGCCTTGTCGACGAACTCTCGCAGTTCCTCCGAAGCGTCCGACCAGAGGATGCCTCCGCCGGTGATGATGACGGGCCGCTCCGCCTTCTTGAGGGCCGCCGCCAACTCCTCGATCCTCGCCGGATCGCCGTGCGGCCGGGCCCTGGCCAGGTCACGGCCGGAGATCGACCAGTCGATCTCGGATTCGTCCACCTTCTGGTAGAGAACGTCGCCCGGCAGATCGAGATAGACCGGCCCCGGCTTGCCCGACATCGCCTTCTGGAAGGCGACGTTGACCATCTCGGGAATGCGCTTGGGATTGTAAATCCGCTCGGCCCACTTGACGCAGGGCCGCATGAAGGCGACCTGATCGATCTCCTGGAAGACCTGGCGACCGTAGGTGCCATACGGGCTGGAGCCGCCGATCGCCACCACCGGCACGCAGTCGATCAGCGCATTGGCGATGCCGGTGACGAGGTTGGTGACGCCGGGACCGCTCGCCGCCATGCAGACGCTGGGCTTGTTCAGAAGCCGGCTGTAGGCCTGGCCCATGAAGGCCGCGGCCTGCTCGTGACGCACATCCAGGGGCCGGATGCCCTCCTTGATGCAGGATTCCTCGGCCAGCAGCATCGGCCCGCCCATCAGGAAGAAGAGCGTGTCGACGCCCTCGCGCTTCAGGGCCTTCGCCAGGATTTCAGAGCCAGTCAGTTCCGCCACGATCGTTCCCTCCTCATCAGTATTCGATTCTTCGTGATCGGCGCCGTTCAGAGGGCGCCGTCCGCCTTCAACGCATCGACCTCGTCGCGGTCGAGGCCCAGCCAGTCGCCGAGCACGCGCTCGTTATGCTCGCCCAGGAGCGGCGCCACCTGCAGGGGCACGTCGGAGCCCGACATCTTCACCGGCCAGGCCGCGACCTTGAGATCGCCGCGCTCGGGGTGGTGCACCTTTTGGAACATGCCGCGTTTCTCGAGGTTTGAATCGTTGTAGAGCTCGAGCGTGTCATAGACGGCACCGGCCGGCACGCCCGCCTCGCCCAGGATCGCCATCGCCTCGCGCTTGTCGCGCTGCATCGTCCATTCGCTCAGCACGGCGTCGATCTCGGCCTCGTTGTCGAGCCGCAATTGGGCCGTCTCGAAACGGGGATCACCGATCAGGTCCTTGCGGCCGACGACCTCCAAAAGCCGCTCCCACTGATGGTTTCCGGCCCGCGTCGTGTAAATGTAGACGTAGTCGTTGGGGCCGCCGGGCTTGCAGGGGTAGATCCCGCTCGGCGCGCTGGCGGCGCTGATCACCTTGTTGCCGGTGCGCGGCCCGGCCTCGCCGGTCGCCATCTGCACCGAGTAGGCGATGCGGGAGTACTGCAGCATCGCGTCCTGCATCGCCACCTGCAGGCGCTGACCCTTGCCGGTGGTCTGCCGCTGATAGATGGCCGACAGGATGCTGATCGCCATCAACATGCCGGTGCCGGTGTCGCCGACCGTGGTGCCGGGCTTCATCGGCGGGCCGTCGGGCTCGCCGGTGATCGAGAGGATGCCGCCGACGGACTGGCCGATCATGTCGAAGCTCAAGAACTTCTCGTACGGGCTGCCCTCGGCAAAGCCCTTGACCTGGGCGTAGATCAGGCGCGGGTTGATCTCACTCAAGACATCGTAGCCGAGGCCCAGGCGCTCGATCACGCCGGGGGCGAAGTTCTCCATGAAGACGTCGGCCTCGGCCGCCAGGTCCTTGACCAGCTGCAAGCCCTTCTCGCTCTTCAGGTTGCAGGTGATGCTTTTCTTGTTAGCGTTGAACTGCAGGAAGTACCAGGAATCGGTGCCGTTGGCGTCCTTGAAGCGGCCCTGATCGCCGCCCCTGGGGTTCTCCACCTTGACCACCTCGGCGCCGAGAAAGCCCAGCGCCTCGGTGCAGGAAGGGCCGGCCTCGAACTGCGTCAGGTCAAGAATCTTCAGGCCCGCCAGGGCACCCTGGGCGCCATTGCTCGTCGTCATCGGCTGCGTCTCCTCGGTTGTTGCCGCGCGCCATCGCGCGCTCTCCGCCACTCGCGTTCGGCCCGCCCCCGCAGCCGTCCAGATTGTATCGGATGCCTCCCCGGATGCACAAACGCCCCCGGCCCGCCGGCCCTCAAAGGGCGCCGTCGGCCTTCAGCGCCGCGACCTCGTCGGGGCCCAGGCCCAGCCAATCGCCCAGCACCGCCTCGCTGTGCTCGCCCAGAAGCGGCGCCGGGTCCAGGGGCACCTTGGAATCGGACATCTTCACCGGCCAGGCCGGCATCTTGAAGTCGCCGCGGGCCGGATGTGCGACGGTCTGGAAGATGCCACGGGCCTCGAGGTCGGGATCGGCCATCAGCTCCTCGGTGTCGAGGACAGCACCCGCCGGGACGCCTGCCTCGCCCAGGATCGCCATCGCCTCGCGCTTGTCGCGTTGACCTGTCCATTCGCTCAGCATCGCCTCGACCTCGGCCTCGTGCTTGAGCCGTTCCTTGGGGTTGGCGAAGCGGGCATCGTCGATCAGGTCCTCGCGGCCGATCGCCTTCAAAAGCCGCTCCCATTGGTGGTTGGCGGCTCGCGTCGTGTAGATATAGACGTAGTCGTTCGGCCCGCCCGGCTTGCAGGGAAAGATGCCGCAGGGGGCGGTGCCGCCGGTGATCACCTTGGCGCCGTTGCGGGGGGCGGCCTTGCCGGTCACCGCCTGCACCGCGTAGGCGACACGGGAGTACTGAATCATGGCGTCCTGCATGGCGATCTGGATGCGCTGGCCGCGGCCGCTTCCCTGACGCTGGTAGAGGGCGCCCAGGATCGAGATCGCACAGAGCATGCCGGTGCCGGTATCGCCCACCGTGGTGCCCGGCTTGGCGGGCGGGCCGTCGGCCTCGCCGGTGATGCTCAAGAGGCCGCCGGTCGATTGCCCGATCATGTCGAAGCTGAGGAAATTCTCGTAGGGGCTGCCCTCGCCGAAGCCCTTGACCTGGGCATAGATCAGGCGCGGGTTGATCTCGCGCAGCACGTCCCAGCCGAGGCCCAGGCGTTCGATCACGCCGGGCCCGAAGTTCTCGATGAAAACGTCGGCCTTCCGCGCCAGATCCTTGACCAGAGCCAGGCCCTGCTCGCTCTTCAGGTTGCAGGTGAGGCTCTTCTTGTTGGCGTTGAAGAGCAGGAAATAGTAGGCGTCCGTGCCCGGCGCCTCGGTCGAAGCGTAGCGGCCCTGGTCGCCGCCCTTGGGGTTCTCCACCTTGACCACCTCGGCGCCGAGGAAGCCCAAGGCCTCGGTGCAGGACGGCCCCGCCTCGAACTGGATCAGATCCAGAACCCGGACACCGCTCAGTGCGCCGCCACCGTTGCTCTCCGTCATCTCGGCCTCTCCCTCGCTGCCTTCGGTCCCACGCCTGCCGATTTTATCGGAAAGCCCGCGGCGGTGCCTAGAGTGCCCGCCGGCAGCGCCAAGCCTCTTTGTCAGGGCCAAGGGCACGTCGTAGAGTCCGCCGATGAAGAAACTGAACTTTGGCGACATTACCGTCGAGCGGCTGGTCGAAGCGGAGGGACCGAGCTTCTTCCCGGCCTTCATCTT
>JASLMY010000302.1 GCA_030746295.1 Alphaproteobacteria bacterium | reverse complement strand
GTAGGGGTCCTTCTCGGTCAGCGAGACGCCGGAGGTCTGGCAGTGGGTGCGCAGCATCGAGGAGCGCGCGTCCCTCGGATCGAACTGCTGCATCAGCCGCGCCCACAGGAGGCGCGCCGCGCGCAGTTTGGCGATCTCCATGAAGAAGTTCATGCCGATGCAGAAGAAGAACGACAGCCGGCCGGCGAAGGCGTCGATCTCCAGGCCCCGCGACGAGGCCGCGCGGACGTATTCCAGGCCGTCGGCGAGCGTGAAGGCGAGCTCCTGCACCGCTGTCGCACCGGCCTCCTGCATGTGGTAGCCGGAGATCGAGATCGAGTTGAAGCGCGGCATCTCGGCCGCCGTGTAGGCGATGACGTCGGCGACGATCCGCATCGAGGCCTCGGGCGGGTAGATGTAGGTATTGCGGACCATGAATTCCTTCAGGATGTCGTTCTGGATCGTGCCCGAAAGCTTGGCCCGGGGCGTGCCCTGCTCCTCGCCGGCAACGATGAAGGCGGCCATGGTCGGCAGCACAGCACCGTTCATGGTCATCGAGACGCTGGTCTTGTCTAGCGGAATGCCGTCGAAGAGGATCTTCATGTCCTCGGCCGAATCGATGGCGACGCCAGCCTTGCCGATGTCGCCGACGACCCGGTCATGGTCGGAATCGTAGCCCCGGTGCGTCGCCAGGTCGAAGGCGACGGAAAGGCCGGTCTGGCCGCCATCGAGGGCGCGGCGATAGAAGGCGTTGGACTCTTCCGCCGTCGAGAAGCCGGCGTACTGGCGGATCGTCCAGGGACGGCCCGCATACATGGTGGCGCGGATGCCGCGGGTGAAAGGCTCCATGCCCGGCAGGCCGCCCTGGTCCTCCAGGCCTTCTAGGTCTTCCGCCGTGTAGAGCGGCTTGACGGCGATGCCTTCCGGCGTCTCCCAGACCAGGTCGTCGGCCGTTCGGTCCTTCAGCTCCCGCGCCGCGAGGTCGCGCCAGGCCTCGGGCCCGATCGTCGTTTCATCGCTCATCGGCTCGCTCCTCCTAGGGGCACAGTATAGCGCAAATGCACCGCCCCACCGCCAGGCCGCCCTTAGCCCGAGTAGTACATGGATGCCAATGATTTTTCGCCGGCGTCTTGAAAAACCGGGCGCCCGAGGCCAATGCTTCTATCGATGGCTCGCGGCAGAGGCAGAACCGGGCGCGGCGAGGGCGTGATCGCCGTCCTGGGCCCGACCAACACCGGCAAGACCCATTTGGCGGTGGAGCGGATGCTCGGCCACGCTTCCGGCATGATCGGGCTGCCGCTCCGGCTGTTGGCGCGCGAGGTCTACGACCGCGCCGTCACCATCAAGGGCAGCCGCCAGGTGGCGCTCATCACCGGCGAAGAGAAGATCGTCCCGGCACGGGCGCGCTACTTCGTCTGCACCGTGGAATCGATGCCGTTGGAGCGTCGGGTCGACTTCCTGGCCGTCGATGAGATCCAGCTCGCGGCCGATCCCGAGCGCGGCCACGTCTTCACCAACCGCCTACTGGGGGCACGCGGCGAGCGCGAGACCATGCTGCTCGGTGCCGGCACCATGCGCCGCCTCATCCAGTCGCTGTTGCCGGAGGCCGAGTTCATCTCCCGGCCGCGCTTTTCCGAGCTTTCCTATGCTGGCGAGAAGAAACTCTCGCGGCTGCCCCGGCGTTCCGCCATCGTCGCCTTCTCGGCCGCCGACGTCTATGCACTGGCCGAGCTGGTGCGCCGCCAGCGGGGCGGTGCCGCGGTGGTGCTGGGCGCCCTCAGCCCGCGGACCCGAAACGCACAGGTGGCCCTCTACCAGGCCGGCGAGGTCGACTATCTGGTCGCCACGGACGCCATCGGCATGGGCCTCAACATGAGTGTCGACCATGTCGCCTTTGCCGCTCTCAGGAAGTTCGACGGCACGGCGATGCGCCGGCTGGAGGCCGCCGAGCTGGCCCAGATCGCGGGTCGCGCCGGGCGCCACATGAACGACGGCAGCTTCGGCACCACGGCAGGGATCGGCGCCATCGAGGCCGAGACCGTCGAGGCGGTCGAGCAGCACCGCTTTCCGCCGGTAACGCGCCTGCAATGGCGCAACGGCGATCTCGACCAGCGCAGCCTCGACGGCCTGATGCGCAGCTTGGAAGCCCCGTCGGGCGACGATCGACTGGTCCGGGCGCAGCCGACCTCGGACTACGTGGCGCTGAAGGCGCTGGCGGCGGACCCGGAGATCGCCCGCCTGGCGGCCGGGCCGGCGGCGATCGGACGACTGTGGGAGGTCTGCCGCATCCCGGACTTCCGCAAGAGCCTGTCGGAAAACCACCACCGCCTCTTGTCCCGGGTCTATCGCCATCTGCTGTCGCCCGACGGCGTGCTGCCGACCGATTGGGTGGCCGAGCAGGTCGCCCGCATCGACCGCACCGACGGCGACATCGATACGCTGGCGACCCGGATCGCTTATGTTCGGACTTGGACCTACATCTCGCATCGAGCCGATTGGCTGGCCGATGCGACGCACTGGCAGGAGCGGGCCCGCGAACTAGAGGACAAGCTCTCCGACGCCCTGCACGCGGCCTTGACGCGGCGCTTCGTCGACCGCCGCACCGCCGTCTTGATGCGCCGCCTGAAGGACCGCGATACCTTGTTCGGGGCCGTCACCTCGGAAGGCGAGGTCCTAGTCGAGGGCCAGTTCGTCGGCCGCTTGAAGGGCCTCGTCTTCACCCCCGACGCGGCCGATCCGGGCAGCGAGGGGCGCGCCATCCGCGCCGCCGCCAACCGCGTGCTGGCGCGTGAGATGGGGCGTCGCGTGGCCCGCCTCGCCGAGGCTGCGGCGGGTGAAATCGCCTGGAAGGAAGACAACCGTCTCTGGTGGGAAGGTGCTGCCGTCGCCAAGTTGGCGCCGGGCTCGGACATATTGCGGCCCGCGGTCGTGCTGGCGCCGATCGAGCACGTCTCGGGCCCGCTTCGCGAGCGGGTCAGGCGCCGGCTCGCCGATTGGCTGGACGACGAGGTCGGCCGCCTGATGCGGCCGCTCTTGGACCTCGGCAAGGCCCCGCTCAAGGGCGCCGCCAGGGGCATCACCTTCCAGGTCGCGGAAGCCCTCGGCTGCATGCCGAGGGCCGATCTCGAAGGCTTGATCGAGAAACTGGGCCGGCCGGAACGCGCCGAGCTGAAACGCCACGGCATCCGTCTCGGCTTTCTCGACGTCTTCGTGCCGGCGATGACGAAGCCCGAGCGCGTCGCCGCCGGCGCCCGGCTCTGGGCCGTCTGGCACGGTATCGACCGGCCGCAAGCGCCGCCCTCGCCCGGCGCGGTTTCCGGCCCGGCCGACGACGCCTGGCCCGCCGGCTTCGCCCAGGTCTGCGGCTACCGGCGGATCGGCGGCCGCGTCTACCGGATCGACATGCTGGATCGCTTGGCGGCGCAGGCCCGAGGGGCGGCGCGGTCGGGTCCCTTTTCACCCGATCCGAAGATGCTCTCATTGCTCGGCTGCGGACACGAGGACCTCGATCGGGTCCTGAGAGCGCTCGGCTACCGCGCTTCGGGCAAGGGCGAGGAGCGGCGCTACAAGTTCGCCGGCCGGCGCAGCAAGCCGCGCCCCGAGGCCAAACGCAAGTCGCGCGACGCCTCGCCCTTCGCCGTCCTGGGCGAACTCGGCTCGAAGGGCGGCGCGTGAGCGGCGAACGCGACGGCCAGCGGCTCGATCGCTGGCTCTGGTGCGCCCGCTTCTTCAAGAGCCGGACCCTCGCGGCCAAGCTCTGCAACGAGCGCAAGGTCCGCATCAACAGCCGGATCGCGACCAAGGCGAGCGCCATCGTCCGCGTCGACGACGTCCTCACCTTTCCGCAGGCGCGCACCGTTCGCGTCGTTCGGATCAAGGCCATGGCAGCCCGGCGCGGACCGGCGGTGGAGGCGGTCGAGCTCTACGAGGACCTGTCGACACCGGCTGAAAAGGCACCCGAAACGCCCGACGGCATCGCAGTCCGGACGCCCGGTGCCGGCCGCCCGACCAAGCGCCAACGTCGTGCCATCGAGCGCTTGACGGAGGAGCAACGGTGAGCGCCGACGACCGCCCGGGCGGCCGGTTGTACGCACCCGGCAGAGCGTGGTAGGCAGGGCCATGATCAATCGCATCAAGGCCCTGTTCGCCGATCGCGAAGGGCGCGGAGAAGGCGCCGGGGGGGCCCACGGCCACGACGATCTGCATCTCGCCGCGGCCGCCTTGATGGTCGAGGCGGCCTGCCTTGACGGCGACTTCGACGATCGCGAGCGGGCCAAGATCAATGACTTGTTGCGCCATCACTTCCAGCTTTCGGCCGAGGAGTCCGGGACGTTGCTCGACGCCGCCGCCAAGGCCCAGGCGACGCGTCACCAGCTCTTGCCCTACACCCGGATCGTCAAGGAACGGTTTTCCGAGGCGGAGCGGATCGAGCTGGTTGAAATGTTGTGGGAAGTGGCGTACGCCGATGGTGAGTTGCACGACTACGAGGCCAACTTGCTGCGCCGGATCGGGGGGCTTATCTATGTTCCCGACCTCGAGCGCGGTGCGGCGAGGCGGCGGGTTCTCGAACGGCTGCAAGGCGCGGCCGAGGGCGAAGTGGAAAGGCCGGAAGCGGCAGAGAGATTAGAGGTACGAGAATGACCTACGTGGTTACCGAGGCGTGCATCAAGTGCAAGTACATGGACTGTGTCGAGGTCTGCCCGGTCGACTGCTTCTACGAGGGTGAGAACATGTTGGTGATCCACCCGGACGAATGCATCGACTGCGGCGTCTGCGAGCCCGAATGCCCGCCCGAGGCGATCCTGCCGGATACCGAAGAGGGCACCGAGCGGTGGGTCGAGATCAACTCGCAATACGCCACCACCTGGCCCAACATCACCCGCAAAGGTGAATCGCCGGCCGACGCGGAGGAGTGGAAGGACGTTCCCGACAAGTTCGAGAACCACTTCAGCGCCAATCCGGGCGAGGGCTCGTAACGGCGGTGCGCCGCTCGCGTCGGCGTTGGTCGACGTTCCGGCCGCCGAATTCAGCCGTTTT
>JASLMY010000301.1 GCA_030746295.1 Alphaproteobacteria bacterium | reverse complement strand
ATCAGCACCGCGCGGATTTCAGCCTCCTCGCCACAGCGGATCGAGACGTGCATCAGCTCACATGCCATCTCCTTCGACATGGCGTTGAAGGCATCGGGCCGGTTGAGCGTGATCCGGGCCACGCCGTCTTGGATCTCGAAGTCGAATGTCTCGTAGCTCACGGGGGGTCTCCTCCTATAGGGTCAGTTCGCCATGTCTTCGCCGGTGGCGCCCCGGGCGAGCAGCTCGCGGGCGGCGTTGTCCAGGTCGACCTCGCCGGCCAGGATCCGCCGGCAAAGCGCGGCGACCCGGTCCTCGGGCAGGGCGGCGACGGCATCATGGGCCTGGTGGCCGGCGGCCTGCGCCAGCAGGCGGTGCACCCGGGCGCGGGCGCGGGCATCGCGGTCGTCGCCGGAACGTGCCTGGGCGACGCCCTCGATGCGGTCGGCCAGCTCCGCCACGCCGTCGGCCTCGGTGGCGACGGTCTTGACGATCGGCACGCTCGCGCCGGCGCCGGCGCGCAAGCCCAGCATGGACTCGAGCGTGCTCGCCGCCAGGTCGGCCAGCGGCAGGTCGGCCTTGTTGACGACCAGGATGTCGGCGATCTCTAAGATGCCGGCCTTGAGCGCCTGGATGTCGTCGCCGAGGCCGGGCGCGTTGACCACGACCTTGACGTCGGCGATCTCGGCGACCTCGACCTCGGACTGCCCGGCGCCGACGGTCTCGAGGATGACGACGTCCCAGCCGGCGGCGTCGATGACGTCGACCACTTTGGCAATTGCTGCCGAGAGCCCACCCAAGTGGCCGCGCGAGGCGAGCGAGCGGATATAGACGCCGTCGTCGACGGTGTGCTCGCCCATGCGGATGCGGTCGCCCAGCACGGCACCGCCGGAGATCGGGCTGGAGGGATCGACGGCGGCAACGGCGACGGTTTTCCCCCGCCGGCGCAGCTCGCCGATATAGGCGTTGATCAGCGTCGACTTGCCCGCCCCCGGCGCGCCGGTGAAGCCGACCAGGACGGCGTTGCCGAGCCGGGGCTGGATCGCCTTCTGGATCGCCGGCGCCGTAGCCGCCCCGCTCTCGACCGCGGTGATGGCGCGGGCCAGCGCCCTGACCTCGCCGGCGAAGAGGCCCGCCAGCAACGCCCGGGCATCGTCCGCCGGCCTCTGCGCGGCATCGTTCATGCGACGATCAGCGGCTCGCCGGTGCCGAGCTCGTCGCGCAGCGTGGCGACGATCTCGCCGTGGCTCATGCCGGCGATGGCGCCACCGACGACGCGCTCGAAGAGGTTCTCGGCCTCGTTGTTTGCGGCTCGGCGCAAGGCGGTCTCGGCCGCGGCCACGGCCGCCTGGCTGCGGCTCTCCTTGAAGTGCCGGAACTTGTCGACCTGGGCCTGGATCCGCGCCGGGTCGGCGCGCTGGAAGGGGATCTCGCTCTCGTCTTCCTCGACCTGGTAGCAGTTGACGCCGACCACTTTCTCCTCGCCGTCGTCGATCCGTTGTTGGTGACGTAGCGCCGATTGGCCGATCATGGTCTGGACGATGCCGGCCTCGACCGCCTTGTACATGCCGCCCTCGGCGTCGATCTTGGCGATCACGGCCTCGGTCTCGGCCTCCATCTGGTCGGTCAAAGTCTCGACGTAATAGGAGCCGCCCAAGGGATCGATGACGTCGCAGAGATGGGCCTCCTCGCGCAGGATGTTCTGGGTCGCCACGGCGATGCGGGCCGCCTCCTCGGTCGGTGTGCTGATCGCCTCGTCGTAGGAATCGGTGTGCATCGACTGCAGGCCCGAGAGGATGCCGGCGATCGCCTGGGTCGCCACCCGGGCGACGTTGTTCAAGGGCTGTTGGCGGGTCAGATCGACGCCCGAGGTCTGGCCGTGGAACTTGAAGCGCCACGAGCGCGGGTCCTTCGCACCCAGCCGGTCGCGGGCGATCCGGGCCCAGATCCGCCGGCCGGCGCGGAACTTGGCGATCTCCTCGAAGAAGCTGATCGAAATGTCGAAGAAGAAGGTGAAGCGCGGCAGGAACAGGTCCGGGTCCATGCCGCGGGCGATGCAGTCCTCGGCGTATTGGATCGCGGTGGAGAGCGTGAAGCCCATGGTCTCGGCCGGGGTCGCACCGGCTTGCTGCATGTGCTGGCCGACTACCGAGACCGGGTTCCAGCTCGGCAACCGCTCGCGGCAGAAGGCGATGTGGTCCAAGAGCATCCGCCGGGAGCCCGGCAGCGAGAGCCGATAGAACATGTGGTTGGCGACGAAATGGGAGATGTAGTCGCTCTGGTTCGAGGTGCCGCTGATCCGCTCCCAGGGCACGCCGCGCCGTTCCGCCACGCCCAACACCAAGGCCAACAGCGTGAACGGCGAGGGATCGTTCATCGCCGTCGAGATCTCGCCGATCGGCACCCCGGCAAGGCCGGTGTCCATGTCGTCGACGGTGTTGGCGATGGTGCCGCAGGTGCCGAGGATGGCGGGGTCGACCTCGTCGCAGTCGAGGCCGCGGAAGCCCGAATTGCAGGGGATGAAGCTGATCGCCGTGGTGCCGGCGGCCAGCAGCTTGGTGATCCGCTCGTTGTAGTCCTCGGGCGTGCCGAGGCCGATCAGCTGGCGCTGGCTCCACGAGCGGCCGCGATGCATGGTCGGATAGATGCCGCGGGTATAGGGCGCCTGGCCCGGGAAGCCCAGCTCGTCGAGATAGCGCTCGCCCGACCAGTCCTCGGGCGTGTAGAGCGGCTTGACCTCGAGGCCGGAGCGGTTGCGGATCGTCGGCTCGTCGCCGATCTGGTCCCGGTAGGCGCGACGCCACTCGCCGCGTGCCTGGTCGAGCCCCGGTAGCGTCAACTGCACGGCCTTGTCGCTCATGCCCCGTCTCCCTTTTCGCTTTCCGTTCGTGCCGCCCGGGCCAGCCGGGCGACGCTGTCGATGATGGCATCGCGGCCGGCGCCGGGCTCGAAGATCTCGGCGACGCCGGCCTCGTGCAGGGCCGCCTGCTCGGCCTTCGGCACGATGCCGCCGACCACGACCCGAACGTGACCCAGACCAGCGGCGCCGATCGCCCGCATCAGCCCCGGCACCAAGAGGTGGTCGGTGGCGAGCGAGCTCAAGCCGATGACGTCGACGTCTTCCTCCAGCGCCAGGCGCACCACGGTCTCGGTCTCCTGCCAGGGGGCGGTGTAGATCACCTCCATGCCGGCATCGCGCAGGTAGGCGGCGACG
This sequence comes from Alphaproteobacteria bacterium, assembly GCA_030746295.1. The sequence continues at coordinate 1,828 of JASLMY010000301.1, read as the reverse complement.
ATGCGGCTGCCGCGGTCGTGGCCGTCGAGCCCGATCTTGGTGACCAGCACCCGGGGCGGCGGGCTGAGCCCGGCCAGCGTCTCGGCCATCATGGCGCTGCCTCCACCTCGGCGCCGGGCCGCAGGGCGCGGACGAAGGTGCGGGCCAACGCCGCCGGCGGCTCGCGGCCCGGCCGATACCAGACCTGGGACCAGTTCATCGCCCCGATCAACAACAGCCGCAAGGCACCGCGATCGGCCCCGGCAGCCAACGGCACGGCCTGGAAGAGGGCGCGGAAGCGTCCCTCGTAACGGTCGCGGAGCGCGACCAGCGCCGCCGCCGCCTCGCCCGCGTCCTCGGGCAGGACCCGGATGATGACGCGGGCATAGTCGCTTTCGTCCAGGATCGCCTCCAGGTGCGCGGCACAGGCGGCCTCGAGCCTGGCCCAGGGCCCTTCGACGGCGGCCACGGCGCCGTCGATCACCGCCTCGATCCGGCGGACGCCCTCCTCGTAGACGGCGAGCAGAAGCTCCTCCTTGGAGGGGAAGTGATAGTAGATCGAGCCCGGCAGCATGCCGGCCTGGGCCGCGATTTCGCGCATCGTGGTGGCCCGATAGCCGCGCCCGGCGAAACAGGCGGCGGCCGCGTCGAGGACCTCCTGGCGGCGGTTGTTCTGGCGCCTGGCCCGGCTCTCGGCAGGCAGCCGCGCGTTCGGGCCCCCGCCCCTCGCGGCGCCAAGCTTCGATCGCGTTGCGACAGAATCGGTCATGGCCAGCGTTAACCAAACAATCGTTTGTTTAACATTAACAACGATGCCTGCGGCGGACAAGCCACATCTTCGGCGCCAAGGGCTCGACCTCCCTGGCCAGGCGACCGACGCCGCGCCGATTCTGGGCCGATACGACAATCTGTTCCCCTGATTTCGCAGGGTACGGGCTCCTCGTTCTCGGCATCGGGACACTCTCCGCTAGGGGACAAAATGCGCCCACCAGACCGGCAGGACTCCAGTCTTGACAATCATTTACCACCTAACAATAGGTGTTGTGCAAGAAGTGTGTAACTCCAACACTAGTTTGCACGATTTATCTACGCTTGTGAAACTATTGCAATTCAATAGTTTACGCAATCACTTGTTGCACATTGTAAGACGAAGATTAGTCATCTGTGTTCAGAAACTCATCTAGCTTGGATATATCATCTTTGGGTGCTGGCGCTGCGTCTCTACCAATGTTGTACATTGCACGTTCAACTACAGCTAACTTCACACTCTGCTTGCTTGTAAGCCTGCTATCGTCACTTAGCTTTTCGCGGCTACGCGATGTAACTAAGCGTGGAAGCGAAACTATATCTGCACTCAAGTCACCGCCAACTTCAAAGCTAATGTCTCTATCAAACCAACCACGAAGACTGCTGTCAGAGTGAAAAATTTCTTGCAGTATCTCTAGTGCATCTTCACAAAGGCTTTCACTCTTGTTGTAGAACGTCTTTGCGGTAGCGTGATTGCCCTTGCTGCCATAGCCTTCTGCACGATTGTAGTTAAAAGTAGCTTGCTTCAGCTTTTCTTCGTATCGCTTTAAGTTGCTTGGTTTGTCTTTAAGTTCACTACGCAGTTCAAGCTGTTCTTTCCAACCATACTCTAGCTGCTCGTATTCTTCTTCGCTTAACCACGTTTGTAACTGGCGGTTTTGCACGTTTTCTCCACGTTTAAGTTTGTCAGCTATTGCTTCTAACTTAGCTAAGCGTTTAGTTTCTTCAGTAGTTATCTCACGACGTGCATTAGTTTTCTCAATTCGCGCTTGTAGCAACTGACGGATGCTGTTGATTGATTGCTTTTGATTGTCAAACCACT
>JASLMY010000300.1 GCA_030746295.1 Alphaproteobacteria bacterium | reverse complement strand
CATCTCTTCGGCAGTCTGACGATCAAGCCCGCCTACGAGCGCTATCACGCCTGGCGCGAGACCATCGGCGACGACGGCATCGCGGTGGCGCACGGCATGGGACTGGCCTGCACCTCACCGATGCACTTCATCCAGAAGACCTTCCTCGACGCCACCGAGTTCTACCTGCATCACCACGACTATCCCAAGGAAATGGGGGCGTTGCTGGAGGCCCTCGATGGCGTCTACGAGCAGCTCATCGAAGTCCTGGCCGGCTCAGGCATCGATGCCATCATCTGGTCGGCCAACGTCGACGACATGATCACCTACCCGGATCTCTATCGGGAATATTTCCTGCCCTGGTGCCACAAGGCCGCTGACCGGCTGAGGCCGGAGGGCATCGTGATGGTGATCCATCCCGACGGCGAGAACCAGGGCCTGATGGACCTGATCGCCGAGAGCCGCATGGACGTGGCCGACGCAGTCACTCCCTATCCGATGACCAAGATCAAGATCGAGGAATATTACGACCGCTGGTGCCGACCGGGACATTTGAGTATCCACGGCGGCATCCCCGAAATGCTGCTCTTGGAAGAGTCCACGACCTTCGAAGACGTCAAGGACTACATGGACGAGTTCTTCAAGGCGATTGCACCCGGCCACCACTTCGTCGCCTCGATCGGCGACACGACGCCGCCCAACGCCGACTTCTCGCGCCTGGAGTATATCGGCGAGCGGATCGCAAAGGAGGGCAGCCTGCCGCTCGCCGCCGGCTCGTTCCGTCCGGTCAGCGCCGAGACGTTGGAGCAGGCCCGGGCCGCCGCCACCGGCGAAGTTGCCACCGAGCAGACCTTGGTTGTCGAGGAGGCCTTCGCCCAGATCACCGAGGACGTGCTGGAAGGCGACGAGGAACAGATCCTCGAGGATGCCCAGGCGCTCTTGGATCAGGGGATCTCGGCCAGCGACATCCTGAACAAGGGCATGCTGCCGGCGATGGACCTGATCGGCAGCCGCTTCACCGACGGCACCGTCTTCATTCCCGAGGTCTTGCTCTCGGCCAGGGCCATGAACGAGGGGATCACGTTGCTGGAGCCCCATCTCGTCGACCGCGACGCCGGCAGCACCGGGAAGATCGTCATCGGCACGGTGCGCGGCGACCTGCATGACATCGGCAAGAACATGGTCGTCAGCATGCTGAAGGGCGTCGGCTTCCAGGTCGTCGACCTCGGCGCCAACGTGGAGACCGAGGCTTTCGTCAAGGGTGTGGCGGAGCACAAGCCCGACGTCCTGGGCCTTTCCGCCCTGCTGACGACGACGATGCCGCAGATCCGCGATGTCATCGACGCACTGCGCCAGGCCGGGCTCTCCAACCGGGTCAAGGTGATGATCGGCGGCGCGCCGGTGAACCAGAAGTTCGCCGACGATGCCGGTGCCGACGGCTACGCCCAGGACGCAGGCGATGCGGTCGCCCTGGTCAAGCGTCTGCTGGCGGCCTGAGCGTTCGTCATTGCGATCGCGGTCGGCGGCTAGTCCACCACAGCGAGGCGGAAGACGGCGCCATAGTGGTAGGGCGGCAGCTCGACCACCGTCTCCAAGCGAAAGCCGGCCGGCTCGACGACGCGGCGGGTTTCTTCCGGCGACTGGCGCATCTCGGTCTTCGGCCCTCTGGGCACGCCCAAGACGACCGTCTCTTCCCGGGGCCTGGCGTGCCAGTTGACGACCGCGAAGCGACCTTCGGGCGTCAGCACCCGGGTCACCGCCCGGGCCAGCTCGGTCGGCTGGGGCACGCCGTGGAAGGTGTTGGCGATCAGTACGTAGTCGACGGCCTCGGGCAGCACCGAGGGCAAATCTCGGGCATCGGCCCTGAGCCAGGCCCGAACCGTCGCGCCCGCGGCCGCGACCTCGGCTCGGGCCCGCGCCAGCATCTCGGGATCGAGATCCACCCCATAGACCGCACCGTCGACCAGACGGGCCAGCAGCGCCGTGAAGTAGCCGTCGCCGCAACAAAGATCGACGACGATCATGTCGGGCCCGATGTCGAGGCGCCGAAGGATGCCCTCCGGGTCGGGCCAAAGTGCGACCCACCAGTCTCGGTCCGGCATCGCGGTGGCCGGGAACCGGGCCTTGTCGGAGGTCACCAGGATGGCCTCGTGCCTCGGTCCGCGCCGCCGCCGAGATCGGCCGAGAGCGTGGCCCGGCCGGTCTCGTTGTTGGCCGCCACCAGGCGATGCAGAAAGCCCAGGAACTGCTGCCGCTCGGCCTCGTCCAGCGGCGCGATCAGACGCTCTTGGGCCCGCTCCATCGAGGCCTGCAGGTGGCCGACGAAGTCGCGTCCGGCAGGCGTCAGCGAAGTCAGCTTCATACGCCGGTCGGCGGGATTGACGCTGCGTTCGACCAAGCCGTGCGCCTCGAGCCGGGCGAGCACGTCGGCGACGTTGGTGCGGTCGATCCCGATCTTAGCGCCGAGCGCGCGCTGGTCCAACGCCTCGCCTTCCGCGAGCACGCTCAAGAGGCCGAACTGCACCGGCGTGATGTTGGAGCCGGCGCACTCCTCCAGAAAGAGGGCGACGTGGATCTGGTGCAGCCGGCGGACCAGATAACCGGGTCGGTCCCAGAGCCTGGCGTAAGGCCCGCCGCGCCGTTCCGGCGCCTGCCGCGCTGCCGACATGGCCTATCCTTTCGAAGCTCGGGCGTGGATGCGCCCCCGAAGTAGCCCCTTCCGCCGCCGCCGGCAAGCCTTGGCCCAGCCGCCTTCGCGCATGTTAGGCTCATGGTGGAAGAGACCCCCGGCAGGAGGGACGGCCATGATCAAGGCGATCACGTGTATCAACCGCAAGCCCGGCATGGAGGTCGAGGCCTTCCAGGAATACTGGCGGACCCGGCATGCCGAGATCGTCTCGGAACTCCCGGACGTACGCCGCTATGTCCAGTCGCATGCCCTGCTGCAAGGCTATCGCAAGGGCGAGTTGATCCATGACGGCATTGCCGAGCTCTGGTTCGACGATATCGAGGTCATGCGCAGCCTGGCCGACAGCAAGGAATACGCGGCCGTGGCCGCCGACGAGGCGAACTTCATCGATACCGAGCGCCGCGTCTTCCTACTGACCGAGGACCACGTCATCAAGGACGGTCCGATACCGGAGGACGGCGTCAAGAACATCGAGTTCATTCACCGTCGCCCCGGCATGGAGGTCGAGGCCTTCCAGCGCTATTGGCGCGAGGTGCACGGCCCCACCGCGGCCAAGATCCCGGTGTTGCGCCGCTATGTGCAGAGCCATGTCCGCCTCGGCGGCTATCGGGGCGGTCGCCAACCGGTCTACGACGGCATACCGCTGACCTGGTTCGACAGCACCGCCGACATGCGCGTCTCGGCCACGACCGAGGAGTTCAAGGCGACCATGGCGGACGAGCCCAACTTCCTGGCCGAGGAAGAGATCCCGATCCTGATCACCAAGGAGCACGTGATCATCGATTGAAGCCAAGTCCCGGCGCGACAATTCGTCCTTGGCCGGGCAGGAAATATATGTGTAGCATATCAACGGTAGACGGGACCGCCTGTGGCCGATTCCCGACCGTCGAGAGGTTCCGTGATGGTCGTGGGCCGCAATCAAGTCGTAACTGGGGATTGCCTTTTCGCGGCCCGGCATGGGGATGCCCGGCCGGCAGAATATTCGCACGTCCGACGATAGGAGGAGACGACAGATGCGCAAGTTCCTGACCACACTCACGGGTGGCATGCTCGCGGCGGCGCTCGCGGGCGGTGCCTGGAGCGCTGCCGAGGCGCAGGCGAAATGGACCTGGAAGGCCCAGTCGCTTTGGCAGCCCGGCACCGTCAACCAGAAGGCGTTCGATCGCTTTGCCGACAACGTCAAGCGGATGACCAATGGCCGGCTGGTAATCAAGACCCTGCCGGTAAAGTCGGTCGTCGGCCACACCGAGACCCTGGAAGCGGTAGGCGCCGGTATCCTGGATGCCCAGCACACTGGCGGCGCCTATTTCGCCGGCAAGGAGCCGGCGCTGCAAATCTGCACCGAGCTGAACGGCGCCTTCGAGACCACCTACCAGGCGCAGCTCTGGTTCGAATATGGTGGCGGCACCGAGCTCTGCCGTGAGGCCTATGCCAAGTTCGGCGTCTACTATGTCGGCCCGGTCTGGTTCGGCCAGGAATCGATGCCCTTCAACAAGCCGCTGAACTCGATCGAGGATTTCAAAGCCAAGGGCATCAAGATGCGCTCGCCCGAAGGCATGGGAGCGGCGATCTGGCGGCGCATCGGCGCTGGCGTCGTCACCCTGCCGGGCAGCGAGGTCTTCACCGCCCTCGAGCGCGGCGTCATCGACGGCACCGACTGGGGCACGCTCTCCATGAACCAGGACCTGGGCTACCATAAGATCGCGCCTTATCCGCTCTATCCAGGCTTCCACTCGGCGCCGGCAGCGGATTTCGCCGTCAACATGGGCAAGTGGCAGGCGCTCCCCGACGACGTCAAGGCCATCGTCGAGACCGCGGTCAAGGAGTTCGCCCGCGACATGGTGCAGAGCATCATCATGAACGACATCAAGGCCGCCGACGCGGCATTGTCGCAAGGCGTGACCCTGATCAACTGGAGCGCCGAGGAGCGGACCAAGTTCCGCAAGGTGGCGATGATCGAGTGGGAGGCCTTCGGCAACAAGAGCCCACTGGCGCGAAAGCTGGTCGACAGTCAGGTCGCCTTCCTGAAGAAGCTGCATCTGCTGGACTGATCGCAGAGCGAGCTTCCGTCGAAATGCCTTCGAGGTAGGCGGGGACATCGTTCCCCGCCTACCGCCGAGGTCGGCCAACGACAACCAGACCGGAAGGTACCCCGCTTGAACCCGATCGACCGTCTGTCGCTCTTCCTGGGCGAGAAGATCAGCTACGTCTTTCTGATCAGCGTCATGATCACCTCATATGAAGTGGTGATGCGCTATGGCTTCAACGCCCCCACCACCTGGGTCCACGACGGCGCCACCGCCCTCTCCGCCACCGGCTTCATCATGGCCGGGTGCTACGTCCAGCAGCAGCGCCGCCACATTGCCATCAGCGTCATATACGACTCCATGCCCGACGGCCTGCGCAGGTTCTTCGATGTCGTGAACTCGACGATCACCGTCGCGTTCCTGGGCCTG
>JASLMY010000002.1 GCA_030746295.1 Alphaproteobacteria bacterium | reverse complement strand
AAACTCATTACAATCATCAACGCCAGACTCAGAGAGCAACGAGCAACAACACTCCAACAAGTGAGTTGATGACGCCGATCAATCGGGGAAATGTGTGCGAATGGCTCTGCGCGAGATGCCTCCCGTCCTGGCCGACCTCTGCATCGCGGCTCCTGGCCCGAATGGCCCTATCCGGCCGCATCACCGTGACGGGAAGTCATCCCCCAATACGAAACGTTACACGGCCGTTCTCCGGTCTCGGCCACCGGGGTCCGCTTTGGTCGCGCATCGTTCTCATCCCGATAGACAGCGGCGTGGCGCCGCTGTCCGAGCCCGCTCCTGCCGAGCCTGCGATATTCCATGGCACCCTCTCCGCGTCTCAGGCGGTGTTCTCGACCTCGGTATGTCGCCCGAGGCGCGGCGGCGAAAGGGGAGGTTCACCGCGCGACCCGTCGTAGATTCCGAACCGCGCGATTGCCTTGATCGCGGACGTTTCGGTAGCGGTCGTCGTCAGGGGACACGTGACCCGTTCGCGGCAATCGATGCCTGTCGCAGGGGAATTCGAGACTCGGGCCGCTTCCGATGCGGGGGCCAGCCCCAGGTGGCCGAGGATCGGCGAGAATAGGGGCCCCTCTACTTCAGCACAGCCCCGACGCGAGCCCGAAACGAATCGAGGCTGGGCGGGCGCGCGTCCACCACCTTGCCGCCGTCGTCCCAACGTCTGAGATCGAGCGCGTCGCCGGCGAACGGCCGGGCCTGGAATTCCAATGCTTCCTCGGCATCGAACGGCCCGCCCTGAAGCGCCAAGGTCTGCTGCGATTTGCCGGACAGGCCGTCGAAGTACTCCGGATCGCTCGCGGTCAGATAACGTTTGGCTTCGACATGCAGTGCGACCGGCTCCGTCACCTCCGGGCCGAACCATTGTTCGAGGTAGCGTGCGCCCAGAACCTCGTGTCGGGCGTCCTCGCCGCGCCGAAAGGCGGCGCGATCGTCGGCGTTGATCAAATGACCGATGTCGTGCAGCAGAGCGGCCGCAACCATCGCCAAGGTCGCGCCGGCCTGCTCGGCCTGGTGCGCGCACTGCAGGGCATGGGCCAATTGGGTCACGCGATCGGTTCCGTAGTCGCGATCGTCGGCACGAGACAGTGTTTCGAACAATAGATCGATCGTTCGGGACTTGCCGTCTTTGGTCATGGTCGTTCCACCCCTCGGCTGCCTCAGCTCGAATTCCCTGCCGCATTCAGCGAACCCAAGCGACCCGCCATGCGGGCGCGGATCTCGGCGCCCGTGCGCCACGCGTTCGGAATTGCCGCGCAACCTTCGGCGGCGCCTATCGAGTAACAGGTCATCAATTTAGCCTCGCGGCCGATCCCGATCCAGTTCCGGCTCGATGGCCGACTACCGATCGGACGATCGGGGGCTTTCCAATGCCGCTGCGAGATCGTTGATGAACGCGGTGGCTTCCATGCCGTCGATGTAGCGATGATCGAAGCTGAGGCTGCAAGCCATGATCGGCCCCGCTTCGAGCTTGCAGTCCCTGACCCGCGGGCGCTCGGTGATGCGCGAGGCCCAGAGGATCGCGCTTTGTGGCTGGTGAATGATCGGGCGGGTCGAGATGAAGGTGGCCCTTTCGGCGCCGCCGGTGCTGGAGAGGGTAAAGCTGCCGCCCTTGACGTCGTCGAGCGTCAAGGCGTCCTTGCGGGCGCGGGCCGACAGATCGGCGATGCTTTCCGCCAGCTCGGACAGTGAGCGCGCTTCGACGCCGCGCAGCACCGGCACCACCAGGCCGGAGGGCGCCGCGACGGCAATGCCGAGGTCGACCGCATCGTAGCTGATCAGTTCGTTCCTCTCATCGTCGATGGTGGCGTTGAACCTGGGATGCTGGACGAGCACGGCCGCCAGGCATTTGGCGATGACGGCGGTGGCAGTGATTCTTTGCTCCCGGGGCGCGGCGTCGAGCAGCGCCAGAATGCCGTCGCCGGCCACTTCGAAGCTGGTGGTCGAGGTCGCCAGCGTATGCACCGACCGGGCGAGCGCGCGCGCCGCCGTGGCTCTGGCGCCGCTGAGCGGCAGGCGTCGTTGGCTGGCCGGTTCCGTTCCGGCGGCGGCCTCGACATCCGCGCGGGTGATGCGGCCGCCGGGGCCGCTGCCGGTCAGGGCCGAAAGATCGACGCCCAGCTCGCGGGCCAGGCGGCGGGTTGCCGGGGCGGCCTTGGCCTTGCCGCCGGGGGCTGGTGTCGCGGTCTCGACCGCCGCCTCGCCGCCATCGTCGATCACCACCAGAACCGTGCCGACGGCGATGGTCTCGCCCGGCTCGCCCCGGCGCGAAGCGATGCGGCCGGCGCGGGGAGCGGGCAGCTCGACGGTGATCTTGTCGGTCTCGACGACGGCGATATCGGCGCCCTCGGCCACCGCGTCGCCGACCTCGACGCGCCATTCCAAGAGCTCCGCCTCGCTGATGCCTTCGCCCACATCCGGCAGCTTGAACTCATACATCAGGCTTCGAACTCCAGGGTTCGCCGGATTGTCGCTTCGATGCGCCGCTCACCCGGCCGGTAATAGGCATCGCCGCCGCCGTAGGGATAGGGTGCATCGGGCGCCGCGACCCGTTCCACCGGCGCTTCCAGGTAGCCGAAAGCCCTGGCCTGGATAGTGGCGGCCAGCTCGGCCCCGAAACCGAGCGATTGCGGCGCCTCGTGCACGATCACCGAGCGCCCGGTCTTCTCGACCGAGGCGACGATGGTCTCGACGTCGAAAGGGATCAAGCTGCGCAAGTCGATGACCTCGGCCTCGCAGGTCCCCGCCGCCGCCAGCCGCTCGGCGACGCGCTGACAGTCGTGCCGGATCGGTCCATAGGTGATGACGGTGAGGTCGTTGCCCGGACGGACGATCGCCGCCTTGCCGATCTCGATCGCCCGGCCATCGTCCTCGACCTCGTCGCGGAGCGCGCGATAGAGCGGCACCGGCTCCAGCACCAGGGTCGGATCGGGATCGCGGATCGCCGCCAGCAGCAGGCCATAGGCGTCGGCCGGCGTGCTAGGCGCGACGATCTTCATGCCGCCGCCATGCACGTAATAGGCTTCCGGGCTTTGCGAATGCCAGAAGCCGCCATTGATGCCGCCGAACGACGGCGCCCGCACCGTCAACGGGACCGTGTACTGGCCGGCGGTCGCCCAGCGGTACTTGGCGCCGCAAAACATGATCTGCTCGAAGGCGTCGTGGATGAAGCCGGAGAACTGGATCTCGGCAATCGGCCTCAGGCCATAGAGCGCCATGCCGACGGCGTGCGCGGCGATGCCCTTCTCGTCGAGCGGCGTGTCGATCACCCGCTCGGGACCGAAGCGTTGTTGCAGCCCCTGGCTGGCGCGGAAGATTCCGCCGGCGGTACCGACGTCCTCGCCCAGCAGGACGACGTCATGGTCGTCGCCGAGGGCGCGGGCCATGGCGCAGGTGAGCGCTTCCAGCACGGTCAGTTGCGCCATCGCGTCAGCCCTCGTCCGCCAGCTCTTCGAGCAGGCGGTCACGCTGCTCGGCCAAGAGCCAGGTCGGCTCGGCATAGATCTCATCGACGAGGTCGGCGGGCTCGGGCGCCGGCATCGCTTCCGCCGTTTCGATCGCCGCCTGTACTTCCCTGCGGCAGCGTTCCAGCAGCGCCGCCTCGTCCTGGTCGTGCCACCATTGCCGCCCTTCCAGGTATTTGCGGGTGCGCGCCAGCGGGTCCCATGCCTCCCAAGCCTCGACCTCTTCCGGCATGCGGTAGAGGTCCGGGTTGTCGGACGAGGTATGGAAGCCGAGGCGGTAGGTGACGGCTTCGATCAGGGTGGCGCCGACCTCGGGTGCCAGGTCGCGCGCCTCTTTGGTCACGGAATAGACCGCCAGCGGGTCATTGCCGTCGACCCGGAGGTTGCGCACGCCATAGGCGTCGCCCTTGGCGGCGAAGCTCGCCACCGCGGTCTGGCGGTCGTTCGGGGTCGAGACGGCCCAGCCGTTGTTCTGGCAGAAGAAGATCGCCGGCGGCCGGTGGATGCCGGCGAAATTCATCGCCGAATGGAACTCCCCCCGCGAGGTCGCGCCGTCGCCGAAATAGACGATCGTGCGGGTCTCGTGGCCTTTCAGCTTGGCCGCCCAGGCGGCACCCGCGGCGTGCGGCAGGTAGGCGCCGACCTGGGTCATGCAGGGGACGATGTTGAGCCTGCGGTCGCCCAGCAGCAGCGGCAGGCGGCGGCCGCGCAAGGGCTCGTCCCGGCGCCCGAAATACTGCGCGAACAGGCTTGCAAGCGTCGCGCCGCGCAGCAGCATGGCGCCGGGCTCGCGGTCGGCCAGGAAGATCCAGTCGCTGTCCGCCATCGCCACGGTGGAAGCGATATGGGCCGCCTCCTGGCCTCGCCCCGGGATCCAGAACTCGACCCGGCCCGAGCGCTGCAACTGCCAGCCACGTTCATCCATGATGCGAACCAGCACCATGGTCTCGTACATCCCGATCAGCGCCTCGCGCGGGAGGTCCGGGTCGGCCAGGTTGCCGTTGGGCAGGCCGTCGCGGTCGAGCACTTGCTGGATACCCAGTTCATCCGCCCGCTCCAGCAGCGGCGGCACGGGCGAGCGTGGGTTGCCGCTAAATGTCTTTTCACTCATCTCGGGCTTCACGGTAAGAGAAGCACCGGAGTGCGAGAATGCGCTGAATCAAGCGAAGGCTAAGGCGCGAACTCGAGCAGCACGCCACAGGCTTCGTCGGCCGCCACGGACACGCCATCTCCCGATCTGGCATAGGCGACGCCGGCCCTATCGAAGTGGCGGCAAAGCCGGTCCAAGTCCTCGACCGCGATCCGCATGGCCGCGATGTCGGGGAGATCCGCGATGGCGGTCGCGGAAGCGTCGGGATATCGGCTCGCAAACCCCTTGGGAGTGAGAAAGACCAGATCGCCCTGTCCGGTAGCTACCTTTAGAGCATCGTCCGTGGACGTGCAGGCGCCCGCACCGAACAACGTCTCGTAAGCGGGCCGCAGTGTCGCGGGCTCAACTCCGACGACGACCGCAATGTTGTCGATGCCCTTGGCGCTGTTGTCATGAACGAGAAAGCTCGGCTGCCGCATCGATTCCGGCGTCAGCGGCTGAACCACGAAGACGTACAGCTCGGGCGTCGCCTGGGGCGGCAGAATGAGCCAGCGAAAGCGCTGCTGGACCGGGGCGTCGGGCATCTCGAGCGTGATTTCCAGCTCGTTGAGATCGGAAGGGTCGAGCCCGTTCTGCTTCATTTCGGCATGGGCGGCGTCGATATCGCGAGAGAGCAAGGCAACTGCCATCAGGCCCTCGCGTCTTTGCAGGAACTCTTCGAGACCGGGTGTGGCGTATTTGTCGGCATCAACGATGCCGAGAAGCTCGATGAAGTGATGCGCCATCATGGCGCTGTAGTTCGCCGTGCCCCAGCCCTCGAAGCTTCGCCGTGGCGTCAGGGTAAAGCCGAGACGCCGGTAGGCGACATGAGCGGCCGCCAAATCGCGAACCGCTACAACACCGTGATCAATGCCGACAATTCCGTTTGCCATACCCACGTCCCTTGGCTCGAGCGCGATTCCTCACCTGTCGAGATAGCGCCATCTCGTTTCGCAAACACGTGAACGAAGCCAGCCTCGATCAAGTCGATCGCGATGTTTTCATGATCGACAGGCGAAGCCTCCCCCTGGGCCAGCGAGAAGCTTCATTCGGCGTAGCTCTTGAGTGATGCGCGCCGGCGCCCGCCGTCCACGAGACAGGCCGCGAGGCGATCGGCGAGGCGGAGCCGTCGCTCGAACTCGCGCAACAACGTTACGCCGCCGTCCGAGGAGAGCCTGCCGCCGTCGCAACGAGCCACGATCCCCTTGCCGGCGACGGGCGACTGTCCGGGGAGAGAAAGGCCAAGCTGGTCCATGGCGAGCCGGGGGTTTTCTGTTGCCGTACGATCTTGCTTCAAAGCCGAAATCATACGGAATCTCAACAGCTTAATCCACACTCACCGCCTATATCCATGACCGTCATGAAGAATGCGGGCTAGAACGACGTCGCGCATCCAACAAACGATTTCGACCGACAAGCACTTCAGCGCCAAATCTTCGCCCACCAGGGATGATTGCCGGGCGCAAACACGCAGGTACTGGTTCCTCTGGCCGTGCGCGCCGCGAAGTTCAGTCTTCCCGTGTAGCGGCAGGTCTTGCCCGCCTGGAGGCCGGTAATGTCTTTGCGCTGGATGATCAGCTCGTCGCGCACACTGATGTGAATGCGTATGTCAGACCTGAATTCGCCATGAACGGGGTGGAACCAAACCGCGTCGTACTGGTTCGAGATCGCCCCGCGGATGTCGCGGCGCGTCCAAATGCCCTTCCAGCCATTCGAATGTTCCACGTCCCAGCGATGGCCGAGACGAGCGATACCGCTCTGCGCGTACGCCGTCCCGGCGATCGATACGATTACGATCACGGCCAGGGCAGTCGCCGCGAGGGCTTGTGTCGTCCTGCTCATGAGATGTCTCCTTTTCTTTGCTCGTGGGGGCCATTGCTAACCGGCCTCAACAATGCGGCTCGGCCTCAAGTACGTAGGCCGCGAGGACGCGAAGGCGTGAGGCAGCCGGGTCTCGGCCGCCGCTAGCGCTTGCGGGCGAGCGTCCCCTCGCTGGTGGTCGCGACCGTGCCGCGCTCCTGATCCAGGATCACCTTCATGGCCGGCTTCCCTTTGGCGATCCCGGCGATGACGAGTTCCGCCGACGTGACGCTGCCCTTGGCCTCCTGGTCCAGGGCGACGGTCCACCGGTCCGCGTCGATGTCGAAGCCTTGGTCGATCACGAAGGCGCCCTGGATCGAATTGTTCCGGTAGTCGAGGGCGACGTCGCACGAGCCGGCCTCCTGTCGGATAACGAAGGTCTTGCCCTTGGCCGGTCGGCTCATGCCCTTCTTGATATTGGTCGAGCCGGACACAATCGTGAACTTGAGGTTGCCTTCCCAGCTTCCCGCGATGTCGGGGCACTTGCCGACGATCTCGAAATGGACCTGGCGCAGCGACTTGCCATAGTGGTCCCGGCCCTTGGCATCCTTCCGCGAATAAAGGAAAGGCCGGCCGACGATCTGCATTGGCGCGGGTTCCGGAGATTGCTTGAGCGCGCCGCCCTCCTTGTAGAGCCGCTTCATCATCGCTGACATGGAATGGACGTGGAGCGCCGACTGGGCATAGGTCGTCCAGCCGAGCACGTTCTCAGCGTTGAGGGCATCCGAGACGGTCGCAAAGTGCTCGCGCCGGGCGCCCAGGGCGCAGGCGTCGACGACGACCATGGCGAGCCGCGGTCGATCGCGGAGCGCCGCGGCCACCTCCGGCCAGGACCAGAGACTGCCCTCCGTGCCGACGCCGATCCCTTGGGCGCTGCCATGGGCGTTGATGTAGAGCGTGTCGCCGTCCTCAAGCCGTGCGATGGCGTCAAGAAACTCCTGCTTGGTACCCACCGGCATGGACGGCCGGCGCAGACCCCTGGTCATGGGCGTGCCGGAGATGGCCGCTTCGACCTTGCTCATACCGCCTTCCCAGGTGCCGGTCCGGTCGGCGGCAGATTCCCGAGCCCGCCGCTGCTCGAGCATCTGCCGCTCGGCGGGCGTGAGTTGGCGGGGGGTACCGTCCGGGCCCAGCGGGGGCTTCGTGTAGTGGACGGTCAGCATCACCGATTCGGCCAGGGCCGGGGCTCCCCAGGCCCCGATCACGACGAGCGCGCCAGCAATTGCATACCAAATTCGGACCAATCGCATTTCCGCTACGCCTTCTTACCCAATCTGAGTCAATACCCGCACGCCGGTCCGGGGCAGGTCAGGCGCGCGAGGGCCCTTAACCAAGCCTTCGAAATGCTATCGAATCCTATCGCTGTCGGTCTGAAGCAGTAATGACTCATATCAACCGATTAGGTGAACCGCGGGCTGACGAATCCTTGGTCATGTCCGCTTTGGGTCTTGGCCGTGTGAAAACGGCTGCTGCTGTTCATGGTTACCCAAGCATCGTCCGCAATCATCCTGTCGGCTGGATTTCCGGCTTCTTCGGGGGTGAAGGGCGTGGGCAGAACGCGCCACTCACCTCCCTGATCGGCGCCGAGCGCGGTCTCGTCGCGCTTATGGCCAGTATTCCCGTCATCAAGGCGCATGTCTCCCGTGGCTTTCCTCTCCCCGCTGACCGCCGCTTGGGTAAAGCCGGCGCCGGCGGCGCGCGCAAGCGGCTGGTGCGTCTCGGAATTTGCCCGAACATCCACCCCGGCACGGCGACCTCCGCCATCTGGAAGGTGACATAGCGACCATGGCGGACCATCCGCGCGCCGATCTCGATCGGCTTTCCCCCATCGTCGTCAGCGACCACCGCGCCATCGCCCGTGCCAGCGTCAGCGCTCGCCTGCAGTGGTTGCGCCAACACGCTCCGACGGCCTGCTCGACGCCGTCATGCACCCCAACTAGAGTCGACCGAGAACGGCGTAGGAGCAATCCCGATATGGCCTATGACTTTGAACTGATGACCGTCGCCCGACGCGGGCGCGTCGCCACCATCACCATCGATAATCCACCGGTCAACGTCATCACGATGGCGCTGCTGGCAGAACTCGATGCGCTTTCCACGGAGCTGAGGGCCGACCCTGGCCTTACCGTCGTCGTGATGCGGAGCGCCGATCCGGATTTCTTCCTGGCCCATTTCGACGTGGCCGCGATACTCGACCGCCCGATCGGCGCAGAGCCGCAGCGCGATGCGCAGCTGAAGCCCTTCCACGCCTTGTGCGAGCGGTTTCGCACCATGAACAAGGTAATCATCGCCCAGATCGAAGGGCGCGTGGGCGGCGGTGGCAGCGAACTGTCGGCCGCGTTCGACATACGGTTCGGCGTGCGGGGAAAGACACGGATCAATCAGATGGAGGTCCCGCTCGGCATCCTGCCCGGCGGCACCGGCACGCAGCGGCTGCCGCGCTTGATCGGCCGTGGTCGCGCGATGGAGCTGATCTTGAGCGGCGACGACATGGATGCCGAGACGGCGGAGCGATGGGGCTATCTCAATCGAATTTTCGAGCCCGACGAGATCGGCCCCTATGTCGAGCGTTTGGCGACGCGTATCGCTTCCTTCCCGCCCGCCGCGGTGCGTCTCGCGAAGCAAAGCGTCAACCACTCGGACAAGGCGTGGCTCGACGGCTTGTTCGAGGAGGCCTACCTCTTCGAGCAACTGCTGCGCACCGACGCGGCGCAGGCGAACATGCAACGTTTCTTGGAGATCGGCGGTCAGACCCGAGAGGGCGAGCTTCGGATGAACGAGCTCTGCGCCGAGCTCGGTGACGATACCCAAGCCGACGGATGAGCCAGCGCTCAACGGAGCAACCTGGAATCAGGCAACGCGGTCGTCGCGACGGTGGTTGGCGGGGACCGTCCTAGATGGTGCCGGCCGACGCCAGGAGGGCGGACTCGTTGCGATGGCCGGACCACTTGGGCAGACCATCGTTCATGTCGACCACCCGCATGCCGTAGAAGATGTGACAGGTCGGCCGGAAGGCTTGCGGAACCTCGGGTGGGGTTCCGAAATCGAAGAGCGATGGAAACGCCAGCCACATGCGCCGCCCCTCGTCCGCAATGGGCGTGCGACAGAGGTCGCAGCTCACCTTGCAGGGAAGGATCCTGTCATGCCTGTCGAGATGACCGTTGTAGAAGTACAGGTGATCCATACCGCTCGTGAATCTGACGTGGTGCTTGTGGAAAATCGCGGCCCACTGCATTGGCGTGCCGTGTAGCCTTTGGCAGTCCCGGCAGTGGCAGATCTTTGCATCCACCGGATCGGCAGAGACCTCGTAGCCTACCGCGCCACAGTGGCAGCTCGCCCGATATTTGGCTTCAAACGTTTCGTCCGCCCTCGGCGCGTAGATCCTCGAAAACTCGTCCATCATCGTCGCTCCAAAGCGGAATGCGAGCCCCGTCGCCCTGCGGGCCCCCGGACGCCACCAGCGCCGGTATCGACCCGATACTACCTCACCTCCGCCATTCGGGCGTCGATGCCTCGAGCGGCGCCCGCGATCTGGGATGGTGCGCTGACAACGCCGTCGTTCCGAAGATCGGCGAGACCTATGCTCTGGAGGCCAAGAGCGCCATCTCGGCGGCCGACGTGACCTCGAGTTGGATGGCTAGCGATGGCGGGGCATCAATTCAGCGGGTCTGCGATCCTCGGCGAGCCCGGCTGAGGGCGAATGCGAAGCCCACCACTCCACGTCGCCCGCGCGTCTTTCTCGGCCTCGGGCCGCTCGCGCTACTGCCGCTCGCCGGTGCCATGCCAGTTCGTCGCCCTCCCGGTCTTGGCATTGGTCGTCGTCATCTTGCCCCTGCACGATGCGTCGTCGTCCTGGGAGAGGGCAAATTTGAAGTAGACGGCCTCTGTTTTCGGAAGTTCAAACGAGATCACCCCACCATCGGCGCGCGCCGCGTAGGGCCCGCGCATGTCACCCTCCGACCCCACTCTCACAAGCCAGCTGCCATCTCCCTTCTGCCGGAAGGAGAAGCTGACGTTCGTCTTCAAGGGCTTCGTCTGGCCGGGCAGCGTCGGCCCGATGAAGGTGACGCCCCAGAGCCCGGTCCAGTCAGCTTCGAAGATTGACGGATAGCGCTTCTTCGTGTCGATGCCGTGACGTTCGAAGTCGGCGTCGTCGAGGGTCCCCAGCAACGCCGATTGAAAGAGCCTGTCCGTCCGGGCGGGATCGGACTTCACATCCGATGCCAGCATGACGGTCAAGATGCCCTCTCGGAGGCAGGTGAACATGCCATCACGCTCGGCACTGTTCCCGATGTAGCGGGCCTGGCGGCCGAGCAAATAGCCGTATCGCACCGCGCGCGCGGAAATCGATTCGACGGTGTTCGGGTCACTGCGGTCCCTGGCTTGCTCGTGCTGGCGATAAAGGCGTGCCCATTCGGGGGAGTTCTCGATCTCTTGTATGGACTTGCCGCAGGCGGCAATGGCCGGCGACGCGGCCAGCGCGCCGAGGCAGAGCGCGACGAGGCAAGCAACTCTTCCTGCGACGCTCATGTCCAACTCCAGAATTCGCCAGGCGACCGGTTCCCTCGCCGGCCGGCGGCCGCCAGCCGGCACGAGAATGGAGTTCTGCCGGGATCAGAAGCCTTGGCTTGCTCGCAGACGATGATGCGATACCCCGGGCTTGGCACGTTGACGCCGATCAATGTCGGCCGGCGGTGCCACCTCGACTGCGCCCGGGGCTGGACGGCGGCGGCGGGCGCCACTAGGTTCCGGAACAACAGAGCGAGACGAGGAGACTGGACAGGTGTCGTCGACCTTGAGCGCGCCCGCGGCGCGCGAGCTCAACCACACGCGGCGGATCGAGATCGCCTGCTATATGCGCGCCGACGGGCTTTGGGACATCGAGGGCCGGATGGTCGACGTCCGGCCGACGGCCTATTACGACCTCGAGCAGCCGCGGGCACCGAACGAGCCGATTCACGACATGTGGCTCCGCCTCACCATCGACGGCGACTTCAATGTCCTGAAGTCCGAAGCGGCGATGCCGGCCGGCGCTTACGACCACTGCCCGTTGGTGCTGCCGAACTACAGCCGCCTGGAAGGCTTGCGCATCGGCCCCGGCTGGAACAAGGCGGCTCGCGAGCGCTTGGGCGGCGTCCAGGGCTGCACGCATCTGGTGGAGATGTTGGCGCAGATGGCCTCGGCGGCGATGCAGGCGGTCTGGAACCAGCTCTCCGAGGACGATCCCGAGCGTGGCGACGCGCTAGGGATCGCCACCATCAACACCTGTTACGCCTACCGCTCCGACGGGCGGCTGGTGGCCCGTAAATGGCCCGATCGCTATACCGGCAGAGGTGCTGACAATGCTGCTGAATGAGACCGACCCGACGGCCAAGCGGGCCGCGCTCAGGGCCAAGCTCGCGTCGGGCACGATCCTCAAGGTCGCCGGCGCCTATTCGCCGCTCGTCGCCATGGCGATCGAGGAGGCCGGCTTCGACGGCGTCTATGTCGGCTCCTCGACGCTGTCGACCGAGATCGGCGTCCCCGACATCGGCCTCGTGACCCAGACCGAGGCGGCGGAGCGGGGCGGCCAGATCGCCCGGGTCACCCGACTGCCCACCATCATCGACGTCGACACCGGCTTCGGCGAGGCGGTCAACGTCGCCCGCACGATCCAGGAGCTGGAGAGCCGGGGCCTCGCCGGCTGCCATATCGAGGACCAGGTCAATCCCAAGCGCTGCGGCCATCTCGACGACAAGCAGATCGTCGCCGAGGACGAGATGGTGGTGAAGATCCGGGCTGCGGTGGCGGCCCGGCGCGACCCCAATTTCCTCGTCATCGCCCGGACCGATAGCCGAGGCGTGGAGGGCATGGAGGCGTCGATCCGCCGCGGCCTCGCCTACGCCGAGGCCGGCGCCGACATGGTCTTCCCCGAGGCCATGGCCGACGCCTCCGAGTTCGCCGCCTATCGCCGTGCCGTCTCGGTGCCCCTGCTCGCCAATATGACCGAGTTCGGCAAGTCCGAGCTCTTGAGCGCCGATGAGCTGCAAGCGCTCGGCTACGCCATCGTCCTCTTCCCGGTGACGACGCAGCGGCTCGCCATGGCCGCGGTGGAAGAGGGCTTGCGAAGCATCATGGCGCAGGGCGGGCAGGCGCACCTCTTGAACCGCATGCAGCCGCGCCAGCGGCTCTACGAGCTGATCCGCTACGCCGACTACCAGCGTTTCGATGCCGGCATCGGCACACCGACGGTCTCGAGAGACGATTGATCGATGGATCAACGCGCGATCCCCGCCGCCTTCATCCGTGGTGGCACCTCGAAGGGGCTCTTCTTCCACGATCGTGACTTGCCAGACGAGGCGGCGGCGCGGCATGCCGTCTTTCTCGCCGCCATCGGCAGCCCGGACGCCTACGGCCGCCAGCTCGACGGCATGGGCGGCGGCATCTCCTCGCTTTCCAAGGTGATGGTGGTGCGGCCGTCTGCCCGCGAGGATGCCGATGTCGACTATACCTTCGGCCAAGTCGCGGTGGCCGAGGAGCTGGTCGACGAGCGCTCCAATTGCGGCAACCTGACCTCCGCCATCGGCCCCTTCGCGGTTGATGAGGGGCTCGTGCAAGTCGCCGACGGCGAGGCCCGGCTCAGGCTCTACAACACCAATTCGGACAAGATCGTCGTCTCGCGCTTCGCCGTCGCGGACGGCCGCGCCGTCGTCGAGGGCGCGGTTGCGTTGCCGGGGGTCTCGGGCCGGGGAGCCGCGATCCGGCTCGATTTCCTCGACCCCGGCGGGGCGACGACGGGCCGGCTGCTGCCGACCGGCAACGTGGTCGACCGGTTGTCCGTGCCGGGCCTGGGCGAGATCGAGGCCTCGCTCGTCGACGCCGCCACTGCCGCGGTCTTCGTCGCCGCCACCGACTTGGGCCTTCAGGGCACCGAGATGCCGGAAGCGCTGGAAGCGACGCCCGGTCTCTTGGACCGGCTGGAGGCGATCCGCCGCGCCGCCGCGGTGGCCATGGGCCTGCCACCGATCTCGCAGAGCGCGCCCAAGATCGGCTTCGTGGCAACGCCGGCCCCGGCAGCGACGCTCGCCGGCGAGGCTCTGCCGAGTGATGCCATGGACGTCAACGCGCGCATGATCTCCATGGGTCGGCCGCATCGCGCCCTGCCGCTGACCGGCGCCCTCTGCCTTGCGGCGGCGGCCCGGCTTACCGGATCGACGGTCTGGCAGGCCGCGGGTGGTGCCGAGGAGGCGCGCGCGCTTCGGATCGCCCAACCGTCGGGGATCATGGGCCTCGAGGCGCGGGTCTCGAACACAGAGGGCTGGCAGGTCGACAGCGTCACCGCGATCCGCACCGCCAGGCGCCTGATGGAGGGCCGGGTTTTGGTCCCTGAGGCCCGATTGGCATCACTCGCCGGCTGAGCCGGAACTCGCGATTGGCTCCGGCGACGCCGTCTGTTAGGTTCCACGCAATCCGTCCGACGACCATGAATCGAGGCCCCATGCCAGCCAAGAGTACACGGCTCCTGCTCCTCTCGGTCCTCGCCTCTCTGGTGCTGGTCACCACGGCCGAGGCCCAGAAGAAGCCGTTGAAAGCACCGAAGCCGCCGATCGTCGCCATCGTCGACGTGCAGGAGGTGCTGTCCAAGGCCGAGGCGAGCCGCAAGGCCAAGAAGGCGATCGAGGCCCGTCGCGCGATTTACGAGAAAGAGCTCGACAAGCACAAGAAGAGCCTGAAGGCCGGCCGCGATAAGCTCAAGAAGCAGCAGGCGGTGCTGTCGCCCGAGGCGCTCGAAAAGCGCCGCCGCGACCTGGAGAAGCGCTTTGCCGAGGTCCGCAAGCAGACCGACGAACGCCGCCAGATCCTGAACAAGGCCCTGAACACGGCCATGGGCACCTTGCGCAAGGAGATGGGGTTCGCTGTCGCCGAGGTGATGAAGGCCAAGGGTGTCGAGATGACCCTGCCGCGCAGCGCCGTTCTGGTCTTCGATGACCGCCTGAACATCTCGAACGAGGTCTTGGCGGCACTGAACAAGCGCCTGCCGCAGGTCAAGCTGCCGCTGAAATGAGGTGCTGCGCCGGCGCGGCCGATACCGAGGTTCGCGGTATCACGTGCCCGGCATGATCGGCATCGCCTGGGTACCTTCCGGCTGCGACTGGTCGACCGGGCGAATCCGGCGGATCAGGACCTTGCTCAGGACCTCGAAGCTGCCATCCGCGTGCTCGAAGGCGACGTATTGTCGAGCATCGTTCATCATATCGATGATGCGTTCGTTCGGGTTTAGGAACATGTGACCCGTTATCGTCGACTCGTCGCTGACGATCTCGACGGCGACGCGCACTTTCGGCCGCGTATCCGTGCCGTAACCTTGATACACCGACTTGGTCCCTCTTCGATGCTAGCCAGACCTTGCCCCGACCCCGGCGGGCACCTCGCCCAAGGCCCGAGCAGGCCGCGGACGCGCCATCATAGCATGGTAGGTTGCGATTCGTCATTCGCGGCGGCCCGGCGGCGGCGCCGGGCCGGTCCTCAGACCGCCTCTTTCCCGGCCCCGAACGGCACGATATCACGTTCGTCGGTCAAGAGGTGGACGAGCGCCGGCCCTTCGTGCGCCAAGGCCTCGGCGAAGGCGGGGGCAAAGCCGTCGGTCTCCTCGACCCGCCAGGACTCGAGGCCGTAGGCCTGGGCGATGGCGGCGAAGTCGGGGCTGGCGAGGCGGGTGCCGTAAGCCGCGTCGTCGCCGAAGCGTTGCGTCTGCCCCATCAGGATCGAGCCGTGCGCGTTGTTGTCGCAGACGATGACCTTGCCGGCGATGCCCTGTTCGACCGCGGTAACCCGCTCCTGCCCGGTCATCATGAAGCCGCCGTCGCCGACGAAGACGACGGCCGGCTGGTCTGGGCGCGCCAGCCGCGCGCCGATCGCGCCCGGCACGCCATAGCCCATGGCGCCCGAGATCGGCCCGGCCTGGGTATGGGGCCGGGTGAAGCGATAATAGCGATGCACCCAGCGCGCGAAGCTGCCGCCGTCGGTCAGGATCACCGCGTCGGCCGGCACCTGGCGGGCGACCTCGGCGACGACCCGGGCGAGGTCGACCCGGCCGCGCGTCGGCGAGGCCCCGGGGTCCGAATGCGCCAGGTAGGCCCGGTGCAGCGTATCGCGCCAGGCCAGCCGCCCGGCGGGCGGTGCCGGCAGGCTCGCCACCAGCGCCGCCAGCGCGGTGCCGACCGGGGCCTCGATCGCCAGCGCCGACTCGTAGCGCGACAGCACTTCCGCGTCGGGATAGAGATGCAGCAGGGCCTGATCGTCGCGAAAGAGCGTGTAGTCCTCGACCGTGATGCCGTCGAGGCGGCTGCCGGCGGCGATGATCAGGTCGGCCGCCTCCAGGGCCTCGCGCTGGTAGGCGACGCGATTGATCTCCAGATGGCCGGCATAGGCCGGATGGTCGTTCGCAAAGACGTCCTGGCGGCGATAGACGGTCATCACCGGCGCGCCGCTGGCCTCGGCGAAGGTCGTCAGCGCCGCCGTGCAGTCCTCGAAGACGATCGCTTCGCCGGCCAGGATCAGGGGGTGCTGGGCCGCTGCGATGAGCTCGGCCGCGCGAGCAACCGCCTCGGCCTCGGGCGCCGCCGGCGGTGGCGAAGCGGGCGTGAAGGGCACCGCCTCGACGACCTCTGCCTCGGTGACGTCGCGCGGCAGGGCGACGACGACCGGCCCCGGCCGGCCCGAAGTGGCGATCTCGATCGCTCGCGCCGTCAGGCTGGCGACTTCGTCGGCGTTCTCCGGTTCCAGCACCGCCTTGGCGAGCGAATCGAAGGTCGAGTGCGGATCGATCTCCTGGAACGATTCCCGCCCGCGCGAACGTCGGCGTACTTGGCCCATGAACAAGAGCAGCGGCGTCGAATCCTGTTTCGCCGTGTGCACGCCGATCGCGGCGTTGGTCGCACCCGGGCCGCGCGAGACGAAGACCGCGGCTGGCCGGCCCGTCAGCTTGCCGTAGGCCTCGGCGGCGAAGGCGGCCCCCCCTTCCTGGCGCGACGTGACCAGACGGACGGCATTCTGGCGCCGGCGCATCGCTTCCAGGACGGTGAGAAAACTCTCGCCCGGCACCGTGAAGACCGTATCGACGCCATGCTCGAGCAGGGTCTCGACCAGGCTTTCGCCACCATTCATAACGCCACTCCCAAGACCAACATGGGTCGCACCATACAAGGGGTGCCGGGCCCGGGGAAATGGTGTTTACTCGGGGCCCGGACGGCGAGGAGGGGAAGCGACGTGACGACGGAAACGCAGGCCGCGACGCCGACGCAACAGGTCGACGACGAGCGTGTTCGGGTCACCGAGTGGCGCTTCGCGCCCGGTGCCCACACCGGCTGGCACCGCCACGAATACGACTATGTGGTCGTGCCGGTGACCGACGGCGAGCTGCGCATCGTCGATGCCGAGGGCGAGCACCGGGCCCGGCTGGTACTCGGCCAGGCCTATGCGCGGCGGGCCGGCGTCGAGCACGACGTCTTCAACGCCGGCGAGGCCGAGCTCGCCTTCATCGAGGTCGAGATCAAGGCGCACGGGCTCGACGGCCCCGAATAGCGGCTAGTGTCCCGAATCGGACGTTCGCATCGATTGTGGCAAGCGCTCGAAGAACTTCCGATTCGATAAGGACACTAGCAATTCTTTGATCGTAGCGAGGTTTAAGGATTTGAAGTTCCTCACGGCGATTGCCCCGATGATCGGAGGAACCTCAAATCCACCACACTAGGGAGGAAAGAGATGCAGATCGAGGTCAACGGCAACACCACCAACTACGAGGTCTCTGGGGTCCAGGACGGGCCCGTGGTGATGTTGAGCCATTCGCTCGCTTGCAGCGGCGCCATGTGGCGGCCACAACTGCCGGCGCTGGAGGCCCGCTACCGGGTCGTCAACTACGACACCCGCGGCCATGGCGCCAGTGGTGCCCCCGATGGCCCCTACAGCCTCGACATGCTGGGCGACGACGCGCTGGCCCTGATGACGGCTCTCGACATCGATGCCGCGCATTGGGTCGGCCTTTCCATGGGCGGCATGATCGGTCAGAACATCGCGCTGCGGCAGCCGGAGCGGCTGCGCTCGCTGACGCTTTGCGATACCTCCAGCCAGATCCCTGCCGAGGCGCACCAGATCTGGCACGAGCGGATCGATATCGCCCGCCAGTCGGGCATGGCGGCACTCCTCGACCCGACGCTGCAGCGTTGGTTCACCGCCCCCTTCCTGGCCGCGGCCGACGACCAGGTGGCGCCGATCCGCGCGGCCATCCTGGCGACCCCGGTGGCCGGCTATACCGGCTGCTCCGAGGCGATCCGAAACCTCGACTACACTGGCCGATTGGGCGAGATCGACAAGCCGACGCTGATCATCGTCGGCGAGGACGACCAGGGCACCCCGGTTGCGGCTTCAGAGGCGATCAACGCCGGTATCGCCGGCTCCAAACTGGTGGTGCTGCCCCAGGCGGCGCACCTCTCCAACATCGAGCAGGCCGACGCCTTCACCGCCGCCCTGGTGGAGTTCCTCGGCGGCTTGGACGGCTGAGAGAGCTGGCGCGACTCAGCGAAGCCTCAAGCGAGCCTCGCCCAAGCCATCGACCTCGGTCACGATCTCGTCGCCGGCCGCCGGCCACTTGGTGGCGACGATGCTGCCGGTCATCACGATCTGGCCGGCTTCCAGCGGCCGGCCCCGCGCCGCCAGGCTGTTGGCGAGCCAGGCCAGGGCCTCGAAGGGATGGCCCATGACGTCGGCGCCGACGCCCCGGCCGACCTCCTCGCCGTTGATCAGCATGCGACCCGCCAGGGTGGCGAGGTCGAGCGAGCGCCAGTCTTCGATCGGGGCCCCCAGGACACAGCCGAAGTTGAAAGCGTTGTCGGCAACCAGCAGCAGGCCATCGAGGGCGTCGTAATCGACCTTGCGGTCGTCGACCAGCTCGATCGCCGCCATGCAGGCCCCGACGGCATCGGCGACGGACTCGGCGGTCCAGGGCGCGGCGGCGGGGCCGAGGTCGGTGGCGAGCCTGACCGCGATCTCGGACTCGACGGCGACGTTGACGAAGTCGGCCGCTGCCAGCTCGGCCGGACTGCGATGCACGCGGCTTTCGAAGATCCCGCCCTCGCAGGGATGGTCGACGCCGACGAGGGCTTGCATCACCGGCGTCGTCAAGGCGATCTTCCAGCCGGCGAGGCGCTCGCCGCGCTCGACATAGAGGTCTTGGAGATGATCCTGAACCGCATGTGCGGCGGCAAAGTCCTTCGGCATCAGGTCCGCCGGCAGACCGCCCAGCGGGCGCTTCTCCTGGTGCTCCAGATAGAGCCGTTCTGCTGCCGTGGCCGGCTTGCTCATGGCCCTTGTCCTCCCCTACCATCGTGGCCGATTCGGATCGGCTTTGGGCATGACAATAGCGGATCGAACCGGACCCGCCCATGCCCGTGCCCAGGGCGTCGGCGGGAGTCGTCGAGGCGTCGATCTCGGGGGTAGCACCGTCCATGCAAACGAGGCGGGCGATCGCAGTGGTCTTCAACGGGGTGGCCGTGGCGGCGGCCCTGTCGCTGCCGGCCTGCGTCACCCTCAAGGGCGGGGACATGGTGCCGCCCGAGGAGATGGGCATCGCCTGGACCTGGGTCCCCGACCCGGACCCGATCGTCCCCGAGGCCGGCGAGGACGTCGAGCTGGCGCTTCGCTATCTCAACGGCGACGGCGTGCCCCGAAACCCGGACCTCGCCCAGCAGCTGCTGCGGGGTGCGGCCGAGCGCGGTGAGGGCGAGGCCGCTTTTCTGCTCGGCCGGCTCTACGAGGAAGGGATCGGCGTCGAACAGAACCCGAAGGAGGCCATGCGCTGGATCGAGACGGCGGCCGGCCGCGAACACGATGTTGCCCAGTTCCGGATGGGCATCGCCTATTACCGGGGCGAGGGCCGGCCGCTCAATCCGGCCAGGGGGGTGCGTTGGTTCAAGCAAGCCGCCGTGCGCGGCCACGCCGATGCCCAGTATCATCTCGCCATCGCCTACCACCTCGGCCGCGGCACGCCCCGCAACGAGATCGACGCGGTGCATTGGCTGGAGGCGGCGGCGGCGCAGAACCACCTCGAGGCGCAGTATCTCGCCGGCGACGCCTACAGCGACGGCTGGGGCACCGAACGCGACCGCTCCTGGGCGGCTCGCTGGTACGGCCTGGCGGCGATGCAGGGGATGGCGAAGGCGCAGTACAAGCTGGCGCTCTTTCATCTCGGCGGTCTCGGCGTGCCGCGGGACCTCGTCAAGGCCTACACCTGGGCCAGCATTGCCGCACGGTCGGGCGTGCCCGACGCCCTGCGCTTGGTGAAGACCCTGACCCAGGACATGCCCGCGGCGGATGTCGACCGGGCGACGCGCCAGGCCGGGGCCTGGAAGCCGACGCCCGAGAGCAAGCGGAACGGTGCCGCCGGCATCGACCGTCCCTCGGTCGCCTTCGCGCAGTACGCCTTGGCTCAGATCGGATACAAGGCCGGGCCGGTCGACGGCTATCTCGGCACGGCGACGCGGCAGGCACTCGTCGCCTACCAGAGCGCCAGCGGCCTCGCCGTCGACGGCCGCCTATCGACGCGGGTGCTGCGCCGGCTGAAGCGCGATCGGCTGAAGCGCCGCCGCTGAGCCGGCCTGGCCGTGGCTTTGCCGCCCGGGCCGCCAGTGCCATACTTCGGCCTCTCCGATACGACGACGTGAGCGAGCATGACTTCCTCCCCCCTCGACCCGGACGACATTCTGCCAGACGACGGTCTCGACGGCAGCTTCGTTGGCCGCGCCTGGGTGCCGGACGACCCGTCCGGGCCGAGCCCGGTGCTGATCCGCGACGACGGCGTCTTCGACCTGGCCAACCGCTGGCCGACGCTGGCGGGGCTGTTGGCCGAGCCAATGCCGGCCGAAGCGGCACGGTCGGGCGTCGGTGCGCGGCTGGGCGGGGTGGCGGAGATCCTGGCCAATAGCGCCCACGACACCCGCGACCCGGACCTTGCCTGGTTCCTGGCACCGGCCGATTTGCAGGCGCTGAAGGCCTGCGGCGTCACCTTCGTTCGCAGCATGCTGGAACGGGTCATCGAGGAGCAGGCCAAGGGCGATCCGGAACGGGCCGCCGAGGTCCGCGGCGCCATTCAGGCTGAGATCGGCGACAGCCTGGCCGACGTGGTGCCGGGCTCGGCGGGTGCGGCCCGGGTCAAGGCGGTGCTGCAAGAACAGGGGCTCTGGTCGCAATACCTCGAGGTCGGCATCGGCCCCGATGCGGAGATCTTCACCAAGGCGCAGCCGATGGCCGCCGTCGGCGTCGGCGCCGAGATCGGCGTCCACCCGGCCTCGGAATGGAGCAACCCGGAGCCCGAAGTCGTGCTGGCGATCGACGCCGCCGGCCGCATCGTCGGCGCCACGCTCGGTAACGACGTCAACCTGCGCGATTTCGAGGGCCGCTCGGCGCTGCTGCTCGCCAAGGCCAAGGACAACCGAGCGTCCACCGCGATCGGCCCCTTCATCCGCCTTTTCGACGACGGCTTCGGCCTCGACGACGTGCGACGGATGGAGCTGCGCTTGAAGGTCGAGGGCGAGGACGGCTTCGTTCTCGACGGCGCCTCGTCGCTGGCCGAGATCAGCCGCGACCTCGCCGATCTGGCGGCCCAGGCGGTCGGCGCCAACAACCAGTATCCGGACGGCCTGCTGCTCTTCACCGGCACCATGTTCGCGCCGATCGAGGACCGCGACGCCCCCGACCAGGGCTTCACCCATCACCTGGGCGACGTCGTCACGATCTCGACGCCGAAGCTGGGCGCGCTCGTCAATCGGGTCAACCGCTGTGATGCCATCCCGCCCTGGGAGTTTGGCGTCGGCCGGCTGATGGCGAACCTGGCCAGGCGTGGCCTGCTGTCGTGAGGGAGGGCTAGGCCATGGCAACGGATCGACCGGCGCTTGGCCCCGACACCTTGGAGACGCTGGGGCAAATCAGCACCGCGAGCTTGACCATGCAGCTCCTGAAGCGCGGCTTGCGCCAGGTCTACATCGCCGCCGCCCGGCCGCTGACGTCCGAGACGCCGCCCTTCGCCGCCGAGGCCTTCACGCTGCGCTTCATCCCCATGCGCGAGGATTTGAGCCGGACGGAGATCCTGGGCGACCCCGACTATCCGCCCAGGAAGGCGATCGAGGCGGCACCGTCGGGCTCGGTGCTGGTGATCGACGGGCGCGGCCGTACCGAGGCCGGCGTCGCCGGCGACATCTTGGCGGCCCGCCTGAAGGTGCGCGGCGTTGCCGCCCTGGTCTCGGACGGGCCGGTGCGCGATGCCGCGGCGGTCGCCGCCACCGGCCTGCCGGTCTACTGCAACGGCGCCGCGGCACCGGCCTCGCTCAACATTCATTTCGGTGCCGACTTGGAGCGGCCGATCGGCTGTGGCGGCGTCGCCATCTTTCCGGGCGACGTTTTGGTCGGCGATGGCGACGGCGTCGTCGTGGTGCCGCGGGCGTTGGCCGACGAGGTGGCCCGTGACGGGGCCGAGCAGGAGGCGTTGGAAGCCTTCCTCAAGGCCAAGGTCGAGGCCGGCAGTTCGATCACCGGCACCTATCCACCGAACGAAGCGACGCTGGCCGAGTACGAGAGCTGGCGCAAGGAGCGGGAGACGACGCCATGATGTTCCTGGATGAAGCGGCAGTACGCAAGCATGTCGAGATTCCGGACCTGATAGAGGCCATGCGTCGGGCCTTCATCGACTTCTCCGCCGGCAAGGTGCAGCAGCCCGTGCGCCAGATGATACCCCAGCATGGCGGCTTCTT
Source organism: Alphaproteobacteria bacterium (assembly GCA_030746295.1). Next base: position 71,791 of record JASLMY010000002.1, on the reverse strand, counting down.
CGGCATCATGCCGGCCTCGGGCGCGGCCATGGGCATCAAGATGGTGACCTACTACCCCAATAACGCCGAGCAGAACCTGCCGGCGCACATGGCGATGATCGCCCTCTTCAAGCCCGAGACGGGCGAGCCGCTGGCGGTCATGGACGGTACTTGGATCACCGAGATCCGGACCGCGGCCTGCTCGGCCGTGGCGACCGAGGTCATGGCCCCGCCCGACGCCAAGGTGCTGGCGATCCTCGGCACCGGCGTTCAGGGCCGGGCCCATGTCGAGGTCCTGCCCCATGTTCGCGACTTCGAGGAAATTCGGGTCTGGAACCGGACCCGGGCCAATGCCGAGCGTTTCGTCGAGGAACACGGCGGCGTCGTCATGTCGGCCGAGGAGGCTGTGCGCGAGGCCGACGTCATCGTCACCGGCACCAGCGCGCAGGAAGCTATTCTCGAGGGCGCCTGGCTGAAGCCGGGGGCGCACGTCAACGCCGTCGGATCGCCCCGTCCCGATTGGCGCGAGCTGGACGACGCGGTGATGGCGAACGTCGTCGTCGTCGATTCCTACGAGGGCGCCCGGACCGAGTCGGGCGACGTCATCCTCTCCGGCTGCGAGGTCCACGCCGAGCTCGGCGAGGTGCTGGCCGGCACCAAGCCGGCCCGGGCCGACGAGATCACGGTTTTCAAGTCCCTCGGCATGGCCATCGAGGACGTCGCCTCGGCCAGCCTGGTCTACGAGAACGCAAAGGGATAGCCATGCAGACGCGAAAGACGCTCTTCGTCAAGGAGACCATCACCGCCGACGGTCATTGGCACGAGTGCTCGCCGATCACACGGGTGGCGGCGTTGGCCGTGGTGCGCAACCCCTTTGCCGGGAGCTATGCCGAAGATCTGTCGATGCTCTTCGATCTCAGTCGTGTGCTGGGCGAGGCGTTGATGGGAGAGGCGGTGGCCTTGTTGGCGGGCCCGGCGGTCAGCTACGGCAAGGCGGCGATCGTCGGTCTGGACGGCGATATGGAGCACGGCGGGGCGATGCTGCACCCCAAGCTCGGCAAGCCGATGCGGGACGCGATCGGCGGCGGGGCCGCGATCATCCCGTCCAACGCCAAGCTGGGCGCGCCGGGCACGGCCATCGACCTGCCGCTCGGCCACAAGGACGAGGTCTGGTCGTTCGACCATTTCGACACCATGACCCTACAGGTGGCCGATGCGCCGCTGGCCGACGAGATCGTCCTCGCCATGGCCGTCGCCGACGGCGGCCGCCCGCACCCCCGCGTCGGCTCGGCCCCGATCCGCGACTGAGCGGGGCGCCTATTCGGCCGCGGCGCGGGCGCTGCCGGCGAGGCTCTGGCTCAACCGCGCCAGCGGGATCTTGCCGGCGTGGCCACCGGTGACGCCGTCGGGCAGCGCCTTGGCCAGCGCGCAGGCCTCGAGATAGCGCTCGAGGTCGATCCCGGTGTCGAGGCCCATGCGGTGGAAGAGGTAGACCAGGTCCTCGGTAGCGACGTTGCCGGTCGCACCCGGCGCGAAGGGGCAGCCGCCCAAGCCCGCGACCGAGCCGTCGAAGACCCGAATCCCCGCTTCCAGTGCCGCCAGCACGTTGGCGACGCAGAAGCCGGCGGTGTCGTGGCCGTGGAAGGCGAAGCTCGCCGCCCCGCCAAAACGCTCGATGCAGGTCTGCGCCAGACCGCGAACATGGGCCGGGATCGCCATCCCGGTGGTGTCGCTCAACACCAGCTCCATGCCCTCGCGGATAGCGACGATGTGCTCGACGTTGGCCAGCACCTGGGCCTCGGCGACACGGCCGTCGAAGGGGCAGTCGAAGGAGGTGGCGAGACCGATTCGCATCCTGAGGCGGCCCTCGGCGTCGACCTCCTCCAACAACAGCCGCAGGTCCTCCAGCGACTGCGCGATCGGACGGCGGACGTTGCTCTGGTTGTGTGCCTCCGACATCGAGATCACGAAGATGATTTCCTCGATGCCGGCGGCGATGGCGCGCTGGGCCCCCTTGGTATTGGGCACCAGCGCCATCTTGCGGACGCCCGGGTGGGGCGGCAGGGCTTGCACCACGGCTTCGCCGTCGCGCATCTGCGGGATCGCCTTCGGGCTGATGAAGGAGCCGACTTCGAGGCGGCGAACGCCGGCGGCGATCAGGGCCTCGATCAACGCGACCTTTGTCTCGGTCGGTATCCAGGTGCCGACCGACTGCACCCCGTCTCGCGGGCCGACCTCGACGATTTCGACGCTATCCATGCCTGTTCCTCCCCGGCCCGTTGCCGTCGCCACCATGGTCTCTCGGTCGAATCTAGCGCCGAACCGCCCAGAGAACCAGGACCGGTCCTGTGATACAGTGCATTATTTGTTAAGAATCAACGTGTTGAGATCGGCACGGCACGGTTGCCGGAGACCCGAGGCGAGCACATGAAAGGATTCGGCAAAAGGCCAGCGGAGACGGCGAAGAAACGACCGACGACGGACCTACCGAAATTCATGGACGCCCAGGACCGAGTCGGGATCAGCCAGCAGATCGGCCGCTGGCAGGACCACAAGCGCGAGGAGAAGCGCCATCGCCGCATCGGGGTGCGAATCGCCGTCTCGGTCGCCGCGGTCCTGGTGCTCTGGCTCGGCGGCTTCGCCTACCGCACCGCCGTGCCGGGCGTTGCCGGTTGGGGCTTCGCCGACGAGCGTTGTGACCACTGGCTCTATGACGAGATGAACAACCGCCACGGGCCGCATCTTTCGCTCGGGATCAGCCCGCTTTACCTTCGCCGGGGAGAGACCATGTACCTCGACTACGAGGCCAAGGTGCGCAAGGGGAAACTGGAGATAGGCTTCTGGGACTGGATGCCGCAGGGCAGCAGCCCACGCGCCAACTACCGCAATCTCGTCAGGGTCGGCCCCGGGGCACGGACCGGTCGCGTCACCTATGTCGCCGAGCATTCGGGGCTCTTTGCACCCCATATCGACGGTTATCTGAAAGGTGGCCCCAGCCACTGCTACACGGACTTCGAGTACTACTATGAGTATACCTGGGGCACACTGCCCGAGAGAGCGGCGCATTGAGCCGCCGCGGCGGCGGGTGGGGGCTCGACGCTCAGGCGACGAAGCTGATCGTGCCGATCACGGCGGCGACGAGGATGATGGGCAGCGCGACCGCGTACTTGACGACGGCGCGGCCCAGCTTACGTAACTCGTCATCCTTGGAGAATTGCGTCACCACGATCGGTAGGATGGCACCCACCAATGGAACGGCGATAAGGAGGGCCTTACCCATATATCGAATCCTTGGTCGTAGGCTCGAAGTCTAGCGCTAATCGCCTGCGGCTTTCACCTCTTTTGTTATATGGCGAGGCCTTTTCTACCCGATTAGGTATATAAGAGGATCGTCTTGTGTTGGATACGTTGCTGGATAGACCCAGAGATTCGGGAAGAACGCGCGATTTCATGAGCTTTCCCGCCGAAATCCCGCCGATGACGGTGCCGGGCGCGCGCCGCCGCGGTCGTTTTGCCGCGCCCGCGCCGCAGGCGGCCTAGGCGGCGGCGACACCATGGCGAACGGCAGCCAAAGCCAAGCCGTCGCGGTGCCCGTCGCCGCGAGCTTGAGCATCATCGTTCCGGCCCACAACGAAGAGCAGGGCATCGGCGCCGTGGTCGACGGCCTGGCACGGCCGCCAACCGCCGCGGCCCTCGGTGAGGCACAGGTGATCGTCGTCGACGACGGTTCGACCGACGGCACCCGGTCGGCGCTGGCGCAGGCGAACGCCAATGGCGTCACGGTGCTTTGTCATGACGTCAGGCGCGGCTACGGCGCCGCGCTCAAGACCGGCATTCTGGCCACCGAGGCCGACCTCGTCTGCATCACCGATGCCGACGGCACTTATCCGAACGAGCGCATCGCCGACCTCTGCCGACGGTTGCGGGACGAGAATCTCGACATGGTGGTGGGGGCGCGGACCGGTGCGACGGTGAAGATCCCGCTCGTGCGCAAGCCCGCCAAGTGGTTCTTGAACCGAATGGTGAACTTCATCGCCCGCCAACGCGTGCCCGACGTGAACTCGGGCCTCCGTGTCTTCCGCCGCGACGTCGTCCTGCGCTTTCTGCCGATCTTGCCCGACGGCTTCTCGTTCACAACGACGATAACCTTGGCGATGCTGGTGAACGGCTATCGGGTCGCCTACGAGCCGATCGACTACCACGCGCGGGTCGGCCGCTCGAAGATCTCGCCGATTCGCGACACCCTCAGGTTTCTGCGCCTGGTGGTCATGATGGGGCTCTATTTCGCCCCGCTCAGGGTCTTCATGCCGTTTGCCGGACTGCTGTTTCTGGCCGCCCTCTTGTGGGGCGCCTTCAGCCTCGTGTTCCTCGGCCAGCTGGCCGACGTCTCGACGCTGGTGATCGTGATGACGTCGATCCAGGTCGCCAGCGTCGGTCTCTTGGCCGAGCTGATCAATCGGCGCGTCGAGAACCATTTGGAACGCTGATGCGCCGGCGCCAGGCGATCTGTGACGGCGACTACTTGGCGATCGGGGCGCTGGCGCCATATCTCTTGGGTGAGGCGTGCCAGGGCGCGCGCCCGCCGGACGGCAACGCGACAACTGGAGAAAGCTCGCCTTGAAGGTATTGTTGATCAATCCGCCGCGATTCAACGAGCTGATCGGCAAGAACCCGGCGATCGTCGAGAAGCACCGGGGCTTCAACCCGCCTTTGGGCCTGTTGTCGCTGGCCGGCTATCTGGAGGCGAAGAGCGCCCATCAGGTATCGGTACTCGACGCGCAGCCGCCGGGCTGGAGCTATCCCGAGCTTCGGGCCGAGCTCGCCCGGCGAAGCTTCGATGTCTGCGGCATCACGGCGATGACCTTCACGCTGATCGACGTGATCCTGACCTGCCGGGCGGTGCGCGAGGTGGCGCCCGAGGCCAAAATCGTCCTCGGCGGCCCGCATGTGCATCTCTTTCCCGACGAGACCATCGCCCTGCCGGAGGTCGACTTCCTGTTGCAGGGCGAGGGCGAGATCGCTTTCACGGCCTTCCTGGACGCGCTTGGCGAACCGGCACGTTGGGCCGACGTGCCGGGCCTCGTCTACCGGGACAGTGCCGGCCGCACCGTCAACAACGGTATCGCAGCCAGCACCGATGATCTCGATTCCCTGGGCTTTCCGGCCCGGCATCTGCTCGACGTCGGCATGTACACATCTTTGCTGGGCCGCGACGATACCATCACCACGATGTTTACCAGCCGCGGCTGTCCCTTCCGCTGCACCTTCTGCGACCGGCCCTTCTCGCCGGTGCTGTCGGGCTTCCGCTGGCGCTCGCCTGGGCACATCGCCGACGAGATCGAGAGCTGCATCGGCCTCGGCATCAACGAGGCCTTCATTTACGACGACACTTTCACGGTCCGAAAGGACCGAGTGCACGCGCTCTGCGACGAGCTGATCCGCCGCAAGCTCGACTTCCGCTGGGATGTCCGCGCGCACGTCAACACGATCAACCCGGATCTCCTGAAGCACATGGCGGAGGCCGGCTGCGACCGCATCCACTACGGCGTCGAATCGGGCAACGACCGGATGCTGCGGGTGATCCGTAAGAACACCGACGTTGCCCGGATCCGGCGCGCCGTCGGCTGGACCAAGGACGCGGGCTTGGAAGTGCTGGCCTATTTCATCATCGGCCAGCAGACCGAGACCGCCGCCGACATCCAGGACACCATGAATTTGGCCCGGGACCTGAACCCCAACTACGCCCACTTTACCGTCTTCTGCCCCTATCCCGGCACCGAGATCTACATGAAGGGCCTGGAGAGCGGCATCATCAAGGAAGACGTTTGGCGCAAGTTCGCCGAGGCGCCGGCGCCCGGTTACGAGTTGCCGGTCTGGGAGGAGAACTTCAGCCGCGACGAGCTGCGCCGGATGCTGGTGAAGTGTTACAAGAGCTTCTATCTCCGCCCCGGCTACGTGATGCGCAACGTGGCGCGAATTCGCAGCGCCGGCGAGTTCCGCCGCAAGGTCCGGGCCGGCCTCTCGGTCCTGACCATGACGCCCAATCAGAAGGTATACGCCAAGGCCCGTGACGTCGTCCCCCGCTCGCCGATCGACGTCCACGCGGGTTAGTGCTGGCGCAGCACCGGCACTAGAAAGAGAATACAGGCGGCGAAGAAGAAGAGGCCGCCGAGAAGGCTCAGCAGATCGCCGTTCCGGAGGCTCGCGCCGATGAAGAAGCCGGCCGAGACCAGGAACAAGAGCCAACCCCAGATATTGAACTTCCGCGCCATCGCCCCATCCGTAGACGGCACCGTCGCCGTCGGCCTGTCGGAACAGGCTATGGCCCCGGGACGGCCCGGACAAGGACCTGCCCAGGCAGTGGCGAAATCGCTAAGTTGGCGCCGGAGGCTTTAGTCGGTGACGCAAGACGCGCCTGAGAACGACCGGACCGTCGGCGCCCCAGCGTCGGCGGAGCGCTCGCTCCTCTCGCTCAGCGGCTGGGGCGAGCGCCGGGGCCGGGTGAGGGGTGCCGTCCTGCTGGCCTTGACGGCGCTGGTCTTGGGCTTGCTACTGGCCCGTTTCGATGCCGAGGCGGTGGGCCGGGCCTTGGCCCGTCTGCCGGCCGAAGCCTGGCTCGGCGCCGCGGCGCTGACCGCCCTGTTGCCGCTTACCATGACGACGCGATGGCACATCGTCTTGGGCGCCACCGGCGTTGCCGTCCCCTGGCGGCGCTGTTTCGTCATCATGCTGGGGGTGCACCCGATCAGCGTCGTCTCGCCGGCCCGCCTCGGCGACGCGCTCCGCGCTTACGGGCTCAGGCGCCGGGGCGCGGGCGCCACGGCGCTCGGCGGCATCGTCGCCGAGCGTGCCCTCGACATCGCCGTCCTGGCACTCGCCGCCGCCTTGGCGGGGCTGTCACAGGGGCGCGGCGAGGTGGCGCTTCTGGCCGGTCTCGTCGTGCTGGTGCTGGTCGCTGTGCTGGCCCTGACGGGACGCGCCGACCGGCTGCCGCTCCGCGCCGGCTGGCGCGGCGCCCTTGGCCGCTTCGCCGGCGCCGCCGACGTCTTTCGCCGCCGTCCGGGCGTTCTCGCCGCTGCCACGGGCATCACGCTTCTGCACTGGGCCTTGACGATGCTGCTCGTGACCCTGTTGCTGCGGGGCGTCGGCGCCGATGTGGGTCTCGTCCAAGTCACGGCGGCGATGCCGATCGCCATCTTCGTCGGCCTCTTGCCCATCACTTTCGCAGGTATCGGCACCCGGGACGCGGCCCTGGCGGTGCTGCTGGCCGGGCAGGCGGCACCGGCGGAAGCGCTCGCGGCCGGCCTCCTCTACACCCTCTTCACTTACTTCTTCCTAGCGCTCGCCGGCCTGCCGCTGACTCGGCGCGGCCTCGATCTCTGAGCGCCCGGCTAGTCGCGGGCGGAATGGTCCTTGTGACGGTAGAGGTGGAGCGGCCCCGGCCGCGTAACTTCCCGCACCAGGCGATAGTCCCGCGCCAGTTGGCGGCGGAACCGGTCGATGGCGACGACGCGCGAGGTTGCCGCCTCGCCGACGACGAGAAGGTAGTCGAGGCGCCGGTCGGGCTCCTGGTTGTAGGCGTCGAGGTCCACGAGGCGCGGCGCGTTCGGATCGACCCCGGGCACGGCCGGGACACGGTATTGGAAGGGATCGCGCGCGGCGCGGTAGCGGATTGGGAAGACCGCCATGTGGGCCTGATAGAGGCCGAGGAACACCGCACCCCGGGCCGCCGCCGGGTAGGCCGCGAGGTGGGGCAGCGGGTCGGCCCGCCAAGCCGGCGTGGCTGCACCGTCGGCGTCGACCAGCGGGCCGACGATCGCTGAAGATACCGTATCGCCCCGCTGAAGCGGCGCCAGCACCGTCTCGAACTGTCGCCGGTAGCGGTCGATCTCGCCGTACTGCGGTAGTCGGTAGGCGGCGGTGGTAATCGCCAGGGCGGTGAGGGCGAGCCCGAGCCCTCGGCGAAAGCCGGGCCGCATCGCGAGGCCGGCGAGCCACAGCACCAGCGCCAGGTAGAGATAGGGCTGCAGCCGGTGCAGCATCCAGCCGCCGCCGCCGGCCTTGCCGGGAATTGCGAAGAAGAGGACGGCGAAAACCAGGAAGACCACCAGGAAACCGTGCTCGCGCGGCTGCTCGGGCGTGGGCTTGGCCGATCGAAGGGCGTGGAAGAGGGCCAGCAGCACCAACACCTGCAACAGGGCGGCGAGACCCACGTCCGACTTCGAATAGAGCCAAAGGAAGCCCGGCAGGGTGAAGAGTACGAGCCGATAGAGAAGGTCCGAGCGGTCGGCGAGCGGGCTCGGCGGGGCTTCGTTTGTGACGATGAACGTCAATACGAGCAGTGCCGTCGGCGCCAGGGCCACGGCTGGTGCCAGCAGCCGGCGGCGGACCGTGGGCCAGGGACCGGCGCCGCCCGCTATCTGCCGCCACGCCCGCCAGAGTGCCAGCACCGCCACCATGAGCAACAGCGCCATGGCCGCGAAGATATGTGCCGCCAGGACCAGAAGTCCGGCCAGGCCGAGCCAGAGAAGGCGGCCGAGGCTGGGTGCGGTGTCGGCTCTGAGATAGGCCCCCAGTGCCAACGGCACCATGAGCAGCCCATAGGAGTAGTTGTAGAAGCCCAAGTGAAGCGTCAACGACAGCGCCAGCGGCATCGCCAACAGCGCCGCCAGCCACGGCGCCGCCGTCAGGGGCTTGGCGGCATAGCGGACGGCGAGTGGCAGTCCCACGACATAGCCGCTGATCAGCACCTTCTCGGCGACGGCGAGCGGTAGGAATTGGCCCAGCCCGTAGAGCAGTCCATAGATCAACAGGTTCGGATTGAGGCGCGGGTTGAGCTCGAAATAGTGCCGGAAGGCCGCCGCCTCGGGCGCGTCATAGCCGGTCAGCACGGCGCTGATGTAGAGGTGCACCGGGCCGTCCAACGTCGGCGGGTGGCGGTACCACCAGACGAGCGCCAGGTTGGCGGCGCTGATCGCCAGGAAAGCGGCCCAGCCGAAGCGCGCGTCCCGTGCCGAGGCTTGCCCTGTCAGCATCCGCCGTGTCCCTGGTGCCGGCCTGCGCGCGGCTGCAATTCGCCGAGCCCGGCCGCATTATCGCAACCGCCCCCTCGCCCGGCAACGCGGGGCGCCGGGGCGGCGGCGGTCGAATGGCCCGGGTGGCGACTTTGGGCTAGGATTCCAAGCCATGTTCGAGGTCGTCCGACGCGGCGCCGGCTTGCCCGGTAGTTGCGGAATTCCATACCGTCTCCTCGCCCGCCAAAAGGCGTGCCGGCGGCCTATACGCCGGACGGGCGATGATGTCGCCTGATCGCCGCTCGCGCCGCCTCGCCTTCGTCTTTCTGGGGCTGATCTTCCTCTGCCTGTCGCTGGTCGGCTATCTCGGCGCCATGCGCTCGGTGACCGCGCTGTCGCCGGTCTGGGTGACAGTGACGGCGATGCCTGGTGCCGCCTTGCCCGAGCTGGAGTTGTCCGCGCTGTCGCCCTACGACAAGCCGGTTCCGGTCACCGCCGAAGCGCCGGGCCGCTGGCGGATCGCGCGCGCGCCCGTGCGCGACCTGAAGCTTCGGCTCGGCGCCGGTTGGCGCGAGCGGCTCGATGCGGTCGAGGTCCGGATCGGCGCGCGCCGCTACCGCTATGGCGCCGAGGATCTGGCCACGCAATGGGGCCACGCAACGGCCGGGGCAGGCGGCGAGGCCCGGCTGCTGCCTTGGCCGCTGCTCGTGGGCGAGGGCCGGCTCCGGGCGCGGTTGCAGGCCGTCAATTGGCCGGACGACAGCGACGTGGCGCTGAGGGCGCTCGCCTTTCCGGTTCTGTTGGCGGCGCTCGTGGCGGCCCTGCTCCTCCTCGGCGAGCGGCGCTGGCGGCGGCTCTTGCCGGCGGCCGAGCCCTCGCCGCCCGTTGTGGCGACCGGTACCGGGCCTGAGCATCTGGCCTGGCCCGCCTTCGGCCTCGGCGTCGTGGTCTCGGCCCTGTTCTTGGTCGAGGCCGTAGACCCCTACTACTTCGCCCAGGACGACAACCTGGTGCAGTTCCTCCCCGTCGTGCTGAAGGGCTGTCAGCTACTGAACCAGGACATCTGGCCGGACTATAATCCCTATCAGCTCATGGGCACGCCGATGGCGAGCCTCGGCATCTATGCCCTGAGCTATCCCCTGCTCTGGCTTTCCTGTGCCGTGGCAGGCGCCATCATCGGCCTCGAGACCGCGGTCTTCGAGGTCTACGCAGCCATTCACATCGGCCTCGGCTATCTGGCGAGCTATGCGCTCGGCCGCCGGTTGGGTCTGACGACCGCCCTGGCGACGACGCTCGCCTTGTCGTTCGCGCTCTGCGGTTTCTTCCTGATCGCCGGGCGCTCCTGGTACTACATGCTGCCCGCAGCGACCTGGGCGCCGGTCTTGCTGCTGTCGGCCGTGGCTCTGGCAACGACGGCGCGGCCCTTCCGTTGGGTCGCCCTGACCGGGCTCGCCATCGGGCTCTTCTTTCACGCCGGCAACGCGCAGATGTGGGTCTACGGAGTGCTCACCTGGGGCCTGGTGATCGGCTTCGACTGGCTGGCCGGACGGATCGCCTGGCGGCGCCTTCTTTGGGCACTCGCCGCCGTCGTCTTCGGGCTCGGCGTTGCCGCACCGCTGCTGGTGCCGCAGTTTGCCTTCGTTTCGCGGCTGGCGCGCGAGGCGGCGGCGGGCAACGGCATCTGGAATGCCTTGGGCGCGCTGGTGCTGCCCTATCCGCTGGTCCAGGCGGGCCACCCGAACGGCTGGGGCGGCGGGTCTGGCCTGACGATGAGCCCCTTCTACTATTCCGGTAGCGTGTTGACGCTCGCCGGCCTCGCCGCGATTGCCGCGGCGCTGGCTCATATCCTGCGCAGCAACCCGGACCGGCATTTCTGGGCCGGACAGCGCTGGGTGATACTGGCCGTGTTGGCGGCCTGGCTGGCGATCGGCGAGGCGGGCGGGCTCTGGACTTGGCTCGGCCAATTGCCGGTCTTCGGCCACTTTACCCATCCTTTCAAGCTGTTGCCTTACCTGGTGCTGTTCCTCAACCTGGCTGGCGCCTTGGCGCTGGCGCGGGTCTTGCCGGCGCGGGGGCTGGCGCCGCCTCTTGTCGCCGGCGTCGTCGCCACACTCGTGCTCCTGAACGCCGGCCTGGCGAGAAATGCCTTCGGCCTCTTCGCCGACGATCCGTATCGCCACCTGCCGGACGAAATCGCAAAGGCGCTTCGACCCGCTGCCCAAGCGCCGTCGGGCCGGGTCGCCAGCGCCATGACGGTACCGCCGGGCGGTGCCGGCTATACCGCCTCGCTCGACTACAACCTCGCTACCCGGCACGGCGTCGTCTCGGCCGACGGCTATGGCTCGATGGTCTATTTCAGCCCCGAGAACCGCCATCTCCTGTCGCGCCTCAGGGCGGAGCCCGAGGCGTCGCGTCGCGCCTACGGCATTCGCTGGCTGCTGGGTGCCGAATCGCCGACGACCGGCCGGGCGACACCGATCGCAGCGGTCTTCCAGGCGGGGTTCGAGGGTGCGGTGCGGCTGGCGGCGGGCGACGGCATGGTGCTCTACGATCTCGGAGCCGCCGACCCGATGGCCTTCTTCGCCGACGCGCCGACGATGCCGCTGGCCGTCCGGATCGAGGGCGCCGAGGTCGTCGTCGATGTGCCCGAAGGCGAGCAGGCGCGGCGGATCGTCCTCAATTTCCTTCACCGCCCGGGCACCGTGCTCGAGGCCGCCGGCGCGCACCTCGACACCACGGCCGACGAATGGGGCCGCATCACCGCCGAGGTGGCGCCGGGCGTCGCCGTGCTTCGGCTCGGCTATGGCGGCGGCTGGGGTCGGGGCCTCTACTTCGGTATCGTCCTCGTTCTGATGGCGACGGCGATCGTGGTCGTGGCGGTGGCCCGCGATCCGTCCGTTGCCAGCCGCCGTCATGCCGAGAAGGAAAGCCCGTGACGATCGCTCCCCTAAACCTCGGCGCCTTGAAGCGAGTCTCGGCATGCCTTGGCGCCGATCCCGACTTGGTGCAGGGCGGCGGCGGCAACAGCTCGCTGAAGGCCGGCGGGCGCCTCTGGATCAAGGCCTCGGGCACCTGGCTCGCTCGGGCCGAGGACGAGGAGATCTTCGTCGACCTGGATCTGGATCGCCTGCGACACCAGATCGCCGCTGGCGCCGCGGAGCCGACCGCGGGCTGCTTCGATGCCGCCGGCGGCCGGCGGCCCTCGATCGAGACCACGCTGCACGCCCTGATGCCACAGCCCGTGGTCCTGCATGCCCATGCCGTCAACACCATCGCGCACGCGGTCCGGCCCCGGCCCGAGACCGAGCTCCGGTCCCGTCTCGACGGCCTGGACTGGACGCTGGTGCCCTATCGCCGCCCGGGCCTGCCGTTGACCGAGGCCGTGGGCGCGGCCTTGGCGGAGAGACCTGCCGCCGATGTCCTGATCCTCGCCAATCACGGCCTCGTGGTGGGCGCGGCGGATGCCGAGGCGGCGCTGGCGCTCACCCGCGAGGTCGAGCGGCGCTTGGCGCTGACGCCGAGGGCAGCTCCCGCCCCGGCAACGGCGAAACTGGCGCCACTGATCGAGGGCGACGGCTGGCGGCTGCCGGCCGACCCGTCGGTGCAGGGCATCGCCACCGACCCGGTCTCTCTCGACATCGCAAGCGCGGGCCCGCTCTACCCCGATCACGTCGTCTTCCTCGATGCCGTCTTGCCGCGCCTGGAAGGCGACCTGGCGGAGACTATTGCCCGGCACCGGCGCGCCTCGGGCCGCGACCCGGCCTATCTGGCCCTGCCGGGCGCCGGCGTCGTCGTCGCCGACGAAATTTCGGCGGGTGCCGAGGAAATGCTCGGCTGCCTCGCGCGGGTGTTGGCGCGGCTGTCGGCGGACGCGGCGGTCAGGCATCTGAACGAAGGCGAGGTCGCCGCGCTGGTCGACTGGGAGGCGGAGCAGTATCGTCGCAGCATCGACGCTGCCCCGGTGGACGACAGCAAGGGAGAGACGACATGAGCCTCGACGACTACCGAAGTGCCCTCGTCACCGGCGCCTCCAGCGGCATCGGCCGGGCGGTGGCGGTGGCCCTTGCCGGACGCGGCCTCGAGGTGCATGCGGGCGCCCGCCGCCGGGACCGACTGGATGCGTTGGTGGCCGAGACCGGTTGCATCGCGCATCTGCTCGACGTCCGCGACGGCGCCGCGGTCGAGGCCGCCCTCGAGGATCTGGAAGTGGACATTGTCGTCAACAGCGCCGGCGTCGGCCTCGGCTTCAGCGCCCTCTACAAGGCGGCAAGGGAGGATATCGAGGCGACGCTGGAGACCAACGTCCTCGGCACCGCCCGGGTCCTGAACGCGGTGCTGCCGGGGATGGTGGCGCGCAAGCGCGGCCACGTCGTCAACATCGGCTCGATCTTCGGCCTGCACGCCATCGGCTCTACCGTTTACGGCGCCTCCAAGGGCGCCATTCACCTGATGAGCCAGAATTTGAGGTTGGAGCTCCAGGGCAGCGGCGTTCGCGTCAGCGAGGTTTGCCCCGGGCGCGCCCAGACCGAGTTCCTGGAGATCGCCGCCGCCGGCGACAAGGCCCGTGCCGCCGCCATGCGCGACGACTTCGAGATCCTGACCGCCGAGGACTGCGCCGATGCCGTGCTCTTCGTGCTCGACACACCTTGGCGGGTCAACGTCAGCCTGATCGAGTTGACCGCGACCGAGCAGGTGCCGGGCGGCGCCTCGATCGTGCCGGTGTCGAAGGATTGAGCCCGATCTTTCTTGCAGGTCCGTTTTTGCTGCTGGCGGTGCTGGCCGAGCGTGCATAATCACTAGTGATTCGGCCCGTGCCCATGCAGATTGTCATTCCCATGTCCGGCTTCGGCGAGCGCTTTCGGCGCGCGGGCTTTACCGTGCCCAAGCCGCTCGTCGAGGTCGACGGCAAGCCGATCATCGCCCATGTCGTCGACCTCTTCCCCGGCGCCGACAGCTTCGTCTTCGTTTGCAACGCCGAGCACCTGGCCGCTGCCGACTACGATATGAAAGAAACCCTGGAGGCGATCGCGCCCGGTGCCCGGATCGTCGCCATCCAACCACACCGTCTCGGCCCCGTGCACGCCGTCCTCGAAGCCGCCGACGCCATCGACCCGGACGCGCCCGTGATCGTCAACTACTGCGACTTCGCCTGTTATTGGGACTTCGACCATTTCCGGAACTTCGTCGCTCGGAGTGCGGCCGACGGCGCCGTCGCCTGCTATCGCGGCTTCCATCCGCACATGCTGGGCTCGACCAACTACGCCTATGTGCGCGATGTGGACGGCTGGGCCACGGACATCCAGGAAAAGCAGCCCTTCACGGCGACGCCGATGGCCGAGTTCGCCTCCAGCGGCACCTACTACTACCGCTCGGGCGCGCTGATGCTGGACGCCTTTCGGCGCACCATGGGGCAAGGCCTCTCGGTCAACGACGAGTACTACGTCAGCCTGACCTACAAGCCGCTGCTGGCGGATGGGCGCCGCGTCGCGGTCTACGAGCTGCAACACTTCATGCAGTGGGGCACGCCCGAGGACCTGGCCGAATACCGGTCTTGGTCCGAGGCTTTCGGGAGGCTCGCCAAACCGGCCGAGGGTGCGGGGCCGGCGCAGGCGGGCACCGTCCTGATGCCGATGGCCGGGCTCGGCAGCCGCTTCGAGGCCGAGGGCTACGACCGGCCGAAGCCCCTGATCCCGGTCTCCGGCAAGCCGATGGCGGTGCAGGCGGCGCGCGACTTGCCGCGCGCGGAAGCGCACGTCTTCGCGCTGCGCCGCGAGCTCTCCGAGCGTCCGGCGGTCGAGGCGGCGTTGCGAGGGGCCTTCCCGGAGTGCCGCATCGTCCTTCTGGACGCGGCCACCGACGGCCAGGCCCGGACCTGCCTCTTGGCGCTGGAGGGCGTCGATCCAGAAGCGCCACTAACCATCGCGGCCTGCGACACCGGCGCCCTCTATGATGCCGGGGGCCTGCAAGCGCTGCTGGCGGACGATGCGGCCGACGTCGTCGTCTGGGCGGCGCGGCGCCATCCGCCCGCTGCCCGCCGACCCGAGATGTATGGCTGGATCGAGGCCGATGCGGCGGGCCGCGTGCGGGGCGTATCGGTCAAGGTGCCGCTGGCGGCACCCGAGAGCGATCCGATCGTGATCGGCACCTTCACCTTCAAGCGGGCCCGCGACTTCGCCGCCGCGGCCGAGGCCATGATCGACCGCGAGGCCCGGGTCAACGGCGAGTTCTACGTCGACACCTGCATCAACGACGCCATCCAGATGGGCCTCGACGTCCGCCTCTTCGAGATCGACCACTACCTCTGCTGGGGCACGCCGGAGGAGCTTCGGAGCTTCGAGTACTGGCAGTCCTGCTTCCACAAATGGCCGAGCCACCCCTATTCGCTGGCGGCCGACGGCGACGTACCGGCCGACGCCGTGGCGGCGCTGGAGAAGCGCTATCAGCCGTGCCGGCCGCCGTTGCCGGGGAGCGCCCCTTGAGCACCTCGGTGCAGCTCCGCCGCTTCCTCATCGTCGGCTCGACGACGGTGCTGGTCGACTTCGCCACCTATACCCTTTGCCTCGCGCTCGGGCTGCCGATCGATCCGGCCAAGGGGCTGGGTTTCGTCGCCGGCACCTTCTTCGCCTACCTGGCGAACCGCTTCTGGACCTTCGATGCCGCCGGCACTCAGGGTCGGTTCTGGCACTTCCTCGCGCTCTACCTGACGACGCTGGTGATCAATGTCGGCGTCAACGCCGCCGTGGTCGCGCTCGTCGGGGTCTCGACGCCGGGCCTCGGCTTCGCCTTCGTCGTCGCCACCGGGGTCTCGGCCAGCTTGAACTTCGTCGGCATGAAATTCATCGTCTTCCGGCCATGACGGCGCTGTCGCTCGTCATCCCCTGCTACAACGAGGCGGCCAACCTGCCGCTCCTGTTGGGCCGGCTCGACGAGGTGATGGGTTGCGATGACGTCGAGGTCGTGCTGGTCGACAACGGCTCCGACGACGAGAGCCCAGCCCTCTTGGCCGAAGCCGCCGCCGGCCGCGCCTATCTCGAGACCGTCCGGGTCGAGGTCAACCGGGGCTACGGCCACGGCATCCTGGCCGGTCTCGCCGCCGCCCGGGGCGAGCTGCTGGCCTGGACGCACGCGGATTTGCAGACCGACCCGGGCGATGCGCTTTCGGGCCTCGCCCTCTTCGAGGCGGCGGCCGCACCGGGCCGCCTCTTCGTCAAGGGGCGGCGCTACGGCCGGCCGCTCGCCGACGTCGTCTTCACCGCCGGCATGGCCGGCTTCGAGACCCTGCTGCTGGGCCGGCCGATGTGGGACATCAACGCCCAGCCGACGATCTTCCCGCGGGCTTTCTTCGAGACTTGGGATCATCCGCCGGACGACTTCTCGCTCGACCTCTACGCCTACTACCAGGCCAAGGTGCAGGGCCTCCGCGTGGCCCGGTTCCCGGTTCGGTTCGGCGAGCGGGCGCACGGCGTCTCGCATTGGAACGTGGACTGGCGCGCCAAGCTCCGCTTTATCAAACGCACCATGCGCTATAGCCTCGACTTGCGCCGTCGCTTGAAGGGGCCCGCATGATCCTGATCCGGCACCGCCGCAACACGCCTGCCGAGCTGGCGGCGACACCCGCCGAGTGGGGTGTCGAGGTCGATATCCGAAGCCGCGGCCCCGACCTGATCATCCACCACGACCCCTTTCAAGACGGTGAGTTGTTCGAGGCTTGGCTCGAAGTCTACCGACACCGCTTTCTGATCTTGAACGTCAAGGAGGAAGGCCTGGAAGACCGCCTGCTGGCGCTGATGGCGGCCCGCGGCATTGAGGATTTCTTCTTTCTCGACCAGTCGTTCCCGTTCCTCGTCCGCACTGCGAATCGCGGCGAGAGCCGGTGTGCCGTTCGGGTCTCCGAATTCGAGACCGTCGACACCGCCCTCTCGCTCGCCGGCCGGATCGACTGGGTCTGGGTCGACTGCTTCACCCGCTTCCCGCTCGAGGCAACGGATGCTCGCCGGCTGAAGGCGGCCGGCTTCAAGCTCTGCCTGGTCTCGCCCGAGCTCCAAGGCCGCGACGCCGAAGCTGAGATCGAGGCCATGCGCCGGACCATCGACGGTCTCGGCATCGCCTTCGATGCCGTCTGCAGCAAGACCCCGGAACGTTGGCTCTAACGGCGCGACAGCTCTGGCGGCAGCCGCTCTTCCGCGCCGGCTTGGGCGTGAAACTGGCGCTGGTGATTTTGGTGGCGCCGGAGGTGCAGACGACCTGGTTCGTGCCTTTCATCCAGTTCTGGATCGCCCAGCCGGGGCTCGATCCCTGGACCGCGTACCTCGCCGCCGGCGGCGATTCCCTGGCCTTTCCCTATGGCGTGGTGATGTTCCTGGCGCACCTGCCGGGGGTCCTCGTCGGCACGCTCATGGATCGGGTGCTGGGCCTCGACATCTTCGCCGGTATCGGCTTCCGGCTCTCGCTCTTGGCTGCCGATCTCGCCATCCTGGCGGTCCTGGCGCGGCTCTACGAGGATCGCCTGCGCCCCCTGATGCTCTACTACTGGCTTTCGCCGATCGCCCTCTACGTCACCTATTGGCACGGCCAGACCGACTTCGTGCCGCTGGCGCTGATGATGCTGTCGCTGCTCCTGCTCAAGCGCGAGGCGGCCCGGCCCGCAGGGGCGGCGATCGGGCTCGCCGTCGCGGCCAAGCTGTCGATGCTGCTGGCGGCACCGCTGCTGCTCATCTATCTCTGGAACAACAAGCGCCTGCGGGACCTGGCGGTGCCCTTCGTCAGCGCCGCCGTCTTCGCCCTGTTGGTTGTCGAGCTGCCCTATCTCCTGTCGCCGGGCTTCGTCAGCATGACCTTCGGCAGCCCCGAGATCGCCAAGGTCTATCAGCTCTCGGTCGAGCTCGGCGGCGGCGTCCGGATCTATCTGACGCCGCTCGTCTATCTCTTGGTGCTTTACGCGGCCTGGCGGCTGCGGCGGATAAACTTCGACCTGCTGGTGGCGATCCTGGGCGTCGCCTTCTTCGTCGTCGTGCTGATGACGCCGGCCTCGGTCGGCTGGTATCTCTGGGTGATCCCCTTCCTCGCCGTGCATCAACAGCAGATGGGGGCACCGGCGGCGGTCCTGACCGGCATCTTCGCGGCCCTGCTGCTGCCCTATCACGTGCTCTTCAGCCAGGGGGCGGCAATTCCCCTGGCGGCGCTCGACCTCTCCAGCCAGGGGCTGGCGCTGGCCGAGCAGTTGTCGCCGCATCTGCGCTCGCTCTGGCTGACGCTGATGAGCGTCACCGGCGTCGTCCTGGCCTTGCAGATGTCTCGCCGCGGCATCGCCCGCAACGACTTCTACCGCTTGGGCCGGCGGCCGCTCGGGATCGGCATCAGCGGTGATTCCGGCACCGGCAAGAGCACGCTGGCGCTGGCGTTGGCGGGCATCTTCGGCGACCGCTCGGTGGTCCACGTCACCGGCGACGACTATCACCTGTGGGAGCGCGAGGCGCCGATGTGGAAGGCGCTGACCCATCTCAACCCCCGGGCCAACGACTTGCTTCGCTTTACCGCCGACGTGGTGGCGCTCTTCGAGGGCGAGACCGTCAGCGGCCGGCGCTACGACCACGCCAGCGGCCGTTTCAGCCTGCCCGAGCCGCTGGCCGCCAACGACGTCGTCATCGTCGCCGGCCTGCACACCCTCTATTCGCCCGAGCTGGTGGCCCGGCTCGACATCGGCATCTTTCTCGAGGTCGACGAGGGCTTGCGCCGGCACTGGAAGCTGGCGCGCGACACCGGCCGGCGCGGCCAGACGGCCGACGAGGTGAGCGCCGCCATCGAACGCCGCCGCCCCGACGCCGAGCGCTATATCGAGCCGCAGGCGCGCGATGCCGACATCGTCTTCCGCCTGGCGCCGATCAATCCGGAGCTGCTGGAGAGCCCCGAGCCGCTCGCCGAATCGCAGCTCCGGCTGGAGGCGGTGCTGCGGCACGGGGTCTCCTACGAGGCCTTGGTGCGAACCCTGATCGGGGTCTGCGGGCTTCGCCTCGACGTCGACCTCATGGAGGAGGGGACGATGGTGCGGCTGATGGTGGAGGGCGAGGTGGTAGCGGACGACGTCCGCCTTGCCGCCGGCATCCTGATCCCGCACCTGGACGAGCTTCTGGACCGGGCGCCGGCCTGGCGGCCGCACATGCTGGGCATCATGCAGCTGATCTCGCTGGTGCAGATCGATCAGGCCTTGAGGATGCGGCTATGGCGTTAGAGATCCGGCGCGACGGGGCCTTGGCGGGTCCGCCCAGCGCCGTCGTATTCGATACCGACAACACGCTCTACCCTTACGAGCCGGCGCACCGGGCCGCATTGGCGGCGGCCGAGGCCAAGGCCTGCAAGCTGTTGGGCGTCGACGAGCGGCGCTTTCGCGAGGCCTTCGGCGAGGCCCGCGAGGCGGTCAAGCGCCAGCTCGGCGAGACCGCCAGCTCGCACAGCCGGCTGCTCTACTACCAGCGCGCCATCGAGCTCTTGGGCATGAAGACCCAGCTCCTGATGACGCTCGATCTGGAGCAGACCTATTGGCGCAGCTTCCTCGCCGCCTCCAAGCTCTTCCCGGAGGTCAAGGAGTTCGTTCTCGACCTCAGGAGCGCCGGCATCGCCACCGCGATCATCACTGACCTCACCTCGCAGATCCAGTTCCGAAAACTGATCTACTTCGGCCTCGATGACTGCTTCGACTTCGTCGTCACTTCGGAAGAGGCCGGCGTCGACAAGCCGGCCTTCGCGCCCTTCCGCCTGGCGCTCTCGAAGCTGCAGGTGGCGCCCGCCGAGGTCTGGATGATCGGCGATGATGCCGCCGCCGACGTCGCCGGCGGCCGGGCCATCGGCATGGTGACGCTGCAAAAACGCCATGACGGCGTCGCCATTGCCACCGGCAACGACGGCGCCGACGCGGTCTTCGACGACTTCGCCGACCTGCGTCGCTGGCTTGCGGCCAACGCCGAGCCGATCTCGGCGCCGGAGACGATTTGAGCCGACTTGGTCCGCCCTCAGTAGCCGAGCGTCAAGGCGCCGGGGCGGCGGGGGTCGGAGGCGCCTTCGAAGCCGTTGGCGGTGGCGACGATCGACTGGGTGCTGCCCATCGCCCGCTTGACCACGACCTTGTGGCCCTTGGCTTCGAGGAGGCGGACCGTGTCGGGGCTGATCCCGGTCTCGATGCGGATCTCGTCGGGCAGCCACTGGTGGTGGACGCGGGGTGCGGCGGTGGCGGCGGCGATGTTCATCTCATGGTCGACCATGTTGAGGATCACCTGCAGCACCGTGGTGATGATGCGGCTGCCGCCGGGGCTGCCGGTGGCGAGCCAGGGCTTGCCGTCGCGGAACAGAATCGTCGGCGTCATCGAGCTCAAGGGCCGCTTGCCGGCGGCAATCGCGTTCGCCGCCCCGCCGACCAGGCCGTAGGCGTTGGGCACGCCGGGCTTGGCCGAGAAGTCGTCCATCTCGTTGTTGAGCAGGATGCCCGTGCCGGCGGCGACGATGCCGGTGCCGTAGCCGAAGTTGAGCGTCGTGGTGTTGGAGACGACGTTGCCGGCCCCGTCCATGACCGAGAAATGCGTCGTCTGGGCGCTCTCGTAGGGCTGGGGCTTGCCGGGCGCGATCTCCGTCGCCGGCCGCGCCCGGGAGGGGTCGATGCCCTCCGCCAGGGCCGCCGCGTAGGCTTTCGAGGTCAGGCCCCGGATCGGCACCCGCCAGTGGTCGGGATCGCCCAGATGTTGGCTGCGGTCGGCATAGGCGAGCTTCATCGCCTCCGCCATCAGGTGAATGCTCTCGGCCCCGCCAGCGCCGAGCTGGCCGAGGGGATAGCCCTCCAGCAGGTTCAAGATCTGCACCAAGTGCACGCCGCCCGAGCTCGGCGGCGGCATCGAGCGGATCTCGTAGCCGCGATAGCTGCCGGTGACGGGGGCGCGGACGACGGCCCGGTAAGCGGCGAGGTCGGCCTTGGTCATCGGCCCGCCGTTCGCCGCCATCTCGGCCGCGATGCCGTCGGCGATCCAGCCCTCATAGAAGGCTTTGGGACCTTCGGCGGCAATCGCCCGCAACGAGCGGGCGAGGTCGCCCTGTCGCAGCTTCGCGCCCGCGGGCCAGGGGCGGCCCTCGCCGTCGAGAAAGATGGCACGGCTCGCCGGCCACCGGCCAAGCCGTTTCGCGCCCCGTTTCAGCGAGCGGGCGAGCGCCGGATCGACGATGATGCCGGCCCCGGCCAACCGCATCGCCGGCGCCATCGCCCGGGCCAAGGGCCACGTGCCGTGACGCTCCAGCGCCAGTGCCAGGCCCGCCACCGTGCCCGGCACGCCGACGCTGTGGTGGCTGAAGCGGGCCTTCTTCTTGTCGACCTTGCCGGCCGTATCCAGGAACATATCGGCGCTGGCGGCCGCCGGTGCCGTCCCTCGGTAGTCGATCGCCACGGTTTCGCCCTTGGCGGCGTCGTGGATCAGCATGAAGCCGCCGCCGCCGAGGTTGCCGGCGTTGGGCAGCGTGACGGCGAGCGCGAAGCCGACCGCGACCGCGGCGTCGACCGCGTTGCCGCCCTGGCGCAGGACCTCGACGCCGATCCGGGTCGCGCGCGCCTCCTGGCTCGCCACCATGCCGTGCTTCGCGCCGACGGGGTGGAAGATCTCATGGCGCCGCTCGGCGGCCTCGGCCCCGGCCAGCGCCGGCAGCGTGAGAGTTAGGGCGAACAGGAACTGGCGCACGACGTTTCCTCCCGAGGCGTGGGCGACGGCTCAGAACGCTACTAGCGGCGTACCTTGCCGACCAGCAGGATCAGGGGCGCCACCGCCAATGCGGTCAGCGCGTACATGTAGAAGGCGTTGATATAGCCGATCATCGCCGCCTGGCGCTGCACCTCGCCGCCGATCGCCGCCAGGCCGCGGACGCTCTCGGGGTTCCACAGGCCGAGCGCCGAACCGTAGCTCAGCGTCTCGTTGTAGGGTGAGATGTGCTCGGCGAGGCCGGCGTAGTTCACCTTGGCCATGTGCAGCACCAGCGCCACCGACAGCGAGATGTGGATCGACGAGCCGATGTTGCGCAATAGATGAAAGACCGCCATGCCCTCGGGCAGGTGGCGCGGGTTGAGGGTGGCGAAGGTGACGAGCGTCAGCGGCACCCAAAGGAAGCCGACGCCGAGGCCTTGCAAGGCACTGGTCCAGGCGACATCGAAGGTCGAGACGTTGAGGTCGAACTGGGCCATGGCGAAGCCGGCCAAGCCCTGGCTGCCGAAACCCAGGACGAGCCAGATCCGGGGGTCCAGGCGGTTGCCGAAGAGGATGATGAAGAAACCCAGAAGGGTGCCGATGGCGCGCGCGCCCAACAGCAAGCCGATGATCGAATCCGGATAGCCCTTCAAGGTCTGCAGCAGTGGCGGCAGCAGCACCATCGGGGTCACGTTCAACATTCCGAAGATGACCGTCAGCAGCAGGCCGACGGCGAAGTTGCGGTCCAGCAGCAGGCGTGGATTGAGAAAGGGGGCGTCCTTGGTCAGGCTGTGGACGATGAAGATGTAGAAGGCGACGAGGGCGACCGAGGCCTCCAGCACGATCTCGGTCGCCTCCAGCCAGTCGTTGCGCTCGCCGCGGTCCAGCATCAATTGGAAGCAGGCGATGGCGAGGGCCAGGGCCAAAAATCCGGTCCAGTCGAGCCGGACCCGGGTCGCCTCCAGTCGGTCCCAGATGAAGACCCAGATGCCGAGGAAGCTGAGGACGCCCAGCGGCACCACCATGAAGAAGACCCAGCGCCAGCTGTAGGCCTCGCTCAAGTAGCCGCCCAAGGTGGGGGCCACGATCGGGCCCAGCACCACGCCCATGCCGAAGACCGCGGTGACGGTGCCGTGGCGCTCCTTGGGGAAGGTGTCGAGGACGATGGCCTGGCTCAAGGGCGCCAGCGGGGCGCCGAAGGCGCCCTGCATGATGCGATAGATCACGAGCTCCACGAGCCCCGTCGCCAGGCCGCAGAGCAAGGTCGAGAGAGTGAAGCCCAAAAGCCCGAAGACCATGACGTTGCGCCGCCCGAAGCGGGCCGCGAGCCAGCCGGTCAAGGGCGTGGCGACGGCGGTGGCGACGATGTTGAAAGTCACCACCCAGGCGATCTGGTCCTGCGTCGCCGAGAGCGCGCCCTGCATCTGCGGCAAGGAGACGTTGGCGATGGTGATGGTCATGGCGTAGAGCGCCACCGCCGTCGTCAGCACGAACAGGATCATCGTCCGGCGAAAGGCCGACAATTCGACCGGTGCGGCTGCCGCGTCGCTCATGTCCTGGTTGCGCCCACGTGCCGCGGCGCGGCAGCGTTGGAAGTCATCGCCGTCTGCTCAGGATGGCCGGGCGGCCGGTGCCCCCGGTGCTGCGCGTCATCCGAAGGGACGTCCGTCACCGCCCGCCGTTGTTGTTTTCGCCGCCATTCGTGGGCGCGGGGATGCCGATGGCGTGGAAGCCCGAATCGACATAGAGGGTCTCGCCCGTGACTCCGGCCGAGAGGTCGCTGAGCAAATAGAGGCCGGCGGCGCCGACCTCGTCCAAGGTGACGTTGCGCTTGAGTGGTGCGTGATCGCGGTTGTAGCGCCAGACGTAGCGGGCATCGCCGATCGCCGAGCCGGCCAGCGTGCGCATCGGCCCGGCCGAGATCGCGTTGACCCGGATGCCGTCGCGGCCGAGGTCCACGGCCAGGTACTTGACGCTGGCCTCGAGCGCCGCCTTGGCGACGCCCATGACGTTGTAGGAGGGCATCACCCGGTTGGCGCCGAGATAGGTGAGCGTCACCAGGCTGCCGCCGTCCGCCATCAGCGGCAGCGAGCGGCGGGCGATGTCGGTCAGCGAGTAGCAGGAGATGTGGAGCGTGTTCAGGAAGTTCTCGCGCGTCGTGTCGACGTAGCGGTTGCGGAGCTCGTTCTTGTCCGAGAAGGCGACCGCGTGAACCACGAAATCGAGCCGCCCCCAGGATTGGCCGATGGTCTCGAAGAGCCGGTCCAGCGTCTCCGGCTTGGCCACGTCGCAGGGCATGACGATGCTGCTGCCGACCGACTGGGCCAGCGGATCGACTCGCTTGCGCAAGGCGTCGTCCTGGTAGGTGAAGGCGAGCTCGGCGCCCTGGGCGGCCAGCGTCCGGGCGATGCCCCAGGCGATCGAGTGATCGTTGGCGACGCCGAGCACGAGGCCTTGCTTGCCCGCCATCAGGTTGCTGCTGTCTCGCGCCATGTCGTCTTCCCGCCTTCGACTACTCACCGGCGCCCGTTCCGCGCCGCGCCATCGCCAGGCCTTTCGAGAGCTCGATCCCGGCGCACCGCGGCGACCTCCCGTCGCTCATCCGTCGTAGCGTTGGAAAACCAGCGAGGCGTTGGTGCCCCCGAAACCGAAACTGTTCGACAAGACGCGGTTCAATTTGACGCCGTCCCAGCGTTCGCGGACGATGGGCACGTTGCCGCAGGCGGGGTCCAGATTGTCGATGTTGGCCGAGGCGGCGATGAAGTCGTGCTGCATCATCAACAGGGAATAGATCGCCTCGTGAACGCCGGTCGCCCCTTGGCTGTGGCCGGTCAGCGACTTGGTCGAGCTGATCGGTGGGCCGGCGTCGCCGAAGACCTCGCGGATGGCCTCGATCTCGCGCACGTCGCCGATCGGCGTGCTGGTCCCGTGCGCGTTGATGTAGTCGATCGGCTCGTCGACCTCCTGCAGCGCCATGGCCATGCACCGGGCCGCGCCCTCGCCCGAGGGCTGCACCATGTCCTCGCCGTCGGAGGTGGCGCCGTAACCGACCAGCTCGGCATAGATCTGGGCGCCGCGCGCTTCGGCGTGGGCCATCTCCTCCAGCACCAGGACACCACCGCCGCCGGAGATGACGAAGCCGTCCCGGTCGGTATCGAAGGCCCGGCTCGCCCGCTCGGGCGCGTCGTTGAAGTTGGATGACATCGCCCCCATGCCGTCGAACAACACCGACAGCGTCCAGTCCAGCTCCTCGCCGCCACCGGCGAAGACGATGTCCTGCCGGCCGGCCCGGATCAGGTCGCCGGCATGGCCGATGCAGTGCGAGCTGGTGGCGCAGGCCGAGGTGATCGAATAGTTGACGCCCTTGATGGCGAACTGGGTGGCGAGGCAGGCCGAATTGGTGCTCGACATGCAGCGCGGCACCATGAAGGGGCCGACCCGTCGGGCACCCTTGTCGCGGGCGGTGTCGCAGGCCAGGATCTGGTTGCTGGTCGAAGGGCCGCCGGAGCCCACGACCAGGCCGGTCCGGGGATCGGAGACTTGCTCGGGCGCGAGCCCGGCATCGGCGATCGCCTCGCGCATGGCGATGTAGTTGTAGGCCGCACCGTCACCCATGAAGCGGCGCGCCCGGCGGTCGACGGCGGCATCGATGTCGATCTTCAGCGAGCCGTGGATCTGGCTACGGAAGCCGCGCTCCTTGTAGTCCTCCGCGGCGACGATGCCCGAGCGGCCCTCGCGGAGCGATTCCAACACTTCGTGCTTGTCGTTGCCGATGCACGAGACGATGCCCAAGCCGGTAACGGCGATCCGTCGCATCTTGTTTGTCACTTTCCGTCAGGCGAAGACGCCGACCCTGAGATCCTGCGCTTCGTATACGATTTCGTCGTCCGCCTTGATGACGCCGTCGGCGATGCCGAGCCCCATCTTGCGGCTGATCAGCCGCTTGATGTCGATCTCGAAGGTCAGGCGCTTGACCGTCGGCAGGACCTCGCCCTTGAGCTTGACCCCGCCGGTGCTGAGCGCCCGTCCCTTGCCCGGCAGCCCCATCCAGCCGAGGAAAAAGCCGACCAGCTGCCACATGGCGTCGAGCCCAAGACAGCCCGGCATCACCGGGTCGGACTCGAAATGGCAGCCGAAGAACCAGAGGTCCGGATGGACGTCCATCTCGGCGATGATCTCGCCCTTGCCGTAGGCGCCGCCGGTATCGGTGATCTTGACGATGCGGTCGAACATCAGCATCGGCGGCAGCGGCAGCCGTGCGTTGCCCGGGCCGAACAGACGGCCGTGACCACATTCGATCAGCTCGTCCTGGGAATAGCTCGTCTTGCGCTCGAATGTCGTTGTCGTCGTCACCGGTGCCGGTCCACTCTCTCTTTGCCCTTTGCCGCTCGGACGCGTGCTGCCCGAGCGCCGGACTATACCGCAACTCGCCGCCGGAGAAAAACCGCGAATCCGCGACCCATGGCGGCCTCGCCGGCGGCGCCGGCACGGGCTTCGCGGGTCGCCGATGCGTCAAGCGTCCCGGCCCGTTCCAAGATGATTTGAAACTCTTCTAGGAAACTCTATATTCTGCTGCGCCGAACGATTGTCGCCGCGAAGAGAAGAGGCTCGAGCCGCAGATGACGACGAACCAGCGTCCTTTCGCCGAGGCCCTGCACCGGTTGCGCGGCGCCGGCCTGCGCCCTACCCGCCAGCGCCTGGCGCTGGCCCGCCTGCTTTTCGAGGGCGGCGACCGGCACGTCAGCGCTGAAGTGCTGCACGGCGAGGCGATGGCGGCCGACATCCGGGTCAGCCTGGCGACAGTCTACAACACCTTGCACCAGTTCACAGAGGCCGGGTTGCTGCGCGAGGTCGTGGTCGATTCCCAGCGCACCTACTTCGACACCAACACGAGCGAGCATCACCATTTCTTCGACGAGAGCACGGGTCGGCTGGAGGACATCGCCGGCGCGGACATCGTCCTCGAGGGCCTTCCCGCCGCCCCCGCCGGTGCCGAGATCGCGCGTGTCGACGTCGTCGTTCGGGTGCGCTCGAAGACGCCCTTCAATTGAGATTTTGTGCGGCGTTACTTGTTTAAAATCAATTCTTTGCAAAATTCATTGGAAATATTAAAGAAACTGTTGACAGCACTTGCCGGCTACACCTATATGGATAGTTCCAACGCGGAGGCGCCGTCGGGAGGGCTCGGGTGACAAAAGTCGCCCGCATCGGCAAGGCCGACCGCGCCCGTCAACAAGGAGGAAGCCATGCCGTCACTCAAGGGCACCCAAACGGAAGATAACCTCAAGGCCGCGTTCGCCGGCGAGAGCCAGGCCAACCGCCGCTACCTCTATTTCGCCCAGAAGGCCGACGTCGAGGGCTACAACGACGTCTCGACCGTGTTCCGCTCGACCGCGGAAGGCGAGACCGGGCATGCCCACGGCCACTTGGAATACCTCGAAGAGACCGGCGATCCCGCCACCGGCGAGCCGATCGGCGGTACCTCGAACAACCTGAAGGCGGCGATCGCCGGCGAGACGCACGAATACACCGACATGTATCCGAGCATGGCGCGGACCGCCCGCGAGGAGGGCTTCGAGGAGATCGCCGAGTGGTTCGAGACCCTGGCCAAGGCGGAGAAGAGCCACGCCGGCCGCTTCCAGCGGGCCTTGGACAACCTCGACGACTGAGTCCCCGCCGGTCGGCGCCTCGTGCGCCGGCCGGGCGGCCCCAGCACCTGTTGATGAGAGGCCAGCACGGCCGAGCCTCGGGGACCCCGCTCTCCGGGCAGGGGAGTGGTCGTGCCGTCGACCAATCCGAAACGCCACGCCCGGGGGTGGTGACGGCTTAGGTTAGCGAGGACGATCATGAGGGAAGGCAGCACCGAGGCGCCGATCCGCCACCCAATCGACTGGCAGTCGCCCGATTATTTGGATCCCGGGAGGATCGACGCCGAGCTTCGCCGCGTCTTCGACATCTGCCACGGCTGCCGCCGTTGCTTCAATCTCTGCGACAGCTTCCCGAAACTCTTCGACCTCATCGACGAGAGCGAGACGGGCGAGTTGGACTCCGTCGCCTCGGCCGATTTCAAGCCCGTCGTGGACGCCTGCACGCTCTGCGACATGTGTTTCATGACCAAGTGTCCCTACGTGCCGCCGCATGAGTTCGATCTCGATTTCCCGCACCTGATGCTGCGCGTCCGCGCCGCCGAGCGGCAGGCCGGCAAGGTCGGCTTCGCCCGGCGCGAGCTCGCCAAGACCGATCGCAACGGGCGGCTCGCAGCACCCCTCGCGGGCCTCGCCAATTGGGCCACTGCGGAGGCCAACTACGGCACCCGCAACATGCTCCGCGACCTGGCTGGCATCCACACCGAAGCGGCACTGCCCAAATACCACCGCCGGCCCTTCGACAAGCGGGCCGGGACGGCGCCGGCGGTCGATACCTCGGCGCCCGCGCATGGCCGCAAGGCGGTGCTCTATGCCACCTGCTTCGCCAATTACAACAATCCCGCGATCGGCGAGGCGGCCCGCGCCGTGCTGGCCCGCAACGGGGTCGAGACGGAAGTGGTCTACCCCGGCTGTTGCGGCATGCCGCTTTGGGAGCAGGGCGCGATCGCAGACGTCGTGGCAGGCGCGGCTAAGGTCTCAGCGGCCCTGGCGCCCTGGCTCGACCAGGGTTACGACGTCATCGCCCTGGTGCCCTCCTGCGCCCTGATGCTGAAGCTCGAATGGCCCCTCGCCGCGCCTGGCGACGCGGCCGTCGCGCGGCTCTCCAAGGCCACCTTCGATATCTCCGAATACGTCGTCGACATCGCCCGAAACGAAGGCCTGGCCGAGGGCCTGAAACCGCTCGCGGGCGGCGTCGCGTTTCACTTCGCCTGTCATGCCCGGGCCCAGAACATGGGTGCCAAGGGGGCGGAGATGCTGCGCCTGATCCCCGAGGCGGAGGTCGAGGTCATCGAGCGCTGCTCGGGCCACGGCGGTGCTTGGGGGATCATGGAAGAGAACTTCGAGACCGCGCTCAAGGTCGGCCGGCCGGTCGCCCGCCAGGGAATCGCTTCCGCCAAGGCCTATCTGGCCTCCGAATGCCCGCTCGCCGCCGACCATATCCGCCAGGGCATGGAACGCCAGGACGGCGGGGCGGCACCCGAGACCGTGGCCCACCCGATCCTGTTGCTGGCCCGCGCCTACGGCATCGAGCCTTGAGCGAGAGCGGCCTGGAGAGACGACCATGAGCGAAGAGCGCCGAGAGATCGCCGCGGACGACATCCTGTCCCTCGACGACTACGCCGAGGTCAGGGACGCCCGCCGGCGCGAGATCATCGACCTCAAGCGCGAGCGGCGGCTCGCCGTCGGGCCGTACGCCACCTTCTATTTCGAGAGCTACCGGACGATGCTGCAGCAGATCCAGGAGATGTACTGGATCGAGAAGGGCGGGCCGGAGCAGATCGCCGACGAGCTCGCCGCCTATAACCCGCTGGTGCCCCAGGGCGACGAGCTGGTCGCCACCGTGATGTTCGAGATCGAGGACGAGGCCCGCCGGCGGCAGTTCCTGCTGGGGCTGGGCGGCGTCGAGGAGACCATGGCGATCGAGGTCGACGGCACCCGTGTCGCCGGCGTGCCAGAGGTCGGCGACCAAGTCGAGCGCACCGCCGCCGATGGCAAGACCTCGTCGATCCATTTCATGCACTTTCGCTTTCCGCCCGAGGCCATCGCCCGCTTCCGCGAGCCCGGCGCCCGCGTCGTCGTCGCCGTCGAGCACGAGAACTACGCCCACATGGCGGTGATGCCGGAAGCCGTCAGGCGGGCGCTCGCCGAGGACTTTGCCTGAGCGGGCTGGCCCCGTGCATAATTCTGGCTCCCCCCCACCACGGCAGGGAGGCGGCCTTGCAGGCCATCAATCTCGAAGAGAAATTCGGGCGCTTTTCCGATCAATGGGCACCCAAGATCGTGGCCCAGGTCAACGATCTGCACATCAAGGCGGTGAAGGTCCGGGGCGAGTTCGTCTGGCATGCGCATGCCGACACCGACGAACTCTTCATGGTCGTCAAGGGCCGCCTCACGATCCGGCTCCGAGGCCGCGAGGTTCGCTTGGGCGCCGGCGAGCTCTTCGTCGTGCCCAAGGGGGTGGAGCACATGCCCGTCGCGGAAGACGAATGCGAGATCCTGCTGATCGAGCCGGCTGGCACGGTCAACACGGGCGATGCTGGCGGCGCCCTGACGCAATCGGAAGACCCTTGGATTTGAGTCTGGTTTTCGGGCCCTAGTCGAAGCTCTCGCCGGCGAGGGCGCCGAAGAGGTGGGCTTGCGGCAGCCAGCCCGTCACATCATCGATCTCCATCCGGCACCAGCCCTCGCGGCAAGCCAGCAGGCGGCCGATGACGCCCGGCTCGGCCCGCAGCAGCGCCGGCGAATCCGGCTGGGGCTTGCGTCTGAGGAAGCGTACTTGGCCGGTGACGACGCCGTGCCTGCGGCCGCTCAGAAGGCTTTGGTGGATCCAACCCTCGGCGCCGTCCAGGTCGCGCACCTTGCGCCAGTTCTCGAACTCCAGCGTCACCAGGACCGGCAGGTTGGCGCGAACGAAGACCCAGGCGACCGGATAGCGCACGCCGGGCCCGGTCCTGAGGTTGACCTTGGCGCCGGAGATCGAGACGAAGCGCGGCAACGGCAGGCCGCTCCGCCCCTTGCCGGCGGCGGCCGAGGGCGTCGTCGAGCCTGCGACCAGCAACAAAGCGGCCAAGCCGACACGCGCCATGATGCGGCAGTGTCTCGCCGCGCCCGATGGTCGAATCATCTCGAGGATCTTATGCCAAGCCGAAATCAGGGAGACAAGCGCGGGTTGGCTTCTCTAGACGAAGACGATGTTGCCCGCCCCCGCCTCGAGCATCAGGGTGGCGAGGCCGCCGGTCTCGAAAGTGACGTCGGTCCGCAAGTCGGCTTTCTTCAGGCCGGTCGCCAGCAGGCCCATCTCGCAGACCATGAAGCGGACGCCGAGATCGACGCAGGCGCCGAGCAGGGTCTCCAGATCGGCGATGCCGAGCCCCCGGTAGCCCGCGTCGACGTCGGTCGCGGCCCGGCCGTCGGCGCTCTCGAGCCGCTGCCAGCCCTGATCTGCGACCAGGGCCCGGACCGCGCCCATGGCGAAGAACAGGATCACCGGTCGGCCCACTGCCGCCGCCGCGCTGGCGGTGGCGAGCGCATAGTGGACCTTGTCGTAGCCGTCGCTCTGAATGATGAGGGCGAGGCCGTCCGGGCCCGTGCCGCTTTCCTCAGGCGGCATGCTGGGTCAGGTCCACGATGCTCGGTGACTCGCCACAGAGCCGGCAGGCCGGATCGCGCTTGACCCGGACCTTGCGGAAGGCGGTGTCGAGGGCATCGAAGATCACCAGCTCGCCCGAGAGGCTGTCGCCGGTGTCGAGCAGCTCCTTGATGACCTCGGTCGCCTGCAGGGTGCCCATGACGCCGGCGACCGCGCCCAACACCCCGCCCTCGGCGCAGGACGGCACCAGGTCCGGCGGCGGCGGCTCGGGAAAGACGCAGCGGTAGCAGGGGTTTGGCGGCCCCTGGTGGGCCTTGAAGGTCGACAGCTGGCCGTCGAAGCGCAGCACCGCCGCCGAGACCAGGGTCTTGCCGGCCAGGTAGCAGGCGTCGTTGACCAGGAACCGGGTCTCGAAATTGTCCGAGCCGTCGGCGATGACGTCGTAGCCGGCGAGCAGCTCCATCACATTGTCGGCTTCGAGGCGGGTGTCGTGGCCGACCAGGCGAATGTCGGGATTGATCCGTTTCACGGTGTCGGCGGCGCTCTCGACCTTGGGCCGGCCGACGTCGTCGCTCGCGTGCATGATCTGGCGCTGCAGGTTGGAGAGGCTGACCCGGTCGTCATCGACGAGGCCGATCTCGCCGACGCCGGCTGCCGCCAGGTACATCACCAGCGGCGAGCCCAGGCCGCCGGCGCCGATGCAGAGGACCTTGCTCGCCAGCAGGCGCTCCTGCCCGATGCCGCCGACCTCATGCAGGATGATGTGCCGCGCGTAACGCTCGATCTGCTCGTTGTTGAGCGTCATGGCATTTCCCTCGCGAGGTTTCCGTTCCGCGGCCGGAGCCCTGCTCCATATCTATGTCCGCCCGTGCCCGCCGCCAAGCCCGAGCCTCGGGTTCAGCCCTCAGCCGGTCGAGCCGAAGCCGCCGGCAGCCCGCCCACTCGTCTCCAGGGTTTCGACCTCCCGCCAGACGGCGCGGGCGACGGGCGCCACCACCAGTTGGGCGATCCGATCGCCGCGCGCCACCCGGAAGGGCTGGCGCCCATGGTTGATCAGGACGACGCCGATCTCGCCCCGATAGTCGCAATCGATGGTGCCGGGGCTGTTCAGGACGGTGACGCCGCACTTGTGCGCCAGGCCCGAGCGCGGCCGCACCTGGGCCTCGACGGCATCGGGCAGGGCGATCGAGAGGCCGGTCGGCACCAGCCGCCATTCGCCGGGCGGGATCTCGAGCGGGCCCGTGACTGCGGCCCGGAGGTCGAGGCCGGCGCTGCCGGCGGTGGCGTAGCTGGGAAGTGGCAAATCGGCGCCGTGCGGCAATCGCCGGACCGCCACTGCAACCTCTGGCACCGCCGATGGACTCATGTCCGCTCGGTCCCTCTCAGGTGTTGGGCGATGCGCCTGGCGAGGCGGGCCGCGACCTCGTCCTTGGTCATGGTCGGCCAGGAGTCGGTGTTGTTCTCGCTTATCAGGTGCACGGTATTGCGGTCGCCGCCCATGACGCCGGTGCTGCTGGAGACGTCGTTGGCGACGATCCAGTCGCAGCCCTTGCGCTGGCGTTTCTCGCGAGCCTGAGCCTGGACCTGCTCGGTCTCGGCGGCGAAGCCGACGACGAGCTCGGGCCGCTCGGTGAAGCGCCCGGCAATGCTGGCCAGAATATCGGGGTTCTCGACCAACTCCATCCTCGGGGGCTCCGCCGATCCGCCTTTCTTGAGCTTTTGTCCGGCGCTGCTCTTGACCCGCCAGTCGGCCACCGCGGCGGCGCAGACGGCGACCTCGACCGGTAGCTCGGCGACGCAGGCCTCCATCATCTCGCGTGCCGACTCGACGTGGATCACCTTGACGCCGGGCGGGTCCGGTAGGGCCACCGGACCCGTCACCAGGACGGTGTCGGCGCCGAGCCGCTCCAAGGCCTGGGCGATGGCGTGTCCCTGCTTGCCGGACGAGCGGTTGGCGAGATAGCGGATCGGGTCGATCGCCTCCAGCGTCGGGCCCGAGGTCACCAGCGCGCGCCGGCCGTCGAGACGGATCGTGCCCGGCGTCTGTGCGATGAAGAAGCGCTCGATGGCGGTGGCGATGTCGGCTGGTTCGGTCATCCGGCCCTGGCCGACCTCGCCGCAGGCGAGATCGCCGTGGCCGGGTCCGACCTGCAGGATGCCGTCGGCAGCCAGCGTCTCGATGTTGCGCCGGGTCGCCGGATGCTCCCACATCGCCGTGTTCATCGCCGGTGCCACCATCACCGGCTTGTCGGTCGCCAGCAGCACCGTCGATGCCAAGTCGTCGGCGATGCCGGCTGCCATCTTGGCCATGAAGTCGGCCGTCGCCGGCGCCACCACCAACAGGTCGGCCTCGCGCGAAAGACGGATGTGTCCCATCTCGCTCTCGTCCGTCAGCGAGAAGAGCTCGGCATAGACCTTGTCCTCACTGAGGGCGGCGAGCGACAGCGGGGTCACGAACTTGGCGCCACCGGCAGTCAGCACGCAGCGCACGCTGGCGCCCTTCGCCTTCAGCAAGCGGATCAGCTCGAGCGACTTGAAGGCGGCGATGCCGCCGGTGACGATCAGGAGGATGCGCTTGTCCTGCAGCACGGGACGTTCCCTCGGGTCAATTTACGCAGCAGGGCCGAGGCTAAGGTAGGGGGCCGCCGCGCCGAAGGCAACATGAACGGGAGGCGCTGCCGGCAGCCGCATCGCTCGGGCTAGATCCGCCAGGCGGAGTGGATCGCGGCGACCCCGCCGGCCAGATTTCGCCAGTTCACGCGGGCCAGTCCGGCCTCGTCGATCATGGCCGCGAATTGGCTCTGGTCGGGGAAGCGACGGATGCTCTCGACCAGATATCGATAGGCTTGCCTGTCGCCGGCGACGACGGCGCCGAGACCCGGAATCAGACGGAAGGAATAGGAATCGTATAGGCCCGCCAAGCCGGGCAGGGCCAGGCGGCTGAACTCCAGGCAGAGGAAGCGGCCGCCCGGCTTCAGCACTCGCCGGGCCTCTCTCAGCACGGCGGCGATGTCGGTGCAGTTGCGGATGCCGAAGGCGATGGTGACAGCGTCCGCGGCGCCGTCGACCAAGGGCAGCCGCTCGGCGTCGCCCTGAACCCAGGCAATCTCGCCGCCGCCGTCGGCTAGCCGCCGCGCCACCCGTCGGCGCCCGACGCTCAACATCTCACCGTTGATGTCGACCACCGTGACCCGGCCGCCGCCGGCGCTCAGATAGCGGGTGGCGATGTCGCCGGTGCCGCCCGCCAGGTCGACGAGGTGCATTTCGGGCCGGGGCCGAAGCCAATCGATCAGGGCCCGCTTCCAGACCCGATGCGCGCCCAACGACATCAGGTCGTTCATGACGTCGTAGCGCCGAGCGACGGTGTCGAAGACGTCGCGGACGAGGGTGGCCTTATCCGCCTTCGGCACCCGCCGAAAGCCGAAATCGGCGAGGTCCTCCGCAGCACCCGGGCGCTCGCTCGTTGTCCCTCTCTCGCTCATGCGCCGGACGATAGCGCAGGCCATCGCCATCGGGTAGCCCGGATATCTCACCCTATCCACGGCCTCGGTCGACCTGAGCCGAGTCGGTCCGCCAGGAGAAACTCCGAAAGCGTAGCGGTGCCTACGGTGAGGAGTTTCGACGCGGCGGGCGGCCGGCCCAGGTCGACCCTTCGGGCACCGCTGTCGGCCATGGATAACGTGAGAAATCCGGGCTAAGCTCTGCCCCCATGCCCGAGCTGCCGGAGGTCGAGACCGTGCGCCGGGGCCTCGAGGGGCCCCTCGTCGGCCGCCGGCTGGTGCGCGTCGTGCAACGCCGTGCCGATCTGCGTTGGCCCTTGCCGGAGAGTTTCGAGGCGCGCTTGCGCGGCCGCCGGGTGACGCGCCTCGACCGTCGTGCCAAGTTCCTGCTCGCCCATCTCGACGACGCCACCGTCTGGATGATCCACCTGGGCATGTCGGGGCGGCTCTTTCTCTCGCCGCGCCCGACGCCGCCGCCGGGCCCGCACGATCACGTCGTCGTCGAGACCGACCGGGGCGATGTCGTCACCTACCAGGACCACCGGCGCTTCGGGATGATGGACTTGGTGGCGGCGGCGTCGCTGGAGCGCCATCCGCTGCTCTGCCGGCTCGGGCCAGAGCCCTTGGGCAACAGCTTCGACGAGGTGACCCTGTCGGACCGGCTCAGTGGCCGCCGGACCCCGATCAAGGCCGCCCTCTTGGATCAGAGGACGGTTGCGGGCCTCGGCAACATCTACGTCTCCGAGGCTTTATACCGCGCCGGGATCTCACCCCGGCGGCTGGCCCGGACGGTTGCCGGCCGGCGCGCGGCGCGCCTGGTGCCGGCGATCCGCCAGGTCCTGGAGGACGCAATCCGGGCCGGCGGCTCGAGCCTGAGGGACTACGTCCAGGCCTCGGGCGAGCTCGGCTACTTCCAGCACGACTTCCAGGTCTACGACCGCGAAGGCGAGGCCTGCAGGCGTTGCGGCGCCACGGTCAGGCGAATCGTGCAGAGCGGCCGCGCCACCTACTACTGCGGCGGCTGCCAGCGTTGAGGAGCATGCCGGCGATGCCGCCTTCGAAGGTTGATTTCCGACGCCGCCCTGGCGTATGGAGGCGGCCGCTCGTCTGGCGAAGCGTGTTGTTCTGCCTCCTCTGCCTCTGGTCTTGGCGTTCCCCGGCGCTCGCCGAGAGCGGCTTCTTCGACCTGGTCGAGGATTTGCCGCTGATGCCGGGCCTGGCCGAGGTCGCGGACGCCGGCGTCGTCTTCGACAAGCCGGGCGGGCGCATCGTCGAGGCCTATGCCGTCGGCGCCGTGGCCGAGGACAGCGTTCTCGCCTTCTACCAGACGGTGCTGCCGGAACTCGGCTGGCGGCCGCTCAATGCGGCAGGCTACCTGCGGGAGGGCGAGCACCTGCGGCTTCGGCTCAGTCGGGAGGCGGAGACGGTGACGCTCAGGATCACGATCACACCCGACTAGAGCAATCGGGCGGGCGGTAGCGACAGAGAAGGACCACGAACCATGGCCTATGAGAACATCCTGGTCGACAGCAAGGGTGCCGTCGGTCTCATCACCCTCGACCGGCCCGAGGCGCTGAATGCCCTCAACGCCGCCTTGATCGAGGACCTGGGCCAGGCCCTCGACGCCTTCGAGGCGGACGACGCCATCGGTTGCATCGTGCTCACCGGCTCCGACAAGGCCTTCGCCGCGGGCGCCGACATCAAGGAGATGGCGCCCCGCTCGCACATGGACGTCTATCTCGCCGACTTCATCACGGTGGGCTGGGAGAAGGTCGCCCAAGTCCGGAAGCCGATCATCGCCGCGGTCGCGGGCTATGCGCTCGGCGGCGGCTGCGAGGTGGCAATGATGTGCGATTTCATCATCGCCGCCGACAACGCCCGCTTCGGCCAGCCCGAGATCACCATCGGCATCATCCCGGGCGGC
Source organism: Alphaproteobacteria bacterium (assembly GCA_030746295.1). The sequence continues at coordinate 35,427 of JASLMY010000002.1, read as the reverse complement.
GGCGGGACCCAGCGCCTGACCCGGCTCGTCGGAAAATCGAAGGCCATGGAGATGACCCTCACCGGCCGCATGATGGACGCCGAGGAGGCCGAGCGCGCCGGCCTGGTGAGCCGCGTGGTGCCGCTCGATTCACTGCTGGACGAAGCCATGGCGGCAGCCAAGAAGATCGCCGCCCTGTCGCGCCCGGCGGTGATGATGGCAAAAGAATCGGTCGACCGGGCTTACGAGACGACGCTCGCCGAGGGCGTGCGCTTCGAGCGCCGGCTCTTTCATTCCACCTTCTCGACCGAGGACAAGGCCGAGGGCATGGCCGCCTTCATTGAGAAGCGGACGCCGCGATTCAAGAACCGTTGAGCGCGTGGGCCGTCTCGCATCTGAAGGTTGACCCGGCTCCGGCGCCCGTCTATAACCGCGCCGCCCAGCTAGGTACGCACCAATATCGGTAGGAACCATGCCCAATATCGCATCGGCCAAGAAGCGCCTTCGCCAAACCCCGCGCCGTACCGCGGTCAACCGTTCCAGGCGGAGTCGGTTGCGCACTTTCGTGCGCAATGTCGAGGAGGCGATCGAGTCCGGCGACAAGTCGGCGGCGGAAGCCGCGCTGGCCGCGGCCGAGCCGGTGCTGGTCATCAGTGCTCAGAAGGGTGTGGTTCACCGCAACACCGTGCAACGTAAGGTTTCACGCTTGGCCAAGCGCATCAACGCGATGCCGAGCTGAAAGCACTGCCGCAATTCGCTTCGCCCGCCGTCGTCGGGCGCCGCCGATCCTGCCGCAGGTCGCGTCCTTGGCTCCGCGCCGGGCACCGCCGCCTAGATTTTGTGTCTTGATCTGACACCGCCACGACGGCGACGACAAAAAAAAGTAACGTTCACCATTTCGCCCTATTGCAAGGCCGCCGAGATTCGCATTACTGTAGCGAACAGAACCCGTCTGTGGGGCGACGCAAGTCTTAATAAAGTTACTGTCGGATGATTGCGTGTGCAGTACATGCTATATACTGCAGATCGAGGTGGTTTTTGCTTCGTATGAAGAAAAGAGATAATAATAATAAAATACAACGGATCTAAGATGCCTGAAAACGTAGTAATCAAGAAGAACAAGCATCGCCGTTTGGGGGAGCGTCACACCGCTGGAGCCAAGTATCACCCAGCCGCTTCGGGGCCTCGTCTTGCGCCGCCGCCGGCGTGGGGTGATCGACTATTGGAGAGATGTTGCCGGTGTTCCGCTGCGCGCGATGCGCTCGCTCGCGCGGGGTGAGACCCGGTGCTGGCCGCGTGTCGATTGTTGGAGGCGAGTACATGGATCGTATGTGGGAGGCTCGTTGGGAACGGGTGCGCGCGCGTCTGCGGGCCGAGTTCGGTGACGCGGCCTTCAACAGCTGGTTGAAGCCACTGGCGCTCGAGAGCGCCGAGAACGACCACGTCGGCCTGACCGCGCCGACCCGTTTCATGCGCGACTGGGTGCTGTCGCACTACGGCGAGCGGCTGCGCGCGATCTGGCAGACCGAGGAGCCGAAGCTTCGGGAGCTCGACATTCAGGTGCGCACCCATCCGGGCGCCGAGCGGGCCGGCGAGGGCGCCGAGACGCCGGCGGCTGAGCCTGGCGAGGCTCGGGTCGAGGCCCGGGTCGAGGAACGGATCGAGGCCGCGCAGGGCCCGAGCTCGCCGCTCGATTCCCGCTTTCGCTTCGAGACCTTCGTCGTCGGCCGCTCCAACGAGCTCGCCTACGCTGCCGCCAGGCGGGTCTCCGACAGTGCCGAGGTTCAGTTCAACCCGCTCTTCCTCTACGGCGGGGTCGGCCTCGGCAAGACGCATTTGATGCACGCCATCGCCTGGCATATCCGCCAGCGCAACCCCGAGCGCAAGGTCATGTACCTCTCGGCCGAGCGGTTCATGTACCAGTTCATCCGCGCCCTTCGCGAGAAGGACTCGATGGGCTTCAAGCAGCGCCTGCGCTCGGTCGACGTGCTGATGATCGACGACGTGCAGTTCTTCAGCCGCAAGGATTCGACGCAAGAGGAGTTCTTCCACACCTTCAACGCGCTGGCCGACCAGAACCGCCAGATCGTGATCTCGGCGGACCGCTCGCCATCGGACCTCGAGGACATCGAGGAGCGGATCCGTTCGCGCCTCGGCTGGGGCTTGGTCGCCGACATCCACCACACCGACTACGAGCTCCGCCTCGGCATCCTGCAGGCCAAGGTGACGCAGGCGCACAGCGCCGAGATCTCGGAGAAGGTGCTGGAGTTCCTGGCCCACCGCATCACCTCCAACGTGCGCGAGCTGGAAGGAGCGTTGAACCGGCTGATGGCCTACGCCAACCTGGTCGGCCGGCCGATCACGCTGGAGCTGACGCAGGAGGTGTTGCAGGACCTGCTTCGGGCCAACGACCGCCGCGTCACCATCGACGAGATCCAAAAGAAGGTGGCGCACCACTACAACATTCGCCTCGCCGACATGCACTCCGCCAGGCGCGCCCGCAACGTCGCCAGGCCTCGGCAGGTGGCGATGTTCCTGGCCAAGCAACTCACTACCCGCTCGCTGCCCGAGATCGGCAACAAGTTCGGCGGCCGCGACCACACCACGGTGATGCACGCGGTGCGCCGCATCGAGGAGCTGCGCCAGACCGATTCGGTGCTGGCCGAGGACATCGAACTCCTGCGCCGCATGCTGGAAGGCTAAGGCGCGACGGGGCGGGCATGGCCCGGGCGGAGCCGCCGCCGGCTTCCTATCGCTACGACGACGCCGACGTCGATCGCCTGCTGCGGCTGGTCTGGGGCGACAGCATCTCCTTCGGGATCTATGACGATGCGGCCGAGCCGATCGAGGTCGCCACCGCCCGGACGCGGGCCCGCATGGCGCTGCCGCTCAGCCTCGAGCCTCGGCAGACGGTTCTCGAAGTCGCCTGCGGCTTCGCCACGACGGCACGCTTCCTGGCCCGCGAATACGGTTGCCGGGTTACCGCCACCAATCTCTCCGAACGGCAGCTGGAAAGCGCTCGCGCCGCGACCGAGGCGGACGGACTCTCGTCCCTGATCGCCTTCGAGGCGGCGGACTATCACGCCCTGCCCTTCGCCGATGCCACCTTCGACGTCTGGTGGTGCCAGGACGCTGTCGTCCATTCGGGCGACAAGGGGCGAGTCATCGCCGAGGCACACCGGGTCCTGAAGCCGGGCGGCTATGCGGTCCTGACCGAGCAGCTGATGCGCCACGGCACCATGTCGACAGCGGAGCGGGCCCGGTTCGCCGAGCGCTACGACACCGAGCAGCTCTGGGACGAAGGCGAGTATGTCGGCGCCTTCGCGGAAGCCGGCTTCCGCCTCAACGCCGTCGAGGACTGGACGCCGCATCTGGCCCGCCACAGCTTGAAACTCTGTCATCGCGCCGAGCGCCTGATCGCCGAGACCAATCTCGAACTCGACCCGACGGTGGTCGAGAAAAGCCTCGGTTCCTGGCGCCTCAAGGTCGAGCAGGCGGCGGTGGGAAAGCTCGGTTGGGGCTTCTTCCTGGCGCAGGCGCTCAGCCGTAGCGATGCAAACCGGCGCCATTGACCTTTAGCCAGGCGCGGGACGTGTCGACGTCGGCGTGCAGACGCCTTGCCAGGGCCCAGAAGGCCGGGCCGTGATGGGCCTCCCTCAGATGCGCGACCTCATGCGCGACGACGTAGTCGAGGACCGATTCGGGCGCCAGCACCAGCCGCCAGGAAAAAGAGAGCGCGCCGCTGGCAGCACAACTGCCCCATCTGGTTCTCGGATCGCGGATGGTGATTCGACCCGGCCGTGCCCCGATCGCCTCGGCCTTGGCGAAGGCGCCGTCGGTCAGGAGCCGCCGGGCCTCTTGGCGCAGCCAGTCGGCGACCCGGCGGGGCGTGTGCTCGGGCGCGCCGGCGACGTGGATCTCATCCGCCCGGCGCTCGACGGTGCCGCGGCCGCCGACGTGCCGGATGGTGTGCGGGCGATCGAGATAGGGGATCCGGGCGCCGTCCTCGAAGCCGATTCGCGGGCTCAGCTTGGCGAGCTCCGCCAGGATCCACTCGCCGTGACCGCGGGCGAATTCCAGACCTCGCCGCCGTGCCCGTGCCGAGGGCAGCACCAGGACGACCTGGCCGGAGGCCGGGTCCAGCTTGAGACTGATCCGTCGAGCCCGTGGATTGACGCGGATGGCGAGGTCGACGCGCCTCTCTCCGAGGCTCAGAAGTTCGCTGTCTAGGGTGCGGCGCTGCCTCACGCCGCCTCCGGCAGGACGAAGCCGATGGCTTCGAGGTCGCGGAAGAGGGCCTCTCGGGCCTCCGCCGAAAGGGGCACCATCGGCGGCCGCGCCTGGCGCCAGCCGGCACGGCCGGTATGTGCCGCCATCAGTTCTTTCAACGCCGGCACCGTCGGATAGGCTTCGAGGGTGGCCCGCACCTGGCTCACCCGCTCTTGCAGGGCGTCGGCCTCGTCGCTCTTCCAGGCCCGATAGAGCGCCGCCGCGATTCCACAGGTGACGTTGGCGGTGGCCGAGATGCAGCCCGCACCGCCGGCTCTCAGCACCGGCAAGAGATACTGCTCGGTGCCGGCGAAGGTGCCAAAGCCGGGAATCCGTTCCGCCACCTCCTTCATGTCGGGCCAGCGGCCAGATGAATCCTTGATGCCGACGATCGTGTCGGGAAAGGCGTCGTGCAGGCGGACCAGGAGATCGGCGTCGATCTCGAGACCGGTCATCTTGGGGAAGTCGTAAACGTAGATCCGCATCGAGCTGTCGGCGACCCGCTCGATGACGTTGGCATAGGCGGCGAAGAGGCCATCGTCGGAGACGCCCTTATAGTAGAAGGGCGGCAGCATCAGGATGTTGGCATAGCCGGCATCCAGCGCCGCCCGCGTCAGCTCCACCGTGTCGGGGAAGGCGCAGCAGCCGGTGCCGATCATGATCTCGTCATTGGCGAAGCCGGCCTCGGCGACGCGTCCGATCACGGCCCGGCGCTCGGCCACCGAGAACGAATTCGCCTCCCCGGTCGTGCCCAGCACCGCGATGCCGTCGGAGCCGCCCGCCAGGAGCCAGCGGTAGTGCGCCACCAGGTGCTCCAGATTGACGGAGAGGTCTTGGTTCTGCGGCGTCAGGGCGGCGGTCCAGACGCCGCGCAAGGTGTTGCTCATCTCAGGAAACCCTCTCTGCTGCCAGCTGCGTCGGCGGACGGCCCCCGCATAGCACACCCGGTAACGGCACGCCACGCCATCGGCGGCCCGGAAATTGGGCTTGTCGGCGGAGGGCGGCTCAGAGCTCCCAGTCGACGACGTAGTCCTCGAGCGGACGCTCGATGCGGCGCTCGCTCACGACCCGGCCACGGACCGAGACGCCGGCCCGATGCACCGCTTCCGGGTCGCCCGAGAGCAAGGGGTGCCAATCAGCCAGGCCCCGGCCTTCGGCGATGCGGCGATAGGCGCAGGTCCGCGGCATCCAGGGAATTTCGGCGACGTTGTCGGGGGTCAGCACGATGCAGTCGGAGACCAGGCGTTTTCGGTTCTGGTAGTCGGCGCAGCGACAGCTGCCGAGGTCCAAGAGCCGGCAAGCGACACGGGTGGGGGCGATCTCGCCGGTCTCGATGTCCTCGATCTTGTTCAGGCAGCACTTACCGCAGCCGTCGCAGAGCGCCTCCCACTCGGCCTCGGTCATCTCGTCGAGGCGCTTGGTTTCCCAGTACGGGGCCCCTGCCGCCGCGTTCATGCCACCCGGCTCGCCTCGATGAAGGACGCGATTCGGGGCGCGATCTCGTGTGCCCAGCGCCGGCCGTTGAAGACGCCGTAGTGGCCGACGCTGGCTTGCAGGTAGTGTTGGCGCCGGGCCGCCGGGATCGCCGGGCAGAGATCGTGCGCGGCCCGGGTTTGGCCGGGCCCGGAGATGTCGTCCTTCTCGCCCTCGACCGTCATCAAGCTGGTCTCTCGGATCGCCTCCATCGCCAACCGCCGGCCCCGATAGCGAAAGCGGCCGAGCGGCAGGTCGTGGCGCTGGAAGACCCGGGCCACGGTCTCCAGATAATACTCCGCCGGCAGGTCCATGACGGCGCGATACTCGTCATAGAAGGCCCGGTGCGCCCGGACCCCGTCGCCGTCGCCCTGCACCAGGTGGTCGAAGAGCCGCATGTGGGCGCCGAGGTGGCGGTCCAGGTTCATCGTCATGAAGCCGCCGAGCTGGAGAAAGCCCGGATAGACGCGGCGCATGAAACCCGGATAGGTGATCGGCACGCGCTGGATGACGTTGCGCTCGAACCATTCGATCGGGCGCGATGTGGCCAGCTTGTTGGGCGTCGTCGGGTTGATGCGGGTGTCGATCGGCCCACCCATCAGGGTCAGCGAGCGGGGCGTCACCGGATCGCCCTCCGCCGCCAGCACCGCCGTCGCCGCCAGCACCGGAACCGAGGGCTGGCAGACTGCCATCACGTGGGTGTCCGGGCCCAAATGGCGCAGGAAGTCGATCACATAGTCGATGTAGTCGTCGAGATGGAAGGCGCCGTCCGAGACCGGCACGGCGCGAGCGTCCCGCCAATCGGTGATGTAGACGTCGTGCGCCGGCAGCATCGCCGCCACGGTGCCGCGCAGCAGGGTCGCGAAATGGCCCGACAGCGGCGCCACGATCAAGAGCTTGGCATCGCCGGTCCGGCCCTCGCGCTCGAACCGCTTCAGTTGCCCGAAAGGGCGCCGGTGAACGATCCGCTCGGCGACCGGCACCGCCTCGCCCTCGATCCGGGTCTCGTGCAAGCCGAAGGCGGGCTTGCCGTAGGGGCGGACCGCCGCTTCGAAGAGCTCCAGCGATGCCGCCCAGGCGCGGCCGCCGCCGGTATAGGCGAGCGGGTTCATCGGATGGCGCATGAGCTGCATGTTGGCCTTCGCCGCCAGTCGGGCCGGCGTCAGGCTCGCCCGCTGCCATTCGTGCAGGTGATAGAACAAGTGTGATTCGCGCTCCCCGGCTTAAGTGCTCTTCCCCGACGCCGCGGAGTCTAGGTGTCGAGAAGTGATTTCGGCAAGCGTCAATATCTAGGGGGAAGTTACAACGCCTCTCGAAGCCGCGCCGCCATGGCCTCGGGCCCGGCCTCGGCGCGCAAGCGGGTGACGTAGCGGCCCCGGCCGTCGATCAGAAAGATCGAGGCGCTGTGGTCCATCAGGTAGTCGTCGGCATCGTCGCCGGGCGCCTTGGCATAGAAGACGTTGTAGGCCTTGGCGGCGGCGGCGACGCTCTTCGGGGTTCCGGTCAGCGTCACCAGCGAGGTATGGAAGTGCCGGCGATAGTCGGCCAGCACCGACGGCGTATCACGCTCGGGATCGACGGTGACGAAGACCGGCCGCACCTCGCTTGCCAGCGGCCCCACCAGGTCGAGGGCCTCGCTGATCACCAGCAGCGCGGTCGGGCAGACGTCGGGGCAAGAGGTATAACCGAAGAAGATCAGCATGTGACGGCCGCGAAAATCGGCCTCTTGCACCGGCAAGCCCTCGTGATCGACCAGCGAGAAGGGGCCGCCGACCATGCCGCCGGCCGGGCCCTCGCCCGTCTGCCGCGGGGTGCCGAGGATCGACAGGCCGCTCACACCAACCGCGACGGCAATCGCCAGGGCGCCGAAGACGAGCGTCAGCTTGCGGATGTCCATGCCGGTCGTTCCTCGAGGCGAGGCCTTTCTGTATCCGCTTCCAGGCATCGATGCCAGGGGCCGCTCCGATGGCGCCAATGGGCTTGTTCCCGCGCCGCCGGCGGGCTAATTGTTGAAACATGAGACTCCTACCGATCCGGACCCTATTCTGCGTCTTGATCCTCTCGGCCCTCGCCTTGCCCTCGGGCCTTTCGGCGCAACAACTCATCGGGCCGAGCAAGGTGATCGTCGCCGCCGAGGCGGGCGATCTTCAGGCCTTGCGGCGGGTAATCATCAATCACGGCAACATCAACAGCCGTGACAAGCTGAAGCGAACCCCGTTGATGATTGCCGCCGACAACGGCGACGTCGATATGGTTGCCTATCTCATCGAGGAGCGCGCGCATGTCGGCCTCGTCGACAAAGAGGGCAGAAGCGCGCTCTACCATGCCGTCGACAAGCGAAGCGCCGAGGTCGTGGAGATGTTGCTAGAGGCCGGCGCCGAGGTCGACGTCGAGAACCAGGAGGGCGAGACGCCGCTGATGCGGGCCGCGGCGCTTGGCGATCTGGATATCGTGCGGCTGCTGCTGGCAGCCGGCCCCGATCTCACGCGTACCGACTACACCGGGCGGACCGCGCTCGATCACGCCCGCGAGCAGCGCCGCAGCTCGGTCCAGAAGGCATTGCGTCAGGCCGGGGCGCGTTAGGCGGTTCTCGGAGCAGCCATGTTGGATCGTCCCGACCCTAATTCGGCTGCGGCTCGGCGAGATTTCGGTGGCGCCTCGCTGGTGAGCGAGGACCGCGGGGCACCGCGTCCCTATCATCACCTGGACGACGGCCGGTTCCGCAATCCGCCCGGCAGCCCGGTCCGCACAACCACCTTCGGCCACATGTTCCACTTCATGTGGCGGCAATGGCGCCAGCGCAGGCCGGAGATCGTGATCCCCGACGGCCACGTCCTGGGACCGGACGAGGTCGCCCGGCAGCTCGACCGATACGCTGGCGGCGACAGAATCACCTGGCTCGGCCACGCCTGCTTTCTAATCCGGATCGCCGGGATGACCGTGCTGACCGACCCCTATCTCGGCATCGTTGCCGGGCCCAAGGGGCTGGGGCCGAAGCGCTACGTACCGGCGGCGCTTCGGGTCGACGAGCTGCCACCGATCGACCTGCTGCTGGTCAGCCACAACCATTACGACCACCTCGACCGGCCGACGCTGGCGCGCCTTGCGGGCAAGGACCGCGTCGAGGTCCTGGCGCCGCTGCGTCTCGGGCGTTTCTTCCGCCGTCTCGGTTATGCCCGGGTGCACGAGCTCGACTGGTACGAGGGGCAGCACTTCGGGCCGCTTCGGGTGACGGCGTTGCCGGCGGTACATTTCTCGCGCCGCGGCCCCTTCGATCGCAACCGCTCGCTCTGGCTCGGCTTCGCCGTCGAATCGGAGTCGCAGCGGCTCTACTTCGCCGGCGATACCGCTTACGGCGAGGTGTTTCGCGAGATCGGCCGACGCGCCGGTCCCTTCGATCTCGCGATCGTGCCGATCGGCGCCTATCTCCCGAGCGAGATCATGCACGCCTCGCACACGACGCCCGAGGAGGCCCTCTCGGTGGCTCGGGACGTCGGCGCCGAGGCGGCGCTGGCGATGCACTGGGGCACCGTGGTGCTGACCGAGGAGGATCAGTTCGAGCCGCCCCAGCGCTTCCGCGCCGCGGCCGAGTCCCGGGGTCTGGGACCTGAGCGCGCTTGGCTGATGGCCATCGGCGAGACCCGGCCGCTGGCCCGACCCTGGCCCCGCAACTGAGCGTCCGGGTCCGTCGGGGTCAGACCTTGCGGAAGGCCCATTTGACGGTGGTGGCACCCTCGGCATCGGTGCGGACGACGATCTGCTCGGTACGCCGAAGCTCGTCCCTACGGCCGAGATAGACGCTTTCCTCCAGCCCGACCTCGCCACCGCTGGCGCGAAAGCGCCAGCCCTCGCCCGACGGCAGCCGCAGAAGCGCCTGCGCGCCGGCCTGCACGAGGGAGGCCTGGATCGCCGGGTGAAGATGAAAGCGGATGTTGAAGGGCCGCTCGCGCGCCTCGGCCAGCTCGGCCAGCAGCCGATCCTCGCCGCGAAGGTCCTCGCCCGAGGCGTCGAGGTAGAGGCGGCGTCGGTGACGCAACCCGAAGTCTTGGCGATAGCCGTCGTGGGTCGACTCGACCCAGATGTTGCCGGCCTCGTCCTCGTTACGCTCGACTTGGCCGGCGGGGCTGCGGCCGGCCCGGCCGGGCGCCGGCAGCTCGGCGTTGTTGGTGTCGTCGACGATCAGCGTGGAATGCGCCGCCGAGACCCGCATGGCGGCGTGCCATTCGGGATCCCGGCCCTGGCCGCTGCCGCAGTTCACCACCACCCGGTGGCGGCCGCGGGAGAACTCGAAGCTCTGGGCGCCGGCATGTGCGCCCGGCGCCAGCGCCGCGCTGACTTGGCTACCGGTGTCCATGACGACGATGCTGCGGCCGGCGACGAGGCGCTGAAAGCCGCTGTGCGGTGCATTGTTGAGCGCTCGCCCCTCGGCGCCGGAGCGGTCCAGCGTCGCCGCCACCGCCTCGGCCTCTTCCTCGAAGCCGCCGTTGAAGAGCGCCAGGCCGCCGTCGCCATGACAGAAGGCGCGCAGCATCGGCGCCATCCGATCGATCGCGTTCTGCAGCTCGTTGGGCACCTCTCTCGAGGCGGCCAGGAGGCACTCGCGGAAGCGGACGAAATCGCGCAACACGGCCATCTGCAGGCTCGGCGAGCGGCTCGGGTGGCCGCCGTCGGGGGCGACGCCCGAGGCCAGCTCGCGCTGCAACAGCCGCATCCCCCGCTCCGCCTTGGCGCCGCCGTCGGGTAGGGCCAGGCCGCCGCTCACGAGCGCCAGCGCCACCGTCACCGACGGCCGGCCGCTCGCAACCCCGCCGGCGGCGCGGCCGAGATGGCGGAGTTGGCGGTCGAGGCTGGCCAGGAACTGGTGGCGGAAGGGCTCGTCGGCGCCGTCGAGCAGGAATCCGGCATGGCCTGTCCAGGCGACGAGACGACGGGCCAGCAGCTCGGGCTCCCAGTATTCGGGCTCCCATTCGCCGCAGAGCTCGATCCAAGAGCGGACCAGGCGGCGCGCATGCTGGCCGGCGGCACCTGCCTCGACGGCGGCGAAGTCGCCCAGCCACTCGAAGCCATGCAGCGCCCGGGTCCAGGCGGCATCGCCGGGCCGCAGCCGCCAGGGCGGCTGGTTCGGCGCCTGCGCCTCACGACCGGCAAAGCGAAATCGGCCCTGGAACATGGCGTTGCCGCGCGCCTCGTCGCCGGGCCAGGGGTCGGCGGGCATCGCCACCAGGCGCTCGGGCGCGCGGCTGCCCAGCGTCAGGCGGTAGAGGGGCGAAGCGAAGCCCAGTGCTTTCAGCCGGTGCCAGGCCCGGCTCGGACCGGGAATCGTGGCATCGCTCACTGGGCCGCCCGAGGGGCGTCGCGGAGGCGCTGGATGTTGCCGGCGTAGTGCTCGGCACCGCCCGTGAAGGTGGCGCTGCCGGCGACCAGGACGTCGGCGCCGGCGGCGATGACGCTGGCCGCGTTGCTCTGGTTGACGCCGCCGTCGACCTCCAGATCGATGGCGCGGCCGGTCGCGTCGATCCGTCGTCTGATCTCGGCGACCTTGTCGAGCTGGCTCTCGATGAAGGCCTGGCCGCCGAAGCCGGGGTTGACGCTCATCACCAGCACGAGGTCCGCCTGGTCCAGCGCCTCGTCGACCAGGGCGGCGGGGCTGCCGGGATTGAGGGCGACGCCGGCCCGCTTGCCGAGGCTGCGGATCAGCTGCAGGCTGCGGTGGAGATGCGGTCCGGTCTCGGCGTGCACGGTCAGGATGTCGGCGCCGGCGTCGGCGAAGGCCGGAATGTAAGGGTCGACCGGCTGGATCATCAGGTGGACGTCGAAGGGCAGCGTGGTATGCGGCCTGAGCGCGGCGACGACGTCCGGCCCGATAGTCAGGTTGGGCACGAAGTGGCCGTCCATGACGTCGATGTGGATGTAGTCGGCGCCGGCCTCGGTGACGGCGCGGACCTCCTCTCCCAAGCGTGCGAAATCGGCCGACAGGATCGAAGGGGCGATTCGGACCGCTTGTTGCATGACGCGTTGGTAGCAGCTCGGCCCCGCGCCGGCAACTCTGCTCAGGCCTGTGACTCCAGGCGCAGTCGGGCCGCATAAAAGCCGTCCATGCCGCCAGAATCGCCGAGGTGGCAGGGCAGGGTCCTGAGGTCGCCCTCGGGTGTCAGCAGGGTCTCCAGGCCGAAGATCTCTGCCGGCGCGATCGGTTGCCGGCGGAGCGCCGGATCGGCGGCGAGGAAGGCCTCGATCACCGCCTCGCCTTCCACGGGCTCGAGCGAGCAGCAGCCGTAGAGCACGGTCCCGCCCGGGACCAGCATCGCCCGCGCCGCGGCCAGCAGCTCGGCCTGCAAGATCGCCATGCGGGCAACGTCAGCGGCCGTCTTCAGGCGCCAGATGTCGGGGTGGCGGCGAATCGTGCCGGTGGCCGTGCAGGGTGCGTCCAGGAGGATGAGCTCGAAGCCGCTCTCGGGCCGCCACTGGCGTGCGTCGGCGGCGATGAGCTCGGCTTCGAGCCCGGTCCGCGCCAGGTTCGCCGCCACTAATTCCAGCCGGCGAGCGGAGATGTCGAGGGCGGTAACGCGGGCCCCGGCGGCGGCGAGCTGAAGCGTCTTGCCGCCGGGTGCTGCGCAGAGGTCGAGGACCCGGCGGCCCCGGACCTCGCCCAACAGCGGCGCCAGCAGGCTCGCGGCCGTGTCCTGCACCCACCAGGCACCCTGGCCGTATCCCGGCAGGGTCTCGATCGCGCCGCCACCGAGCCGGCGCAGGCTGCCCGTCGGTAGGACCCGGGCGTCCAGCCTGCCGGCCCACTCCTCGGGCGCGTCGCGGACGGTGATGTCGAGCGGCGGCTCGGCCAAGAGCTGGGCCACGATGTCCTGCGCCTTCGCCTCGCCGTAGGCGCCGCTCCACGAGCGCCAGAGCCAATCGGGGCAGTTGAGCCGGACTTGGTCTTGATGCTCCAGCAGCGTTTTCGCCTCGGCAGCGAGGCGGCGCAGGACGGCGTTGACGAGGCCGCGATAGGCGGGAAACCGCGCCGCTTGGCGGACCGCGGCGTCGACCGCGGCATGCGGCGGCGTCTCCAGGAAGAGAAGCTGCGCTGCCGCCAGCCGCAGGATCTCGCGGACCCGAAGCGCCCGACCCTTCAAGGGCCGGTCGAGGCAGGCGGCCAGCGCGGTGTCGATCTGGCCCAGGCGGCGCAGCACGGTGGTGACGACGAGCCGCGCAAAGGCGCGGTCTCGCGGCTCCAGCGTCGCCAGCCGGCCGCCGGCCGCTTGCGCCTTGCGGATCGCGTCGTCGAGCGGCTGGCCCTTGACCAGCACCGCCTCGGCGAGCGCCAGGGCGGCCGCCCGCGCGGCCTCGCCGGGGCGTTTCACCGCCGCGCCGCCGCCGCCGGCCCGGCGCTGCTCACCCCCAGGGCCCGGTCGGCCGTGGGGCGGCGGCACCCTGCGCCGTCATCTCGCGAAGGCGCCGGATCCGGTTCTCGGTGCTGGGGTGGGTGGCGAAGAGGTTGTCCATGCGCTGCCCGTGCAGGGGATTGACGATGAAGAGATGTGCCGTCGCCGGATTCTCCTCCGCCGCCGGGTTGTCGATTCCGCGGGCGGCGGCATCGATCTTGGCGAGCGCGTCCGCGAGCCAGAGCGGCCGGCCCGAGATCTCGGCCGCGGCCCGGTCGGCGGCGTATTCGCGGGTTCGGCTGATGGCCATCTGCACCAGCATCGCAGCCAGCGGCGCCACGATCATCATCGCCAGCACGCCGACAATGCCGAGCGGGTTGTCGCGGCCGCGGCCGAAGAAGAAGGCAAAGTTGGCGAGCATCGAGATGGCGCCGGCCAGTGTCGCCGTCACTGTCATCACCAGGGTGTCGCGATTGCGGATATGGGCCAGCTCGTGCGCCAGCACGCCGGCGAGCTCCGTCGTGTCGAGGCGGTGCATCAGGCCGCTGGTGACGGCGACGGCCGCGTTCTCGGGGTTGCGGCCGGTGGCGAAGGCGTTCGGCTGCTCGGTCTCGATGACGTAGACGGCGGGCATCGGCAGGCCGGCGCGGGTGCTGAGCGTCTCCACCAGGTCCACCAACTCCGGTGCCGAGCGCCTGTCGACGGCGCGTGCCCGGTGCATGCGCAAGACCATCTTGTCCGAGCCCCAATAAGCGAAGAGGTTCATCGCCGCCGCGATCGCAAAGGCGACCACCATCCCCACCTCACCGCCGATGAGAAAGCCCAGGCCCAGGAAGAGGCCGGTCATCAGGGCCAGCAGGATCGCGGTCTTGGCGTAGTTCATCGGTCTCCATCGACGGTTTGGTTTCCAGGTGTTGCCCGAGGTATGTAATATGGGCCTGAGGCCGGTCAAGCGAGGCCAGGCCCGGAATTCCAGGGGTTTTCTCCGGATGGATGAGAAGACGGAAAAGCGCGAGAAGGGCTCAAAACCTGAGAACGCGGGCGCGCGCCCCGCCGAGCCGACGAAAGCCAAGGAGCCCGCGCGTGAGGTCGGCGGCCGGGACGGGCCCGAGCCGACCCGCTACGGCGATTGGGAAGTGAACGGTATCTGCGTCGATTTCTAGGACGTCGGCGCAACCCAGCGCCTTTCATGCACGCATGCCACGTTCGGGGTAGGGTTCGTCCTCGACGATCCGTCGGCAGGTGAAGCGGTTCAAGTCGATGCTGCGGAATTCGCCGTCCAGGATCAGCTCCGACAGCGCCCGGCCGACGGCGGGCGCGTGTTGCAAGCCGTGGCCGGAAAAGCCGGTGGCGATGAGGAAGTTCTCCGGACCGCCCGGCCAGCTTCCGATGATCAGGTTGCCGTCGAAATAGTTGTAGGCGTAGTGCCCGGCCCACGCGGTCTGCACCTTGACCGCCTCGAAGGCCGGAACCCGGTGCGCCAGGCAAGGCCAGATATGCGCCTCGAAGACCTCGTGCCGGAGGGAGAAATCGAAGCGGCCGGCGGCGGCGAAATCGGTAAAGCCGGCGATGTAGCCCCGGCCCTCGGGCCGGAAACCGATGCCCGGGATGTCGCGCGTGAGCGGCATCGGCTCCAGTGCGTCGCGGCACTCGAAATAGAAGTTCATCCGCGAAAGCGGCACCACCGGGATCTCGATCCCGGCCATGGCGCAGATCTCCGGCGCCCAGGCGCCGGTGCAATTGACCACGGTCCGGGCCCGAAGCTCCTCGCCGTCGGCCAGCACGACCTGTTGGATCCGGCCGCCCGCCGCTTCCAGGCCGACGACTTCGGCTGCCCGATAGTCCGCGCCGAGCGCCCGGGCCTTGGCCCTGAAGCCCATCAACGCCGCGTGGTTGTCGATCCAGCCGTCGCCGGGCGACAGCACGGCCAGGATTGCATCGGAGGTCCTGAGCGAGGGATAGCGCGCGCCGAGGCCGGCATCGTCCAGAAGCACGACGTCGCAGCCGAGGCGCTGCTGCAGCTCGAAGTTGGCCTCGATGTCGTGGGCCGCCTCGGCCTCGGTGGCGATGAAGAGATAGCCCTGGCGGCGAAAGTCGAGCACCGGTGCCTCGCCTTCGACCGTCATCAGGCGGGCGAAGTCGCCGTAGAACTCGTGTCCATAGAGGGACATGGCGATGTTTTCTTCTTGCGAGAAGAGCACTCGGACGCCGGCGAAGGAGAGGGCGGAGGCGGCGAACTCGTAAGCTGGGTCCTTCTCGATCACGGCGACGGCGAGGCTCGGCTCGCGGGCGAGCAGGTGGTAGGCCGTACTGCCGCCGGTGAGGGCGCCGCCGATGATGACGACGTCGTAGGCGTCCCGTGCCGCCGCCTCTTCGGTCATCTGCGGTTCGCTCCCAGTCTGCCACGGCCGCATTATGGGAAGCGCTCCCGCCAGCGGCAACCGGCCGCCCGCGTGCGTCGGCCCGGAAATCGGCTATGATCCGCCACGCCAACAAGCGGCCAAGCACGAGATCAGTGAGGGAGGCACCCCCGTATGCCCAAGATGACCGGCGGTCAAGCGATCGTCAGAAGCCTGCTCGACCACGGTGTGACGACCGTGTTTGGCATTCCGGGCATTCAGCTCGACAACCTCTACGACGCCTTCTACGAGCGCCGCAACAACCTGCGGGTCATCCACACCCGCCACGAGCAGGGTGCTGCCTTCATGGCCATGGGCTATGCCCAGGCCAGCGGCGATACCGGCGTCTTCGCCGTCGTCCCCGGCCCGGGCCTCTTGAACAGCCTGACCGCACTCGCCACCGCAGCTTCGGCCAACCTGCCGGTGCTGGGGCTGACCGGACAGATCCCCTCCTACCAGATCGGCCAGAACTACGGCATGGCGCACGAGCTCAAGGACCAGTTGGCGGTCAGTCGCGGCATCATTGACTGGGTTGCCCGGGCCGAGCACCCGAGCGAGGTGCCGGCGCTGCTCTGCGACGCCTTTCGCGACATGCACTCGGGCCGCAAGAGCCCGGCCATATTGGAGATGGCGCCCGATCTGCTGGGCGCCGCCGCCGCTGTCGAGCCGATCGCGCCGGTCACACCCCGTTCGGCGCCCGAGCCGGAGGCGGATCTCATCAAACAGGCGGCCGAGCGGCTCTACAGCGCCCGCCGGCCGCTGATCCTGGTCGGCGGCGGCATCGTCGATGCCGAGGCCCCGCTCCGGGCCGTTGCCGAGCATTTGGGCGCGCCGGTGGCGATGTCGCCGAACGCGCGCGGCAGTCTCGGCGACGCGCACCCCCTCGCCTTCGAGATGCTGGGCGGGCAGGAGCTCTGGGACCAGGCCGACGTCGCCCTCATCGTCGGCACCCGCTATACGACGACGGCGCTCGCCTGGGGCCGGGAGGCCGAGGTTGAGACCATCCGGATCGACGTCGACCCCACCCAGATCGTCAAGCCCCGGCGCTCGGACGTCGAGATCGTCGCCGCCGCCGGACCGGCGCTGGAGGCGCTGGCCCGAGCCTTGGCGAAGCGCGGCCCGGCAAGGCAAGCGCCGGCCGATGAGCACGCCGCCGTGCACGGCGAGATCGCCGCCAAGATGGCCGACCTGGAGCCGCTTTCGGGCTATGGCCGCGCCTTTCGCGAAGCCCTGCCGGACGACGCCATGGTCTTCGCCGACGTCACCCGGTTCAGCGTCTTCACCCGCTTCGGGGTGCCGTTCTACTGCCCCAGAAGCTTCTTCATGCCGGGCTTCCAGGCCACCCTCGGCTGGGCCTATCCGGCCGCATTGGGCGGTAAGGTGGCCGCACCGGAGCGCAAGACGGTGGCGATCATGGGCGACGGCGGCTTCATGTTCACGGTGCAGGAGCTGGCGACCGCCATGCACCACGACATCCCGGTGACGGTGCTGGTCTTCGACAACAAGGCCTATGGCAACGTCAAGACGATCCAGGCCAACAGATACGGCGGCCGGCACATCGCCGTGGATCTCACCAACCCGGACTTCGTCGCCCTGGCCCAGTCGTTCGGCATGGCGGCGGACCGGGTCGAGGCGCCCGATCAGCTCGCCGAGGTGCTGGGCCGCCACCTGGCCGCCGATCGGCCGAGCCTGATCGAGGTCGGTATGCCGGACGCACCGAACGTCTGGTCGCTCGTGCGCCGGCCGCCCTCCCAGGGGCAGGTCCGCGGCTGAGGCGAAAGCGGCGAGGGCGGCGGCGTCGCCCCTCGCTTCGATCGGCGTCGATGCCGTGACAAAACGGGCCTCGGCGTGCGATAACCCCCTGCTCCGAAGGCCAGCATGACGAATTCGACGGTCGGGCACTCGGTTCGAGGGGTGGTGCTGCGGTCTTTCGCAGCCATCCGGTCGCGCCGGGGCCGGTGCGGCGAGCGGCACGGGCGAAACGGTAACGGGAACGAGCGAATATGGAGAGACGGGACAAGCTGGAGCGCCAAGGGCTCTACGATCCGCGGAACGAGCACGACAATTGCGGCGTCGGCTTCGTCGTCGACATCAAGGGCCGCAAGAGCCACGCGATCATTCGCCAGGGCCTTGAAATCCTCGTCAATCTGGACCACCGGGGGGCGGTCGGCGCCGACCCGTTGGCCGGCGACGGGGCCGGCGTTCTGATCCAGCTTCCCGACCGCCTGCTGCGCGAGGAGGCCGACGCCCTCGGTATCCGGTTGCCGGTCATCGGCGACTATGCCGTAGGCATGATCTTCCTGCCGCGCGAGCCGGCGGCATTGGCCAAGGCCGTGGCGCTGATGGAAAGCATATCGGCCGAGGAGGGACAGCAATTCCTCGGCTGGCGCGAGGTTCCGACCGACAATTCCTGTCTCGGCGAGAGCGTCAAGCCCGAGGAGCCGGTGATTCGGCAGGCCTTCATCGCCCGCGGCGACAACGCCGCCGACCAGGACGCCTTCGAGCGCAAGCTTTTCGTCATCCGCAAGCGTGCCCATCGCGAGGTCCGCGAGAGCGGTCTCGATCCCAGGGGCGGGTTCTACATTCCGACGCTCTCGTCCCGGACGATCGGCTACAAGGGCATGGTGCTGGCAGGCAACCTCAAGGTCTACTACCACGACCTCAATGACGAGCGGATGGAATCGGCGTTGGCGCTGGTGCACCAGCGCTTCTCCACCAACACCTTCCCCTCCTGGAAGCTGGCGCAGCCCTTCCGATTTCTCTGCCACAACGGCGAGATCAACACCGTGCGCGGCAACGTCAATTGGATGGCGGCGAGGCGCCAATCCATGCTCTCGGAGGTTCTGGCCGAGGACCTCGACAAGCTCTGGCCGGTGATCGGCGATGGCGCCTCCGACTCGGCGACCTTCGACAACGCGTTGGAGCTGCTGGTCGCCGGCGGCTATTCGCTGTCGCAGGCGATGATGATGATGATCCCCGAGGCCTGGAACAACAATCCGCTGATGGACGACGACCGGCGGGCCTTCTACGAGTATCACGCCGCCCTGATGGAGCCCTGGGACGGCCCCGCCGCGATCGCCTTCACCGACGGCCGGCAGATCGGCGCGACGCTGGACCGGAACGGCCTGCGTCCGGCCCGCTACGTTGTCACCGACGACGACATGGTGATCATGGGCTCGGAGGTCGGCGTGCTGCCGATCCCGGAGGAGAAGATCGTCAAGAAGTGGCGGCTGCAGCCGGGCAAGATGTTCCTGATCGACCTCGAAGAAGGCCGCATCATCGACGACGCCGAGGTCAAGGCGACGTTGGCCGAGGCCAAGCCCTATCAGGACTGGCTCGACCAGACCCAGATCCATCTCGAGGACCTGCCGAGCGAGGTCGGGCCGATGGCGCCCGATTCCGAGACCCTGCTGCTGCGCCAGCAGGCCTTCGGCTACACCCAGGAGGATCTCCGCTTCTTCCTGTCGCCGATGGCGATGACGGGCCAGGACCCGGTCGGCTCGATGGGGGTGGACACGCCGCTCGCCGTGCTGTCGGACCGGCCAAAGCGGCTCTACGACTATTTCAAGCAGTGCTTCGCCCAGGTCACCAACCCGCCGATCGACCCGATCCGCGAGGAGCTGGTGATGTCGCTCGTCTCGCTGATCGGACCCAGGCCGAACCTCATGGACCCGGACGATGCCGGCACCAAGAAGCGCCTGGAGGTGCGCCAGCCGATCCTCTCCAACCTGGACCTGGAGCGAATCCGACAGATCGAGAACCACGTCGACGACGCCTTCCGCACCTACACGCTCTTCATCACCTACCCGGCCGAAGAGGGGTCCGAGGGCATGGAGGCGGCCTTGGAGCGGCTTTTCAAGCGGGCCGAGGAGGCGGTCGAGGGTGGCTACAACATCCTGATCCTCTCGGACCGTGCCGTCGACGCCGACCACATCGCTATTCCGGCCCTGCTGGCCACCGCCGGCGTCCATCACCACCTGATCCGAGAGGGCCTGCGCACCGAGGTCGGTTTGGTGGTCGAGACGGGCGAGGCACGGCGTGTGCACGACTTCTGCCTTCTGGCCGGCTACGGCGCCGAGGCGATCAACCCCTACCTCGCCTTCGACACGCTGTCGGCGCTACGGCCCTCGCTGCCGGAGAAGCTGGCCGAGCAAGAGATCCACACGCGCTACACCAAGGCGGTCGACAAGGGCATCCTGAAAGTGATGTCGAAGATGGGCATCTCCACTTACCAGTCCTATTGCGGCGCCCAGATCTTCGATGCCGTCGGCCTCTCGGAGGACTTCCTGGAGCGCTACTTCACCGGTACGCAATGTGCCATCGACGGCGCCGGCCTCGCCCAAGTCGCGGAGGAGACGGTGCGCCGCCACCAGGTCGCCTTCGGCGACGTGCTGCTCTACCAAAACGCGCTCGACGTCGGCGGCGAGCTCGCCTATCGGCTGCGCGGCGAGGAGCATGCCTGGACGCCCGAGACGGTCGCTGCCCTGCAGCATGCGGTCCGCACCGAGGACGAGGGCAAGTACCGGGCCTTCTCGACAGCCATGAACGCGCAGGACCGGAAGCTGCGCAACCTGCGCGGCCTCTTCGAGCTGAAACTCGCCAACGAGCCGGTGCCGCTCGACGAGGTCGAGCCGGCCTCGGAGATCGTCAAGCGCTTCGCCACCGGGGCGATGTCCTTCGGCTCGATCTCCTGGGAGGCGCACACGACGCTCGCCATTGCCATGAACCGGATCGGCGGCAAGTCGAACAGCGGCGAGGGCGGCGAGGAGGCCGAGCGCTATCGGTTGCTCAGGAACGGCGATTCGATGCGCTCGGCGATCAAGCAGGTGGCCTCGGGCCGCTTCGGCGTGACGGCGGAGTACCTGGTCAATGCCAGCGACATCCAGATCAAGATGGCGCAGGGCGCCAAGCCCGGCGAGGGCGGCCAGCTGCCGGGCCACAAGGTCGACGAATGGATCGCCCGGGTGCGCCACTCGACGCCGGGCGTCGGCCTGATCTCGCCGCCGCCGCACCATGATATTTACTCGATCGAGGACCTGGCGCAGCTCATCCACGACCTCAAGAACGTCAACCCGGAGGCTCGGATCAGCGTCAAGTTGGTCTCCGAGATCGGCGTCGGCACCGTCGCCGCCGGGGTCTCGAAGGCGCATGCCGACCACGTCACCATCTCGGGCTTCGACGGCGGCACCGGGGCGAGCCCGATCACCTCGATCCTGAACGCCGGCAGCCCCTGGGAGATCGGCCTCGCCGAGACCCATCAGACGCTGGTGGCGAACCGCTTGCGCGGACGGATCGCGGTGCAGGTCGACGGCGGCTTGCGCACCGGCCGCGACGTCGTCGTCGGGGCCTTGCTCGGCGCCGACGAGTTCGGCATCGCCACGGCGGCGTTGATCGCCAGCGGCTGCATCATGATGCGCAAGTGTCACCTGAATACCTGTCCCGTCGGCATCGCGACCCAGGACCCGGAGCTCAGAAAGCGCTATACCGGCGAGCCGGAGCACGTCATCAACTACTTCACCTACGTCGCCAACGAGGTCCGCGAGCTGATGTCCGGGCTCGGCTTCCGGCGCTTCGACGAGATGATCGGCCAGGCCGACCGGCTGGAGACGCGGGCCGCGATCGACCATTGGAAGGCGCAAGGCCTCGATCTCTCGCGCTTGCTGCACCAGGTCGAGGCCGGCCCCGGAGTCGCGATCCACAACTCGGAGGTCCAGGACCACGGCCTCGACAAGGCCCTCGACAACCGCCTGATCAAAGAGACCGAGGCGGCCATCGAGAGCCTGGAGCCGGTCGTCATCGAGACCGGAATCGCCAACACCAACCGCACGGTCGGCGCCATGTTGTCGGGCCGGATCGCGCTCGAGCACGGCGACGACGGCTTGCCTGACGACACCATCCGGGTGAAGTTCGCCGGCAGCGCCGGGCAGAGCTTCGGTGCCTTCCTCGCCCGCGGCGTCGCCTTCGAGCTCGAGGGCGATGCCAACGACTATGTCGGCAAGGGCCTCTCGGGCGGCCGGCTGGTGATCTATCCGCCCAAGGTCAGCCGGTTTGCGCCCGAAGAGAACATCCTCATCGGCAACACCGTGCTCTACGGTGCCATCGACGGCGAATGCTACTTCCGCGGCGTCGCCGGCGAGCGCTTCGCGGTCCGCAACTCGGGCGTCAGCGCCGTCGTCGAGGGCGTCGGCGACCACGGCTGCGAATACATGACCGGCGGCGTCGTCGTCGTCCTCGGCCAAACCGGCCGCAACTTCGCCGCCGGCATGAGCGGCGGCATCGCCTACGTGCTCGACGAGACGGGCGATTTCGAGCAGCGCTGCAACCTCGCCATGGTCGACCTGGAGCCGATCGCCGACGAGGATCAGATGCTGGAGGACCACGAGGGCCAGGGCGGCGACTTGGAGACCCACGGCCGGGTCGACATCGTCCACGACATGACCCGCTACGACGCCCAGCGCTTGCGCGCCCTGGTCGAGGAGCATCACCGCCACACCGACAGCGACCGGGCCCGGCAGATCCTGGACGGCTGGGACGACTATTTGCCGAAGTTCGTCAAGGTCATGCCGGTCGACTACCGCCGCGCCCTGCAGGAGGTGCAAGCGGCCTCCAGGGCGACCGAGCGCACCGGTATCTCCGTCGCCGTCGGCGAGTGAACGCCATGGGCAAGCCGACCGGGTTCAAGGAGTTCAAGCGGCGCGACCGGTCCTACGCGCCGGTCGCCGATCGCGTCCATCACTACGACGAATTCGTCCTGGGGCTTTCCGACCAGGAGCTGCGCCAGCAGGGCGCGCGCTGCATGGACTGCGGCATCCCCTATTGCCACCAGGGCTGTCCGGTCAACAACATCATCCCCGACTGGAACGACCTGGTCTTTCGCGGCAACTGGCGGGCGGCGCTCGAGGTCTTGCACTCGACCAACAATTTCCCGGAGTTCACCGGCCGCGTCTGCCCGGCACCCTGCGAGGCGGCCTGCACCCTCAACATCACCGACCAGCCGGTCACCATCAAGACGATCGAATGCGCGATCGTCGACAAGGGCTGGGAGGAAGGCTGGATCGTGCCGCGGATTCCCGAGCGCCGGACCGGCAAGGGCGTTGCCGTCATCGGCTCGGGCCCGGCGGGTCTGGCCTGCGCCCAGCAGCTGGCCCGGGCCGGCCATGGTGTCACCATCTACGAGAAGAACGCGCGCCTGGGTGGCCTGCTCCGCTACGGCATCCCGGATTTCAAGATGGAGAAACGGCTGATCGACCGGCGGATGGCGCAGATGCGGGCCGAGGGCGTCGAGTTCCGCCCCAACACCCACGTCGGCGTCACGATCTCGGTCGAGGAACTGCTGGAGATCTACGACGTCGTCGTTCTGACCGGCGGTGCCGAGGCGCCACGTGACATGGCGGTGCCGGGGCGTGATCTCGACGGCGTCCATTTCGCCATGCAGTTTCTGACCCAGCAGAACCGCCGTGTCGCCGGCGAGCAGATCCTCGACAACCAACAGCTCAGCGCCGAGGGTAAGAACGTCATCGTCATCGGTGGCGGCGACACCGGCTCAGACTGCGTCGGCACCTCGATCCGCCAGGGTGCCCGCACGGTGACCCAGCTCGAGATCATGCCGAAGCCGCCGGAGCGCGAGGACAAGGCTATCACCTGGCCCGACTGGCCCGACCGGCTCAGGACCTCGACCTCGCACGAAGAAGGCTGCGAGCGCGATTGGGCCGTCTCCACCAAGGCGATCCAAGGCGCCAACGGCCGCGTCGAGGCCTTACGACTGGCCCGGATCCGCTGGGAGCAGGCGGAAGACGGTGCCATGACGATGCACGAGATTCCCGGCAGCGAGTTCGAGATGCCGGCCGATCTGGTGCTGCTGGCGATGGGCTTCGTGCACCCCAGCCACGAAGGCATGCTGGCCGATCTCGGCGTCGAGCTCGACGGGCGCGGCAACGTCAAGGCCGACACCCGCGACTATCGGACCTCGATCGACAGGGTCTTCGCGGCCGGCGACATGCGGCGCGGCCAATCGCTGGTGGTCTGGGCCATTCGAGAGGGCCGCCAGTGTGCCCGCGCCGTCGACGCCCATCTCATGGGCACGTCGACCCTGCCGCGCTGAGCGCTAAGGCCGGCCGGCACGATACCGATGGCGGACGGAAGTGAGGCTTTCCTGAAACCATGAGCACGCTAAAGGATTTTTGGCAGGAGGTCGTGTTCGTCTGGCACGCCGGGGTTGCCGGGGTCAGCCTGGGCGACGTGCTGACGGCGCTCGGCGTCTTCCTCCTCTTCCTGTTGCTGCGCCGGATCTTCGCCCGTGTCGTCATCGACTTCCTGCGCCGCCTGACCAAGCGCACCAAGACCGAGCTCGACGATACCGTGCTGACGGCGCTGGAGCCGCCGCTCAGGTTCGTCTTCGTCGTCATCGGCGTCTATTGGGCGAGCCAGGTGGCCGAGATGCCCCGCGATATCGACCTCTTCCTGACCCGCGTCGTCCGCACGCTGATCGCCTTCACCATCTTCTGGACGCTCTATCGTCTGGTGGTGCCGCTCTCCTATCTGGTCGACCGGCTGACCATCCTGGCCGGCAGCCGGGGCATGCGCGACAGCCTGCGCGGCTTCTTCGCCAAGGTCGCCAAGTTCGCCATCGCCTGCCTCGCCATCGTGGCGATCCTGGAGGAGTGGGACTTCAACGTCGCCGCGGTCCTGGGTGGCCTCGGCCTGATCGGCATGGCGGTCGCCTTCGGGGCCCAGAACCTGATCCAGAACCTGTTCGCCGGGCTCTCGATCTTCCTCGACCACATCTTCGAGAAGGGCGATTGGATCCGCACCCCCGACGTCGAGGGCACGGTCGAGGATATCGGCTTCCGCACGACCAAAATCCGCCGCTTCGACAAGGGCTTGGTGACGATCCCCAACCAGATGCTGGCCGGCACCGCGCTGGTCAACTTCTCGCGCATGACCAACCGGCGGATCTACTGGAAGATCGGCCTCGAATACCGGACCTCCGAGACCCAGCTGCGCCAGGTGGTGCAGGGGATTCGCGACCACGTCTACGGCGATGCCGCCTTCGAGACCGATCCGGGCCGGGCGACGACGCTGATCAACGTCGATTCCTTCAATGATTCCTCGATCGACATCATGCTCTACTGCTTCACCAAGACCACCAATTGGGGCGAGTGGATGGAGATCAAGGAGGCGCTCGCCTACCGGATCAAGGAAATCGTCGAGGCCGCCGGCGCCGGCTTCGCCTTTCCCTCGCAGTCGCTCTACCTGGAGCAGCTGCCCTTCGGCACGCCCGAGCTCTTTCCCGCCGAGCCGGCCCCGGCGGGCGAGCCGACGCCCGGTTGAGGCCGCGCGGTGGCCGGCCCCGGCAAAAAGGTGCGGGTGCCCGAGGGGCAACGGCTCTATGCCGTCGGCGACATCCACGGCCATCTGGAGCTCCTGGAGCGGCTGCACGCCATGATCCTGGCCGATGCGCAAAGCGCTGGCGGGGCCGACAACTACGTCGTCTATCTCGGCGACTACGTCGATCGCGGCCCCGACAGCCGCGGCGTGATCGAGGCCTTGTGCGAGCGGCCGCTGCCGGGCTTCGAGACGGTCCACCTCAAGGGCAACCACGAGGACTTCATGCTGCGCTTCCTGGACGGGAGCGAGGCGGGGCCGAACTGGTTCCAGAACGGCGGCGACACTACGCTCGCCAGCTACGACGTCGCCCGGCCGATGGAGTGGTCGGGGGCGGACGCCTACGACGAGACCCGCGCCGCGCTCGCCGCCGCGCTGTCGGCGGGGCACCGGACGTTCCTGGATGAACTCAGCCTCAGTTACGAGGCGGGGGACTTCTTCTTCGCCCATGCCGGCGTCCGCCCCGAGGTGCCGCTGGCCGAGCAGAGGCCGCAGGACCTGATGTGGATCCGGGGCGCGTTCCTCGATGCCACCCAGGATTTCGGCAAGGTCGTGGTGCACGGCCACACGCCAGAATCGAAGGTCCAGGTCCGCGCCAATCGGATCGGCATCGATACCGGCGCCTTCTACACCGGTTGCCTCACCTGCCTGGTGCTGGAGGGGAACAAGCGCCGCTTCCTGCAGACCTGAGGTGCCGCCGCCATGCTGGAAATCGGCCTCTCTTTGGTGTAACCCCGGAGCCATGGCCGAGCCCGAGCCCCCGAGAGAAGTGCTTGCCGAGCTCATCGCGGCGCTGCCGCGCGCCCGCGTCCTCTGTCTCGGCGATCTGATCCTGGACCGCTTCGTCTACGGCCGGGTCGCGCGGCTCTCGCCCGAGGCGCCGGTCCCGGTGCTGCGGATCGAGCGCGAGGACGAGATGCTGGGCGGGGCCGGCAATGTCGCCGCCAACCTCGCCGCCCTCGGCGCCCGGGCGACGCTGGTCAGCCTGGTCGGAGACGATGCGGCGGGCGCGGCGGTGGCGGCACTGGCCGGTGCCGTGGCCGGCCTCGAGTGTCATCTGGTGACGGCAGGCGCGCGGGCGACGCCCGAGAAAACGCGCTTCGTCGCCGACCGGCAGCAGCTCTTGCGCACCGATGGGGAGGATACCCGGCCGATTGACGACGCCTCGGCGGCGGCCTTGTCGCAGTCTTTCGAGGCCGCCCTCGCGGACGCGGACATCGTCGTCCTCTCCGACTACGGCAAGGGCGTCTTGAGCGACACCGTCCTGGGGCCGGCGATCCGGGCGGCGCGGGATGCCGGCAAACGGATCGTCGTCGATCCCAAGCGCGAGGACTGGCGCGCCTACGCCGGTGCCAGCCTGATCACGCCGAACCGGGCCGAGCTCGCCGCCGCCACTGGGGCGCCGACGGCGAGCGACGACGAGGTCGCCGCCGCGGCCCGCCGGGTCTTGGCGGAAACAGAGATCGAGGCCCTGGTGGTGACCCGGTCCGAGGCTGGCATCTCGCTGCTGCCGCGCGATGGCGCGGCCGTGCACCTCGCGACCCGGGCCCGCGAGGTCTACGACGTCGCCGGCGCCGGCGACAGCGTGGTGGCGGCGTTGGCCGCGGGCATCGCGGCCGGCGGCACGCTCGTCGAGGCGGCCCGGCTGGCGAACCTCGCCGGTGGCGTCGTGGTCGGCAAGGTCGGCACCGCCGTGGTTCGCCGCCAGGACCTCGAGACCGCACTTTTGGAGCGTAGCATCGGCACCTCGGAGGCCAAGCTCGTCGGTGCCGAGACGGCGGCGGAACGGGTCCGGCAATGGCGGGCCCAAGGCCACGAGGTCGGCTTCACCAATGGCTGCTTCGACTTGCTTCATCCGGGCCATGTCTCGCTGATGCGGCAAGCCCGGGCGGCATGCGACCGCCTCGTCGTCGGCCTCAACAGCGACGCTTCTGTGGCGCTGCTGAAGGGCCCCGGCCGGCCGCTGCAGGACGAGGTCGCGCGCGCCATCGTGCTGGCCTCGCTCGCCGACGTCGACCTGGTGGTGGTCTTCGCCGAGCCGACGCCGATCGAGCTGATCCGGCTCTTGCAGCCCGATGTGCTGGTCAAGGGCGCCGACTACAGCCGCGACCAGGTGGTCGGCGCCGATGCCGTCGAATCCTGGGGCGGCCGGGTGCTGCTGGCCGAGCTGGAGGTCGGCAACTCCACCACGGACACCATCGCCCGGGCCCGTCGGGGCGGCGGAGAGGGCCCGTGATCCTGGTCACCGGCGGCGCCGGCTTCATCGGCTCCAACGTCGTCGCGGCACTGGCCGAGCGCGGTTCCCGTGAGATCGTCGTCGCCGACAGCCTGGGCACGGGCGAGAAGTGGCAGAACCTGGTGCATCACGAGATCGCCGAGTTGATCCCGCCCGAGGCGACGCGCGACTTCGTCGCGGCGAACGCGCGCAGCATCGAGGCGATCGTCCACATGGGCGCCGTCAGCGCCACGACCGAGCGCGACGCCGACCTGATCGTCGAGAGCAACTTTCGCCTGTCGCTCGACCTCTGGCGGCTGGCGGCGCGGCGCGGGATCAGGCTGATCTATGCCAGCTCGGCTGCCACTTACGGCGATGGCACCGAAGGCTTCGACGACGACGGCCGGCCCGAGGCGCTGGCCCGGCTGAGGCCGCTCAACGCCTACGGCTGGTCGAAGCACGCCTTCGACCGCCGCATCGCCCGCGTCGTCGCCGAGGGCGGGCCGAGGCCGCCGCAATGGGTCGGGCTCAAGTTCTTCAACGTTTACGGCCCCAACGAGTACCACAAGGGCGAGATGCGAAGCCTGATCGCCAAGCGCCATGCCGAGGTCGCCGCCGGCGCGCCCTTGCGCCTCTTCGAGTCGGACCGGGACGACTGTGCCGACGGCGACCAGAAACGCGACTTCATCTACGTCAAGGACTGCGCCGAGGTGGTGTTGTGGCTGCTCGACAATGCCGGCGTCAACGGCCTCTTCAATCTCGGCAGCGGCCGGGCGCAGAGCTGGCGCGAGCTTGCCGGCGCCCTCTTTCAGGCACTTGGTTTGGCGGAACGAATCGAATTCGTCGAGATGCCGGAAGAACTCCGGGGCCGCTACCAGTACTTCACGCAGGCGCCGATGGAACGCCTGCGCGCCGCTGGTTACGAGCGGCCCTTTACGCCGTTGGAGGCGGGCGTCGCCGATTACGTCCGGAACCATCTCGGCCAGCCCGATCCCTACCGCTGAGGACCACCCTCAAGGATCGAGCAGCTGGCCCAGGCGGCTGGCGGCGGCGAGGGCGAAGCGCAGCGTCACCTCCCGGCGACGGCTGGCGTGCAGCGCCGGCTGCTCGGCGGCGGGACGGATGACGGCGGCGCCGTAGCGGTCGGCCAGGATCAGGCCCTGCTCGGCGGGCAGGTGCTGGTGGTCGAAGCCTTTCGGTGCCGCGAAATAGAAGCTGTCGCAGTAGTCGAGGTATTCCGGCCATTTGCCATCGGTGCGGTAGTCTTGCAGCGAGCGCTTCAGCTCGACGATGACGATCCGGCCCTTGGCGTTGATGCCGGCGACATCGGCGCGGCGGCCGTTGCGGAGACGGAATTCGGTCAGGGTCGCATAGCCCATCTGGGCCAACAGCCGCGAGATGCCGCGGGCCAGTAGGTCCGCGGAATCGGGCGTCGCGACAAGGGATACGGGCTCCTCCGCCATGGCGGAACCATTCTACACCCGCCGCCGCGGCTGCGGGCAAGGCGCCGACGACGCCAGCTCAGGCAGAGCGCTTCTTGGCTTCCTTGGGCGTCGGCGTCTGATAGGCGAGACGGCTGTGTGCGTCGCAATAGGGCTGGCCGGGCTTGGTGCGGGCACCGCAGAAGAAGAAGTTCTCCTCGCCGGGATGCCCGATCGGCCAGCGGCAGGTCGCACCCGTCAGGGTCAGGATCGAGACACCGCTGTCGGGCGCCACAATCACCGCTTCCTCCGCCACCGGCCTGACGCGCTCGCCCTCCTCACGCTTGCGCTGCCGGGTGATCGACGATTTCGTCGGCTTGGAGAGCCCCATCCGATTGGCCTTGCCGATCACCGCGTTGCGGGTCACGCCGCCCAGCTCCTCCGCGATCTGTCGTGCTGAATAGCCTTGGGCCCAAAGCTCCTTGAGCCGAGCGACCCGTTCGTCCGTCCATTCCATTGCTTGACCCATCTTGAATGACGGACCACGGGTCCGCCACGCCCCCAGATCGATCTCGCATACTACTCTTGCTACCGCCGTTCAACAATAAATAATGTGTGTACGAACAGGGAACACCACAATCTCTTGTGGATAAAACCGGGGAAAAGAGTGGGACGGGCGGGGGACAACTGCCCCGGCCGAGGCGCTGGCGCGGGCTCCTGAGCGCCCTTCAGGCGGAGCCGGTGCGGTAGCGCTCGATCGCTTCGGCGGGGGCGATGCCGAGGCCGGGGGCGTCGGAAAGCCGCATCTCGCCGCCGACGATTTCGGGGAAGGGCTCGGCCAGGCCCTGGCGCAGCGGGTTGTCGTTGGCGTCGACCTCCAGCATGCCGGCACCGCCGGCGGCGGCCAGCAAGTGGGCCGAGGCGACGAGGCCGATACCGCCGCCGAGAAAATGCGGACAGTAGAGCCGGCCGGCGTCGATGATGCGCTTGGCCAGCGGCAGGCAGCGGGAAAAGCCGCCCCACTTGGCGATGTCCGGCTGCACCACGGCGAGCGCGCCGAGGCCGAGGGCATGGTCGAAGACCTCGTCCGAGGCCAGGTTCTCGCCGCCGGCCAACGGCACGGCCGAGGCCGCCGCCAGGGCTTGCCAGTCCGCGTCGGGGCTGTCGGCGGGGAGCGGCTCCTCCAGCCAGAAGGGCTGCAAGGGGGCGACCTTGCCAGCCATCTCGATGGCGCTGCCCAAGTTCCAGGCCTGGTTGGCGTCGATCATCAGGTGGACCGCGTCGCCGAGGCGCTCGCGAAGTGCGGCCAGGTTGGCCAGGTCGCCTTCCGCATCGAAGCCGACCTTGAGCTTGAAGGCGCGGTAGCCCTCCTCGTACTTGCCCGCGGCCACGCTTTCGGGCCGGTCCGGGTTGAGGTTGCTGGCATAGACCGGCACCGCCGGCCGTAGCGGCTCGTCGATCGGCGCCATCTCCCGCAACAGCCGCCAGAGCGGCAGCTCCAACCGCCGTGCCGCCAGGTCCCAAAGTGCTATGTCGATACCGGCGATGGCCTGCGCGATCGGTCCGGGCTCGCCGGTCTGGATGGCAAGGACGTGCAACGCCCGGGTCAGGTGTCCGAAGGCCTCGCTCGGGCTTGGCCATTCACGCGCCAGAAGATGGGGGGCGACCAGCTCCTCGATCACGCGCGCCCGGTGCTCGGCCCCGAAGGTCGGCCAGTTGCACCAGGTCTCGCCCCAGCCGACGACGCCGTCCAGGTCCTCGGCCCGGACGACCACGGCCGGGCGGCTCGTCATGGTGCCGAAGGAGTTCGTTACCGGGCGCGCGATCGGGGCGCGGTAGACCCGGGCCTCCAGACGGCGGAGCCGAAACGGCACGAGACGAGGGGGCATAGGCGCCGGACCCTTGCTATTCCGTCTCGGCCGCGCGGCCCAACCGCTCGGTCCGCCAGCGCAAGAATTCGACCACCGCCATCAGGCAGATCGAAACCACGATCAGCAATGTGGCGATGGCGACAATCGAGGGGTCGAGGTTGTCGCGCAGGCCCGAGAAGAGATGGCGCGGCAGGGTGAACTGCGCCGGCGAGGCGATGAAGAGGGCGACCACGATCTCGTCGAACGAGGTGACGAAAGCGAAGACGGCGCCCGAGATCACGCCCGGCATGATCAAGGGCAAGGTGACGCCGAAGAAAGCCGTGAGCGGCTTGGCCCCGAGGCTCTGGGCAGCGCGGACCATGTTGCGGTCGAAGCCCTGCAGGGTCGCGGTCACGGTGATGACGACGAAGGGGACGGCCAGCACCGTGTGGGCCAAGATCATGCCGGTGAAGGTGCCGGCGAGTCCCATGCGGGCGAAGAGGAAATAGGCCGCCAGCGCCGTGATCACCAGCGGCACCATCATCGGCGAGATCAGAAGCGCCATTAGCAGGGGCTTCAGGCGAAACTCGACGCTGGTCAGGCCATAGGCCGCGAGCGTGCCGAGGATGGTCGCCAGCACCGTCGTCGCCGAGGCGATGATGACGCTGTTCTCCAGCGACAGCATCCAGGGATAAGGCGTGAAGATGACCTCGAACCACTTCAGCGACAGCCCCGGCAGGGGGTAGTTCAAGAGGCTTGAGGAGCTGACCGAGATCGGAATGATGACGATGATCGGCGCCACCAGGAAGACGAAGACCAAAACGCAGATGATCCGAAAAGCGACGTGCCAGAGCCGCTGCCCGATGGTGGCGTGAACGGGAAGTGCCATCGCCTCGCCCCTCAGCCGAGCTTCATGCCGCCGGCGCCGGCGAAGCGCTGGTAGAGGGGGTAGAGCACCGCGATGCAGACCAGCAGCACCATCGCCAGCGCGCCGGCCAGGCCCCAGTTGGCGGTGTTGGTGGCGAACTCGGCGATCAGATAGGCCAGCATCTGATCCGAGCCGCCGCCGATCAGCATCGGCGTGATGTAGAAGCCGAGCGCGATGACGTAGACCAAGAGGCAGCCCGCCGCCAGGCCGGGCAGCGTCTGCGGGAAGTAGACGGAGAGGAAGGCCGCCCAGGGCTTCGCCCCGAGCGAAGCGGCGGCGCGCACGTGGTCGCCCGGAATGCCCTTCATGACGCTGAAGAGCGGCAGGATCATGAACGGCAGCAGGATGTGGACCATGGCAATATAGACGCCGGTGCGGTTGAAAATCAGCGCCAGCGGCTCCTCCACCAGGCCGAGCCCGATCAACGCGTCGTTCACGATCCCCGCCTTCTGCAGCACGATCACCCAGGCCGCCGTCCGCACCAGAAGCGAGGTCCAGAACGGCAACAGCACGAGCAGGATCAGGAGCTTGGCCAGCCTGGGCGGCGCCGTCGCGATCATGAAAGCAACTGGATAGCCCAAGAGGATGCACGCGAGCGTTACGACCAGGGCGATCCAGAGTGTGCGGATCAGGTTATCGATGTAGATCTGCTGGTCGGGCGGGGCGCGTTGGATGCTGCCGTCCCATTGCAAATCGAGGTCGATCGCCTGCAGGAGGTAGTGCAGCGTGAAGCGGGAATCGTTGCCTTTGAGGGTGCGCCAGTAGATCAACTCGCCCCAGCGCTTGTCGCGTGCGAGCAGCGCCTCCTTGAACGGCGCCTCGAAGCCCTTGGCCTTGCGGCCCGAACGCATCAGCAGGCTGCGAAAGCCGCTGACCTCGTAGTTGAGGCGGAGCGAGACCTTGGGCAGGGTCTTGTCGGCGTAGCCGAGCTTCAAATCCTCGGCCAGCGCGGCGAAGACCGGCTCGCCCGGGATCTCCCGGCCGTCCCAGTCCCCAAGCGCCGCCGTCACCCGGGGCAGCATGGTCACCACTTCCGGGTTGGAGACGCTGAAGTAGAGCACCGAGCCGATCGGCACCAGGAAGAAGGCGACCAGAAACACGAAGAGCGGCGCGATCAGCCCATAGGCGCGGAACTTGCGCCGTCGGTCGGCGCGGCGGAGCTTGGCTTTGAGGGCGAACTTATCCTCGACCGGTGCCGCCCCATCCATGCTCGCAGCCTGATCGGTCATCCGCGGGCTCGGTTTCGAACGGCGGGGACGGTCAAGCCGTCCCCGCCGGCAGTGTCACGAAGCTTACTTGGCCTTCCACGCCGTCCAGCGCTCGAAGATCTCGTCGGAGTTGTCGAGCCAGAACTCGACCGAGGCCTCGCTGCCGGTGTCCAGCGCATCCTTGATGTTGTCGCCGGCCGGCAACTGGGCCGCGACCTCGGGCTTGATGTACTTGATCGCTTCCTTGTTCGGCTGCCCGTAGGTGTAG
Source organism: Alphaproteobacteria bacterium (assembly GCA_030746295.1). The sequence continues at coordinate 2,654 of JASLMY010000002.1, read as the reverse complement.
TCGTTGGTAAAGGCGGCCTCGCGCTTGGGATCGGAGAAGAACTTCAAGTACTCGTAGCCGGTGTCGACATGCTCGGAATCCTTGAAGATGGCCCACTTGTCGATATAGAGGACATTGTTCTGCCACAGCATCTTCAAGCCATGGCCGTCCTTGTTGGCCTTGGAGATGCGGCCGTTGTAGGCCGTGCTCATCACCACGTCGCCGCTGACCAGCCATTCCGGCGCCTGGGCGCCGGCTTCCCACCACTGGATCGAGCTCTTGATCGAATCCAGCTTGGCGAAGGCCCGGTCGAGACCCGCCTTGGTGCTCATCACCTTGTAGATATCCTTGACGTCGACGCCGTCCGCCATCAGGGCGAATTCGAGCGTACCCTTGGGATCGCTGCGGACGCCGCGCTTGCCGGGGATCTTCTTCAGGTCGAAGAAGTCGGCGATTCCGGTCGGCTGCGCCTTGGTGTTCTTCGGGTTCCAGGCGACGAGCTGCGAGACCACGACGACGCCGAGCCCGCATTCGGCGACCGCCGGCTCGATGTAGTTCTCTTTCGGACCGATCTTGGACCAGTCGAGCTTGACGAAGAGGCCTTCCTCGCAGCCGCGGACCAGCTCGGAATTCTCGACCTGGACGACGTCCCAGGGCCGGTTGCCGGTCTCCTGCATCGCCTTGAACTGGGCCCAGCCGCCGAGGTAGGTGTCTTCCAGGACCTGAATGCCCTTGGAATCGCCGAACGGCTTGAAGAAGTGCTTGCGTTGGGAATCCTGGTAGCCGCCGCCCCAGGAAGCGATGGTGAAGTCGCGGGCTTCCACGCTGCCCGCCAAGACGGCCGCGGCAAGTGTCGCCGCCGCTACCGCGGCGCCTGATTTCAATCTCATTTGTCGTTCCTCCCTATGCCGACGTCGCCGGTTTTCGGCCACGCGGCCCATGGTTCACTATCGGGCGGAGTTTAGCACTGCCCCTAGGCGGTCGGGCAAGAGCCGGTGCCCGCCGGTTGCATGCTCCCGGCCCGCGCGGCAACATGCGCCTTCCCGCCGCCGCCACTTGGCCGGGCGGGAACGGAACCGGGAGCATCGCGGGCGGTGAATGCGAATTCCGAAGGCGTCGTCGAGTTCGTGGGGGTCGAGAAGACCTACGACGGCGAGACCAACGTCGTCAAAGAGCTGTCGCTGACGATCCGCCGGGGCGAGTTCCTGACCCTGCTCGGGCCCTCGGGCTCGGGCAAGACGACGACGCTGATGATGCTGGCCGGCTTCGAGGAGCCGACCTCGGGCGACATCCGCCTTCGCGGCAACTCGCTGCAACGGGTGCCGCCCTATCGGCGCAACATGGGCATCGTCTTCCAGAACTACGCCCTCTTTCCCCACAAGACCGTGGCCGACAACGTCGCCTATCCCTTGCGCCAACGCCGCATGACGAAGGCCGAGGTCGCCGAGCGCACGATGCAGGCGCTCCGCATGGTCGAGCTCGATCATCTGGGAGAGCGACGCCCGCAACAGCTCTCGGGTGGCCAGCAGCAGCGGGTGGCGCTGGCCCGGGCGCTCGTCTTCGAGCCCGAGCTGGTGCTGATGGACGAGCCCTTAGGCGCCCTCGACAAGAAGCTGCGCGAGCAGATGCAGATCGAGATCAAGCACTTGCACGAGCAGCTCGGCATGACCGTCGTCTACGTCACCCACGACCAGGGCGAGGCGTTGACCATGTCGGATCGGGTCGCGGTCTTCAACGACGGCGTGGTGCAGCAGATCGACGATCCCCGCACCATCTACGAGTACCCTCAGAACTCGTTCGTCGCCAACTTCATCGGTGAGAACAACAACCTGGAGGGCCGGGTGACGCGGCTCGACGGCGAGGCCTGCGAGGTAACGCTGGCGACCGGCGAGCAGGTGATGGCCCGCGCCGTCAACGTCGCTGGCGAGGGGGCGGAGACTACGCTCTCGGTCCGGCCCGAGCGCCTCTATCTGCGCCACGACGGCCGCGAACTTGCCAACCGCGTCGAGGCCGAGGTGACCGAGATCATTTATGGCGGCGACCATTCCATGATCCGCCTCGGCCGCGCCGGCGGCGGCGAGCTGATGGCCAAGGTGGTGGCGGCCGAGGCCGAGGATATTCGCCTCGGCGAGAAGCTCGAGATCGGCTGGGAGACCGCCCATTGCCGCGCCCTCGACCCGCTCTGAGGCGTGCCGCTCGCCTGTCCTAGCGAGGAAGCCTTCATGGACCTGCCTTTTGATCGTGACCTCTCCGTCGGCGTCTCGGCGCCGTTGATGACGGCGGAGAATTTTCACGCCACCATCGAGCTGATCGACCGGCTCGGCTATGACGTCTTCTGGGCCGGCGACCATGTCGAGGCTGCTTCGCCGATGCTGGAGCCTTTGGTGCAGCTGGCCCAGGCGGCGGCGCTCAGCCAGCGCCTCACCATCGCCACGGGCATCTATTTGCTACCGCTCCGCCATCCGGTGCCGGTCGCCAAGCAGGTTGCCAGCCTCGACCGGCTCACGGGCGGCCGCCTCCTTTTCGGGGTCGGCGTCGGCGGCGAGTTCCCGAACGAGTTCGCTGCCTGCGAGGTGCCGATGACCGAACGCGGTGCCCGCCTTTCCGAGGCGATCCCGATCCTCCGCGCGCTCTGGTCCGACGAACCGGCGGCACACCAAGGCCGCTTCTACAAC
>JASLMY010000029.1 GCA_030746295.1 Alphaproteobacteria bacterium | reverse complement strand
GCTGGCGCTGCTCTTCCAGAGCCTCGAGGCGGCGGCATTGGCTGACGGCGTACCGGCGCCGGAAGCCTTTCTCGCCGCCTTCCGCGAGGTCTTCCTCTATGCCGGCGGCGGCATGCTGGCCTTCTTGGGCGTGACTTCGCTCAGGCCCAGGATCTGGCACCGCTGACGGCTTTCCCGCCCGGCGATCCTGTGACACTGTGCCGCCGAGATACGTGCACCACGTCTTTTCAGATCGAGAGACCGAGCTTGTGATGGCGGTTGAACCCGCGGCGCAGAAGCGCGAATCCGCCTATGCCTATCTGCGCCTCGTTACCTCGCTGGCGCTGATGACGATCGGCGGTGCCGGCATGTTCTCGATCGTGGTCGCCTTGAAGCCGCTGGCGGCGGAGTTCGGCGCCTCGCGCTCCGCCACCGCGATCGCCTATACGGTCACGACCGTCGGCTTCGGCCTCGGCGGCGTCTTGATGGGCCGCTTGGCGGATCGGGTCGGGATCGTGCTGCCGACGCTGGTCGGCGCGGTCGCACTCGCCCTCGGCTTCTTCCTGGCGGGGCGGGCGGAGGCGCTCTGGCAGCTCTATCTGGCGCAAGGCCTCCTGATCGGCTTCCTGGGCAACTCGGCCGTCTTCGCCCCTCTGGTCGCCGACATCACCCACTGGTTCACGCGGCGGCGCGGCATGGCCGTCGCCATCGTCATCAGCGGCAACTACCTCGCCGGCGTCGTCTGGCCGCCGGTGGTGCAGTACGGCATCGACACGGTCGGCTGGCGGCAGACCTACACGGCCATCGCCGTCTTCTGCCTCGTCAGCATGGGGCCGTTGGCGCTACTGCTCTACCGGCGCGCGGAGATCGCCACCGGGCCGAGCGGCCGCGCTGCGACCGATCGGGGCCGCCCCCTCGGCCTGGCGCCACGCGCGCTGCAATGCCTGCTCTGCTTCGCCGGAATCGGTTGCTGCGTGGCGATGGCGGTACCGCAGGCGCATATCGTCGCCCATGCCAGCGACCTCGGCCACCTGGCCGCCCGGGGTGCGGAGATGCTGGCCCTCATGCTCGCCACCGGGATCGTCAGCCGGCTCGTCTTCGGCTGGATCTCGGACCGGATCGGCGGCCTGAAGACGCTTCTCCTCGGCTCGGCCCTGCAAGCGGTGACGCTGTCGTTGTTCATGACCGTCGACGGCCTCGTTGGCCTCTACCTGGTCTCGGCGCTCTTCGGGCTGAGCCAAGGTGGCATCGTGCCCTCCTACGCCATCATCGTCGCGACCTTCTTCCGCGCAACCGAGGCCGGTTGGCGGATCGGCCTGGTGATGTTGTCGACCCTGGCCGGTATGGGCGTCGGTGGCTGGCTCGCCGGCCTGCTCTACGATCTGACGGGCTCCTACGACGCCGCCTTCGTCAACGCGGTCGTGATCAACTTGCTCAATACCGCCGTCGCCGTCGGCCTGCTGCGGCGTGCCCGCCGATTGGCCCTGGCCTGAGGCGTGGCTCTCAGGCCAGCCGGGCCGGCATGTATTGCTCGAACCAGGCCACGGTCTCGTCCATGACCTCGGTGAAGGCGGGGTCCACATAGACCTCGTAATGGCCATAGCCCTTCAGAACCACCAACTTCTTGGGCTCGCCGGCGCGCTCGTAGAGCGCTACCGATTCCTCGGGCGGCACCAGGCGGTCATCGTCGGTGGTGATGAAGAGGACCGGCCGGGGGGCGATCTTGTCGACCACCCATTCGGGATGAAAGCCCAGCGTCTCATCGACGTATTCCATCGGCAGGGTGTTGAGCGCGGAAGGATTGTTCGCCCGAGCGGCCGCCGCCAGCTCGGCCGACTGCCGGTCGGGCAGCAACACCTCGGCACGGTCGACGAACTCTGACTCGCCGGTCGTCACCCGCTTGGCGCGGTCGGCGGCGGAGCGCTCCAAGAGGTCGTGCCACTCGTCTGGGCGGCGCACGCTCCGCATCCATCGCTGGCCGTGGCCGATGCCGACGACGCTGACGATGCATTTGACGCGTTCGTCGACGGCGCCGACCCAGACCACGGTGGCGCCGCCATAGCTGGTGCCGTAGATGCCAAGACGCTCTTCGTCGACCTCGTCCTGCAAGGCGAGGTAGCTCAGCGCCGCCTGCACGTCGATGGCGCGACTATAGGGGGCGAGGCGGGTGCGCGAACCCTCGCTCTTGCCCCAGCCCTTGTAGTCGAAGGTGAGGACCACATACCCGGCCTCGTTCAGGACCCGGGCGTTGTCGGGCAGGTAGAGGTCCTTGACGCCGGTATAGCCGTGGCAGAGGACGACGCCGGCGCGCTGCTCGCCGGCGGAGAGGTCGTCGGGCAGGAAGAGATCGCCGTCCAGCTTGACGCCTTCGCTGTAGAAGCTGACGGATTTGGGCATCGGGTGTCTCCTCGAAGTCGGCGGATCGGATCCTGACGCCAAGCTTAGGCGCTCTGGCGGGGGCCGACAAATCGGCTTCGAGGGGCCGCGGCTGGCTCGCCGCTCGGACAATGCGCTAGCATTGCCGGCGGCGACGATGGGAAGGGAACGCGAGACATGAACACGAAACTCGGCTGGATCGGCACCGGCCATATGGGACAACCGATGGCCGGGCGGCTGATGGACGCCGGCCACGCCCTGGTGGTGCACGACATCGACGAGGCGGCGATGGCGCCGCTCCTGGCGCGGCAGGCGCAGCCGGCGGCCTCGGCGCGAGAAGTCGCCGACGAAGCCGAGATCGTCTTCGTCTCGCTGCCGAACAACGATGCCATCCGCGAGGTGGTGCTGGGCGCGGGCGGCGTTCACGAAGGCGGCCGGGTCCGGACCTATGTCAGCACCTGCACCACCGGCTCGCCCTTCGCCATCGAGCTGGCTGAAGCCTTGACTGAGAAAGGCATCGCCACCGTCGAGGCGCCGATCAGCGGCGGCCCGCCGGGCGCGGTGGCGGGCACCCTCTCGGTCATGGTCTCTGGGCCGGAGGCGGCTTATGACGAGGTGGCGGCGATGCTGCAGGCCTTCGGCAAGACGGTGGTCTATTGCGGCGACAAGCCCGGCCTCGCCCAGGTCCTGAAGCTCGCCAACAACATCCTCTCGGCGACGGCACTGGCGGCCTCGGCGGAAGCGTTGGCGATGGGCGTCAAGGCGGGGCTCGATCCGGCCCTGATGTTGGAAGCCATCAACGCCGGCTCGGGCCGCAACAGCGCCACCCAGGACAAGATCCCGCGCGATGTTCTGACCCGGAACTTCAACTACGGCGCCCAGCTCCACATCCTGATGAAGGACGTCGACCTGGCCTTGGCCGAAGGCGAGGCCCAAGGCGTGCCGCAGCTCGTCTCGCAACAGGTGCGGCAAATCTTCAAGCTCGCCATGCACCAGGGCTGGCGGGACCGTGACATCACCGAGGTCGTGAAGCTGGTCGAAGGCTGGGCCGGGGTCGAGATCAAATCGCCGGGTTGATGGGGGCGGCCGGGGCCGAACCCCTCTAGCCCTGTCGGGATGAATGACTAAAATCGCGTCGAGCACGGCCGTCGCGCGGACGGCGTCGGAGGGAAGTGGCAAGAACAATGAAAACCAGTGATGCCATCAATATCGAGGACCTGCGCCAACTGGCGAAGCGGCGGCTGCCGAAGATCGCTTTCGACTTCATCGAGGGCGGGGTCGAGGACGAGGACGGCCTCGACCGCAACGAGGAGCTCTTCCGCAAGCACCGCTTGGTGCCGCGCTATCTGGTCGACATCACCGAGCGCGACCAGACGACGACGCTCTTCGGCCGCGACTACGCCAGCCCGATCGGGATCTCGCCGACGGGCATCGCCTCGCTCTTCCGCCCCGGCGCCGATCTGATGCTGGCCGAGGCGGCGCGGGATGCGAACATCCCCTTCGTCATGTCGGGTGCCAGCACGGCCTCGATCGAAGAGCTGGCCAAGCTGGCGCCCGAGCACGGCTGGTACCAGCTCTATGCCGCGCGGGACAAGTCGATCTCCGACGACATGATCCGCCGGGCTGACGACGCCGGCCTCTCGACTTTGGCGTTCACTGTCGACGTGCCGGTGCATACCAAGCGCGAGCGCAATATGCGCAACGGCTTCGCGCGGCCCCTGAAGCTGTCGCTGTCGACCCGGCTGGACGCGCTTCGCCACCCCGCTTGGTTGGCGGGCTACCTCAAGAGCGGCACGCCGATGTTCTCGAACTGGATACCCTATGTCGGCAACGGCGCCAGCGCCGACGAGGTCGCCGACTTCGTTTCCAAGCAGACGCCGGCGCCGATGAGTTGGGCCGATGTCGAGCGTTTCCGCCGGCTCTGGCCCCGGAACTTCGTCATCAAAGGCATCATGCACCCCGACGACGCCGTGCGCGCGGCCGAGCTCGGGGTCGACGGCATCGTGGTCTCCAACCACGGCGCCCGCCAGCTCGACCGGGCGCCCTCGCCGCTGGAGGTGCTGCCGGCGATCCGCGACGCCGTCGGCGACCGGATGACGGTGATGCTGGACAGTGGCGTGCGCCGTGGCGCCGATGCGCTGGTGGCGCTTTGCCTGGGGGCCGAGTTCGTCTTCGTCGGCCGGCCGACGCTCTACGGCACCGTCACCGGCGGCCTCGCCGGTGCGGCCAAGGCGCTCGATATCCTGCGCGACGAGATCGACCTCAACATGGCGCAAGCCGGCCTCGCCGACCTGAAGAGCATCGGCCCCGATCATCTGCTCTGGGAGGACCCGGACGACCTCAGGCGGAACCGCTGGCCAGGCGCGCCTGCAACCTGAAGCGAATCATCGTCCCGCGCCTAGCCGACCATGCTGTAGCCGCCGCTGATCGACAGTACCTGGCCGGTGATCCAGCCGGCACCCTCCGACGCCAGGAAGGCGACGGTGGGGGCGATGTCGGAGGGCTGGCCGATCCGACCCAGCGGGTACTGGCGGACGATCTTCTCCATGTTGGCTTCGAGCCAGGCCTTGTCGCTGTGGCCGGTCTCCACGAGGCCGAGGGCGATCGCATTGACGGTGATGCCGCTGCGGCCCAGCTCCTTCGCCAGCGACTTGGTCAGCGCCAGGACGCCGCCGCGCGAGGCGGCGGTGACGGCGAGCCGGGCCTCGCCGACGCGGGCCGAGTCACCGGCAAGGCTGATGATGCGGCCACCGTCGGCCGCCATCATGTGCGGCGCCGCGGCATGGCGGCAGTGGATGACGCCGTAGAGGCCGACGTCGATCTGGCGGTGCCAGTCGTCGGGCGTGGTCTCGACGAAGCGCTTCGGCTCGACGAAGCCGGCGTTGTTGACCAGGACGTCGAGGCGGCCGAACTCGCCGGCGATGCCGTCGATCATGCCGCGGACGGCGTCGTAGTCGGTGACGTCCGCCTGCCAGGTCCGGGCCTGGCCGCCGCCCGCAGCGATCGTCTCGGCCAGCGCCTCTGCCTCCGCCTCGGAGCCGCGATAGTTGATCGCCACCGTCGCCCCTTCGCCCGCCAGGGCCATGGCGATCTCGGCACCGACGTCGCGGGCGCCGCCCGTGACCAGCGCAACCTTGCCTTCCAGTCCAAAATTCATCGGGCCTTCCTCATGTTTTCTGTTTGGCCGCCTCGATCAGGCGATAGAGCCGCTCCGGCGTCACCGGGACTTCCGTGACCTCGACGCCGAGCGGGGCCAGCGCGTCCGAGACCGCGTTGGCGACCGCGGCGAGCGCACCGATGGTGCCACCCTCGCCGATGCCGCGAAAGCCGCCGATATTGGCGGGTGGTGCCGTTTCCAGGTGGATCACCTCGAGCGGCGGGATCTCGGCCGCCGAGGGCACCACGTAGTCCACCAGGCTTGCCGTCAGCAGCTGGCCGTCGCCATCGTGCACCACCTCTTCGTAGAGCGCCGCGCCGATGCCCTGGGCGACGCCGCCATGGACCTGGCCGTCGGCGATCTGCGGGTTGATGATGCGCCCGCAATCCTCCGCCACCAGGTAGCGGCGCCCTGTCACTTCGTAGGTCTCCGGGTCGATCTCGACGAGGCAGACGTGCGTCGCCGGCGTGGTGGTGCCGAAATAGGGATCGTAGAGCTTGGTCGCCTCCAGATCGATGTCCGCTCGGACCTCCCGGTCGAGCCGTCCCATCTCGGAATAGACCGCGCGGGCGAGCTCGGGAAAGCTCATCGCGCGGTCGGTGCCGGCGACCCGGACCCGGCCCTCAGCAACCTCGATGTCGGCCGCCGCGGCTTCGAAAAGATGCGAGGCGGCCTCGATGACCTTCTCGCGCACGGCTCTCGCCGCCAGCGTCGCTGCCCCACCGGCCAGCACGGTGCCGCGGCTGGCGTAGCTGCCGGTGCTATGCGCCACGGCGGCGCTGTCGCCTTGGACGATCTCGACGTCTTCGACGGCGACGCCCAACTCCTCGGCAACCACTTGGGCGAGCGTCGTCTCCAGGCCCTGGCCGTGCGCGGCGACGCCGAAGAAGGCGCTGACGGCACCGGTCGAGTCGATACGTACCGTGGCATTCTCGGTGCCGGTATTGATCGGCATGCCGGGGGCGGCCGAGATCCGCGAGCCAATGCCGGTGAGCTCGGCATAGCAGGCGACGCCGATGCCGAGCCAGCGGCCCTCGGCGCGCGCCGCCGCCTGCCGGCGGCGCAGACCGTCATAGTCGATGCCGTCGAGGGCGGCTTCGAGGCAGGCATTGAGATCGGCGTGGTCCCAGACGATGCCCGAGGCAGTCTTGTAGGGAAACTCGTCCACCGGCACGAGGTTCCGCCGCCGGATCGCCACCGGGTCCTGGCCGAGCCGCCACCCCGCCATGTCCAGAAGCCGTTCCATCACGAAGGTGGAGACCGGCCGGCCGACGCCGCGGTAGGGGCCGGTCGGCGGCTTCGAGGTGGCGACGGCGCGGACCCGGCCACGATAGCAAGGCACCCGGTAGGGCCCCGGTAGGAAGCTGATCACCTGCCCCGGCTCCAAGGCCGCGGTCCAGGGATAGATCGAGTAGGCGCCGATGTCGCCGATCACCTCGGCCCGGAGCGCCAGGATCCGGCCGTCCGCATCGACCGCCAGCTCGGCCTCGACCCGCTCGTCGAAGGCCTGGCTCGTGGACATCAAGTCCTCCAGCCGGTCACCCGTCCACTTCACCGGCCGGCCCAGGCGGCGCGCCAAGGCACAGACCAGGATCTCCTCGGGATAGAGCGAGCCCTTGCCGCCGAAGCCGCCGCCGACGTCGGGGGCAACGACACGTAGCCGATTGCCGGGCAGGCCCAGGACCTCGGCGAGGGCGTCGCGGACGATGCCCGGCACCTGGGTCGTCGAATGAAGCGTCAATGACTGCCGGCCCCGGTCGTAGTCGGCCAGATAGCAGCGGTTCTCGATTGCGACCGGGGTCTTGCGACGGACCCGAAAGCGGCCGCCGACCCGGACCGGAGCCGTTCCCATGATCTCGTCGGGATCGCCTTTCTGGAAGGCGCGCTCGACGAGGATGTTGCTGCCCGCCGCCTCGTGCAGGAGGGCGCTGCCGGGCGCCGCCGCCGCTTCGGCATCGGTGACCTCGCCCAGCGGCTCGTAGTCGACGACGACGTGTTCCAGCGCGTCTTCGGCCAGGTAGCGGTTCTCCGCCAACAGGGCCACCACCGGCTCGCCAACGTGGCGGACCTTGTCGCGGGCGAGCGGCCAGAGCTCGGTCGCCTGGTAATCCGGCATCCGCGAGGTGGCGCGGATCGGCTGGACCTCGTCCTCGATGTCCCGGGCCGTGACGATGGCGACGACGCCCGGCATCGCCGCCGCCTCGGCAGCATCGATGGCGGCGATCCGGGCGTGGGCGTGGTCGCTGCGTCGGAAGGCGAGATGCAGCGTGCCGTGCAGGCGGCGATCGTCGACAAAGGCGCCGTTGCCGGTCAGAAGCCGCGGGTCCTCGCGCCGCTGAACCCGGGCGCCGATCAGCTTTGGCCGAAGCTCAGCCGTCATCCGAGGCCCCAACGCGGGCGGCGGCCGCGACCCGGATGGCGCGGACGATGTGCTCATACCCGGTACAGCGGCAGAGGTTGCCCGACAGACCCTCGCGGATCTCGTTGTCGCTCGCCAGCGGGTATTTTCGCAAAAGGTCGACGCCGGTCATCAGCATGCCGGGTGTGCAGAAGCCGCATTGCAGTGCGTGTTGCTCGCGAAAGGCCTGTTGCAGCGGATCGAGCGCGTCGATGCTGCCGAGGCCTTCCACGGTCTCGACATGGGCGCCGTAGGCCTGCACCGCGAAGGTGAGGCAAGCGCGAACGCTGTCGCCGTCCAACAGCACCGTGCAGGCGCCACAGACGCCGTGCTCGCAGCCGACATGGGTGCCGGTGAGGCCGAGCTCGTCGCGCAACAGGTCGACCAGAAGCAGGCGCGGTTCGACCTCGCGCTCGTATACGGTGCCGTTGACCGTCAGGCGAAGCCGCTGCCGTTCGCTCATGGGCTCGCTCCCGTCGCCCGCCGCCAGGCCGTGTTCAGCGCGCGCTGGCTGAGCACGCCGACCAGGTGGCGGCGGTAGTCGGCCGAGGCGTGCAGGTCATCGTTCGGTTGCACGCTGTCGCGCGCCAAGGTCGCCGCACTCTCAATTGCCTCGGGGTCGGGCACCTTGCCCTTCAGCAGGTTCTCGGCGGTGATGATCCGCAACGGGGTCTCGCCGGCCCCGGTGACCGCCAACCGGGCTTCCCCGACCGCCTCGCCCGCGCGCGTAAGGGTGGCCGCCACCGCCGCCAGCGCGAAGTCGCCCGAGCGCCGTGCTACTTCCTCGAAGCCCCAGCCGGTGCCGGGTGGCAACGCCGGAAGTGTGATCTCCGTCACGACCTCGGTCTCGGTGAGCGCCGTCGTCAGGGCGCCCTCGAAGAAGTCGGTGGCGTCGATCTGCCGATTCCCGTCGATGCCGACGGCCGTGATCCGGGCCCCCAACAGCAGCGCGAGCAGCGGCAACTCGGCGGCCGGATCGCCGTGCGCCAGGCTGCCGCCGATGCTGCCGCGGTTGCGCACCGCGAGATGCGCCACGTGACGCATGGCGGCGGCCAGCACCGGGAACCGCTCGGCGACCAGGGCCGAGGTTTCCAGCGCGTGGTGGCGCGCCAGCGCGCCGATACGCAGGCCCCCGTCCGGGACTTCGCGGATCGCGTCGAGGCCTGGAATGCGGTTGATGTCGACCAGGAATTCCGGTGCCAGCAGGCGGAAATTCAGCATCGGCACCAGGCTCTGGCCGCCGGCCAGCAGCTTCGCCTCGCCCGCGCCCGCGGCCAGGGCCGAGACCGCTTCCGCGACGCTGGCGACGCTGACGTACTTGAATGGCGGCGGTTTCAAGAAGACGGTTCCTTCGGCCGGGTGCGCCCGCGAAAGATAGCGCCCGGCCGATTAGGCTGTCGAGGCGAGGTCACAATCGCTCTGTCATCGGCGCCCGAGAACGGGCATACTGCGGCGATTCGGGTAACAACAGAAAGGAGGTGATCCAATGTCTAGTGAGATGGGTGCCGTTTCGATCGGCTCTGGTGTTCATCACGGGCAGGGGAGCAGCCTCTCCGTCGGGTGTTGAACGAGACCAGCAAAGTCTTCAGGGCTTTTTGAACGGCCCATTCACGGAAAGGCGGCCCCCGGGGCCGCCTTTCTACTTTCGGCGACGCCCGAACGGGAGAGGAAAGGGGCATGAGCAAGGTCGAGATCACGGGTTCGGGTGCGGTGCGCCGGCTGCTCCTGAACCGGCCTGAGAAGCGGAATGCCCTCGACCGCGAGGCGATCGCGGTTCTGACCGAGGCCCTTTCCGAAGCCCCGGCCGAGGCCGAGCGGGTGACGGTGTTGGCGGCCCGAGGTGCGGTCTTCTCCGCCGGCCTCGACTTCGACGAGGGCCCGGCGTTCTTGGCCGACCCGGCCGAGTTCGAGGCCCTGCTCGCCGCCGTCGAAGCCTATCCGCTGCCGGTCGTCGCGATCGTCCAGGGGGCGGCAATCGCCGGCGGCGCGGTGTTGGCGCTCTCGGCCGACTTCGTCGTCGCCAGCGACGCCGCTGTCTTCGCCATGTCGGCCACCAAGATCGGCACCGTGCCGCCCTGGTCGCTGACGCAGAAGCTGGTCGAGATCGCCGGGCCGGTGGCGACCCGCGAGTTGCTGCTGTTGGGCGCGCCCATTCCGGCGGCCGAGCTCTACCGCTTCGGCGCCATCGCTCGCCTGGCCGCGTCCGCCGAGCTGGAAGCGACGGCGGCGGTCCTGATCGAAACCCTGGCCGCCAACGCGCCGCTGTCGCTGCGGACCATCAAGCGGCAGATCGCCCGCCGCAGCGGCTTCCGCGAGGCCATCGACCACGCCGACCTCGACGCCGAGGCGCGTGCCGTGATGGCCAGCGCCGACGCCCTGGAAGGCGTCGCCGCCCGCCGCGAAAAGCGCCAGCCGAAGTTCGAGGGGCGTTAGGCTGCCGTCAAGGCCTCGATGCGGCGCTCGATCGCGGCGGCCTCGTCGGGCATGTCGAGCTGGGTCAGCACCTGGCCGTACTTCATCAGGCTGGAGGCGCTGCCGGGCTTCAGTTCGGCCCGCTCGGCCAGGAGGGCGCGGGCGAGTTCGGCGTCGCCCGACTTCAGCGCCGCCTCGATCAGGAACTGGGTGAAGACGTCGCGTTGCGCCCAGGAGCCGCCGATGCGAACGATCTCGGGCCGGAGCCGGCGCAGGCCCCCGATCGCCGTCGCGTGGTCGTCCTGGGCGTAAGCCAGGATGGCGCGGCAGAGCGGCAGTGTGACGCCCTCGACGAGGCCGGCCTCGAAGTTACCCGGCGTGGCGGCGAACTGCTCCAGGGAGGCCAGGAGCCCGCCCGCCTCGTCGAAGCGCTTGCCGCCGGCGAGCGACATCATCACGTGCACGTCGGTGAAGACGAGGACGTGGTCGTTGACCCGGGAGGCCGCCTGGTCGGCCAGTGCCTGCCAGCGGTCGCCGACGTCGACGCCCTGGAACTCCAGCCGCCAGAGCATCGCCGAGGCGTTGAAGAGGTCCGAATAGACGCTGGTCGGCTCGCCGTAGATGCCGGTGTCATAGAGTTCCAAGACCCGGTCGAACTGGCGTAGTTCCAGGTGATACATGGCGAGGTGCCACCAGACGTGGCCCTTGAAGGGGTTGCGGTCGTCCCAGGCGTCGGCCGGCCGGGCGAGCCATTCGACGCCCTCGCGCTGGCGGCCCTGCATCTCCAGGACATGGGCGACGGCGTGCAGCGCCCACATGTCGTCCGGGTTGAGCTCCACCGCGCGGCGCCCCTTGGGCTCGGCCGCCGCATAGTCGCCCGCTTCCTCGAGCGCGAAGCAGTACATCCCCAGCATGTTGCCGTAGCCGGGCGTGCCTTCGTCCCAGGCGTCGTGGACCCGGGCGATAGCCTCGCACATGGCACGACCGCGGCCCATCCAGAAAAGAAGCTGGTGCTGCAGGCGGAGCGCCAGGATATCGGTCGGGTGACGGACCAGGATCTCGTCCCAGTCGTCGAGCGCCGTCTCGTAGTCGCCCTCGTACCAGGCACGCAGCGCCTTGATGTGCATCTGCTCACGCGGGCTGACGGTCGCAACGCCGGCCTCGGCGGCCTCGAGCGCCGCCCGTACCTCGTCCGCCACCTCGGTGGTGAAGAAGAGGCTGACGAGCGCACCCTTGAGGCACTGTCCCATGGCAAAGCCGGGATCGGCGGTCAGCATCTCACCCAGATGATCGGCGGCGGAGAGCCGGTACTCCAAGAAATCGTGCATGGTGGCGTTGTAGGCCCGCTCCGCGGCCTCGCTATCCGTCGTCAACACCAACCCCTGCGCGTCCGTCGCCATTTTGCCGCCCCCTCTCGGATACTTCGATACCGGCTAATGAAGGGTATCGGCGGTGCCGATTCAAGCCCCTGGCAGGAATTTGGCGATCGCGCGTGATTTGGCCTTCAGCGACCCGGCGGCTTCGGCCGGCGATGGCGGCCCGGACGGCCCAGGCCCTCGGCGAGGGCGCGGCGGGCGTCCGGCGGCAGCTCGCGGGCGAGCTCGGCCATGGCGGCGTGCATCTCCGCCTGGGCCGCCCCGGAATGAGTGCGGAGCGCTTCCAGCGCCCGCTCGACCCGGGCCAGATCGAACGGCTCCGCCTGCAGCGAGCGGCGAACCTCGCGCCGGGCCTGGCGCATGGCCCGCACCGACTTGCGCATGGCTTCGCGGCGGCGCTCCATCACCTGATGCGCCTCCTCGCGAACCTCGGCCGGCAAGCGCTCCAGCATCCGTCCCATGTGCAGGCGGAAGGGCGGCGGCCGGCCTTGGAATGATTCCGGGCCGCGGCGCCAGGCTTCCAGCCAGTGGCCGGCGAAGAGGCCGCCCAGAAAGAGGTTCAGGGCCAGCGAGACGATCAAGAGGAGACGGAACCGGTTCCGGATCAGGGTGCTCAATTTACCTCCTCCTCGCCGTTCGAGGGAAAGGCGATGGCGGCGACGTCGATCTCGACCGGCGCCTCCGCCGCCGGTGGCCAGGCCCGGGTCCAGCCGAGGCCGAGGCCGAGTACCAGGGCCAGGGCGAAGGCAGCCGCCGGCCGCCAGAGCGGCATGGCGCCGAAGACGATCGCCCGCCACGAGCCTTGCGCTCGGGGTCGGGCTTCGAGGATGCGCCCAGTGAGCGCCGCCGAGGGTCGAAGCGCCGACACTTCGTCGAGCGCCGCATCCAGCCGTGCCGCCGCCGCGCTCAGCCGGCGGGCCTCGGCGGAGGCATCGAGCAGGGTCAAGGCGGCCTCGCGCTCCGCCACCGGCCAGCGCGCGGGCTCGGCCCCGTAGGCATCCAGAAGCTCTTGCAAGCGTTCCAAGCTCAGCCGTTCCGTTGCCATCAGATCTCCCCCAGCAGGTCAGGCATCTTGGCCGCCAAGCGCTGGCGCAGGCTGCGTCGGCCGCGTGAGAGCAGGCTCTCCAGGGCCTCGACGCTGACCTCCATGACGGCGGCGGCCTCGATGTTGGAGAGTTCCTGGTAGTGCGCCAGCACTAGGGCGGCGCGCTGTCGCTCGGGCAGGGTGCCGAGCGCCGCCGCGACCGTCCGGGCGACGTCCTGGGCCTGCAAGGCGGCTGCCGGGCCCGGTGCCGGGTCGACCGGATCGCCGGCCGCTTCCAAGGGGGCGCCGCGGCGCCGGCGCAAGCGGTCGAAGGCGCCGTTCATTGCCACCTTGTGGAGCCAGGTGGTGAGCCGCGCGCCGCCCGGGCGCCAGCGGGCGGCGTGGCGCCAGAGCGCCAGAAAGGCGTCCTGGGCCACGTCCTCGGCTTCCGCCGGATCGCCCAGAAGGCGGCCGGCGAAGGCGACGATCGGCCCCAGATGCCGTGCCACCAGGACCCGGCAGGCCGCCTCGTCGCCCTCTGCCACGCGGGCCAGGAGCGCTTCGTCGCTCTCGCCCGGGCATGGCATCGACGGCGGGCTTGTCGGCCCTAGCGCCGATAGTGGCGCCTGCCGTGACGGCCGCGCATCTCGCCACGACCGACCTCGTCGTCGTCGTTGCGGTCCATGCGGATCCACATACGGTCGGCGATGCGGTCCATCTCGGCCGCGCTGACAGCACCGTCGCCATCGCGGTCCAGGCGCTTGAAGCGGGCTTCCTGGCGCCGCTTGCGGCGGATTTCATGGAGCGCCTGCATCTCCTCGAAGTTGAGCTTGCCGTCGGCGTTGGCATCGGCCTCGTTGAACAAATCCTTGCGGTGCTGATCGAATTCCTGGCGCTGGATGCGGCCGTCCTGGTTGCTGTCGAGCTGCATCCACATGCTGCCGGGGCCGCGACCGCCGGAACCATGACCGCCGGCGGCGTGGGCGCTGGTGGCGACGATCAAGGCGGCGGCGATGCCGGTGACGGCGAATAGGGTTCTCATCTTGGAATTCCTTCCGGTATTGGCGTTCGGGATGAACGGCCTCGGTGTCTCCCTCATGCCTTAAACGCGGCAGAACCCGGATTCCGTCGCTCCCATTCGAAGTTTCTTTTCGCGCCCGCTAGATCAGCTCGCGGCCAGATAGTCCACCGCAGCCTGCAGGCCGCCGCGGGCGAAGGGGATGTCGTTGACGGCCAGGCTCATCTCCAGCGCCGCGAGACCGCCCAGCACCATGGGCTCGTTCAGGTCGCCCATATGGGCGAAACGGAAGGCGCGGCCGTGCAGGCGCTCCAGCCCGGCGCCGAGCGCCAGACCGAAGCGGTGCTCGGAAGTGCGGCGCAGCGCCTCGGCATCGTGGCCCTCGGGCAGCAGGATGGTGGAGACGGAGTTCGAATGCTCGCGCGCGTCGAGCGAAAAGAGCTCGGGCCCGCCGTCCTCGCTCCAGGCCTTGACGCAGCGGCGCACCGCCTCGGCGAGGCGGTGGTGGCGGGCGAAGACTTGGTCCAAGCCCTCCTCCAGCAGCATGTTCAATGCCTCCGCCAGGCCGTAGATGAGGTGCACCGGCGCGGTGCTGGGGAAGCGGAGGCTGCCGTCGGCCTCGTAGAGATTGCTCCAATCCCAGTAGCTCCGGGGCATCCGGGCCGACTGCGCCGCCTGCAAGGCCTTTTCCGAGGCGCCGAGGAAGCTGAGGCCCGAGGGCAGCATCAGGCCCTTCTGCGAGCCGGCGACGGTCAGATCGACGCCCCATGCGTCCATTCGGAAGTCGATCGAGGCGAGCGAAGAGATGGTATCGACCATGTAGAGGGCGGGGTGGCCGGCGGCGTCGATCGCCTGGCGAATTTCCGCTAATCGGCTGGCGACGCCGGTCGCGGTCTCGTTGTGGACGACGCAGACCGCCTTGATCTCGCGGCCAGTGTCCTCGCGCAAGCGGGCCTCGACAGCGTCCGGATCGACGCCATGGCGCCAATCGCCCGGTAGCATCTCGGTCTCGAGCTGCAGCCCCTTGGCCGCTTCGCGCCAATAATCCGAAAAGGCGCCGGTCTCGCCGATCAGGATCTTGTCGCCGGGCGAGAGCGTGTTGGCCATCGCCGATTCCCAGGCCCCCTTGCCGGCCGAGGCATAGGCGAAGATGGTGCTCTCGGTCTGGAAGACCTTCTTCAAGCCCGCGAAAGCCTCGTCCATGACGGGTTGGAAGGCGGTGCTCTTGAAGTCGACCGTCGGCCGATCCATCGCGCGAAGGATGCGGTCGGGAATGTTGGTCGGCCCTGGGATGGCCAGGAACTGGCGGCCTCTGACGACGGACATGGACGCATAGCCTCCTTGTGATTGCGAGCGTTAGTAACGCTGCTCGGGCAGGCGGAGCAGGGGAAAGGCGCTGAAGACGTCGGGCGGCGTTACCGGCGCCGCCGCCTTGACGTAGCTCTGGTCAAGCTCCGCCAGCGAGGTCACGCCCAGCAAGCCGAGGTCCCGCGTCATCTCGTCCTCGATCAGCTCGAGCGCGCGCAACACCCCGTCCGGACCGGCGGCGGCAAGTGCCGCGACCATCATTCGCCCCATGGCCACCAGGTCGGCGCCGAGGCAGATCGCCTTGACGACGTCGGTGCCGCGCTGAAAGCCGCCGTCGATGACGATGCGAGCGCGGCCCGCCACGGCTTCGACGACCTCGGGCAGGACTTGCAGCGTGCCCTCCATGTGATCGAGCTGGCGGCCGCCGTGATTGGAGAGGTAGACGATGTCGACGCCGTGCTCGACCGCCGTCACCGCGTCCTCCGGCGAGGCGATGCCCTTGATCGCCAGCGGCACGTCGTGGCTGTCCTTGAAGCGCTTGACCTGGTCCCAGTCGAAGCTGGCCTGGTACTCGATGCCCGAGCGGTTGCGATGCCAGCGCTTGACCCAACGGTTGGCGAGGTCGCGCTCGCGGCGGCTGTAGTGGGCGACGTCGACGGTGATGCAGAAGATCTTGTAGCCGTTATCGACGGCGCGGTGGACATGATCGTCGACCCAGGCCGCGTCGCCGCGGACGTAGAGCTGAAAGATCTTGAAATTGTCGGCGGCGGCGGCGGTGGCCTCGAGGCCGGGATGCGAGACCGAGGAATGGATCGAGGCGCTGCCGAATTCGGCGCAGGCCTTGGCGACCGAGGCGCCGCCGCCTTCCTCGAAGGTCTCCAGCGAGCCGACCGGTGCCACCGCCACCGGCAGGCGGAGCCGTTCGCCGAAGAAGGTGGTGCCGCAGTCGACCTTGGAGACGTCGCGCAACACACGCGGGCGAAAGGCCACGGAATCGATGGCGAGCCGGTTGCGTTTGACCGAGGTCTCGCTTTCGGTGGCGCCGTAGAGATAGTCCCAGGCATTCTGCGACAGGTTGATCCTGGCCGCGCTGACGAGTTCGTGAAGATTGAGAAAGTGGGTCTTTGGATCGATCATCTATCGTCGCCTTTCTGGCCTTTTCGGACGCGAGGAGCCGGTGCCGGTCCCGATTGCCAGACCCCGCAAGCCGGATCATGACCCTGTCCGAGGGTCGTCGATGTTCCATGCCCCTGGCGGTGCCCACGATCGCGGGCGGGCAGGCTCACTCTTAGCCGGTCTGAGAGCAGGACGAAAGCCGTGGGCGCGCATTCGCGGAGCTCGGCTTCGTTTGCTATGGGCACTCTGCTAAGCTCGCTGACCGGAGACCCGAAAGGCCGCCAACCGTCGTCGCGGCGTGTTGGAGAAGGAGACGATATGGCCGCCACATCACCGCTCTGGCCCGCCGAGCTGCATCATTTCCGCATGAACTCTGCCGACCCCGAGGCGCTGGTCGCCTTCTACGAAAAGGGCTTTGCCATGACCACGGCCCAGGTCGCCGAGGACCTTTGGCATCTG
The DNA here is from genome assembly GCA_030746295.1 of Alphaproteobacteria bacterium. Next base: position 12,423 of record JASLMY010000029.1, on the reverse strand, counting down.
GCCGGGCCCGGACGGCGCATCCTGATCGGCCGTGGCGAGAGCACGCGGGTGGCTTTTGCGGCCTACGTCCTGGACGATCCCGTCCGCTTGGAAGCGCTGGAGGCTCACATCAGGGGACAGGGTGCTGCCATCGAAGCGAGCCCTAGCCCGCTCTTCGGCAACGCCGCCTTTTCCGTCCGCGACCCCGATGGCCAGCGCCTCGTCTTCGGCGTGCTGCCCGAGGGGGCGGATGCGCACGCCAGCACCGAGGGGCTGCCGGGCCGGACCCAGCACATCGTCTTCTCTTCCACCCAGCTGCCGGTCGTGGCACCCTTCTATCGCGACGTTTTGGGCTTCGTCGTTTCCGACGAGGTGATCGACGATGACGGCGCCGTCACCGCCTGCTTCCTGCGCTCGGACGAGCTGCACCACTCCTACGCGGTCTTTAGGGGCGACGGGCAGGGCTACGACCACCATGCCCTCGAAGTCGATTGCTGGAACGACATCCGCGATTGGGGCGATCATTTCGCCAGCATGCGGGTGCCGATCTGGTGGGGCCCCGGCCGGCACGGCCCCGGCAACAACCTCTTCTTCATGATCAGCGATCCCGACGGCAACCGGATCGAGCTATCGGCAGAGCAGGAGCTGATGCCGCGCGAGATGGCGATGCGCACCTGGCCGCACGACGAGCATACCTTGAACCTCTGGGGCAACGCCTGGATGCGGAGCTGACGAGGCAAGCTGCTCTGGGCCATCGGCGGCTCGTAGATTACGCTTGTGAATTGTTAATCACTGATATTTAAGCTAGTCGGCGGAGGCGAGCCCGATTGGCGGCCGGGCCGGCGGGACCGAGTCGCGGCACCTCCTGAATTGAAGCGTGAGCTAAATGCCCGAAGCAGGTGTTGAAGCATGAGTGCAAGGCTCCTTCTGTCGGTGATGAGTCTTTGCATCCTCACCGTTTTCGTCATCATGGTCGTCTGGGAATTCGGCTTCGAAGATCGCGCCTTCACGGTGTTATTCGGTCTGTACCACCATGAGCATCCGATCGGTCATTGGGAATCGGTCGCGGAAGCGACCTTGTCGGTCGCGCTCGTGGTCCTGCTTCTCGGCGGCCTGTCGTTGCAAACGGTACGTGCGCACGAGCGATCGGAGCGACGGCGGCAGGCGAGTGACGCCAGGTATCGAGGCATCGTCGAGAGCGTCGGCGACTTGATCCAGAACATTCGTCCCGACGGGACCTACGATTTCGTCAACGAAGCCTGGAAGGTGACGCTCGGCTATGACGACGCCGACCTCGAGCGGCTCCGATTTATCGACGTCGTTCGCGAGGACTACCGGGCCCATTGCCGGGCTCTCTTCGAGGGCCTAATGCGCGGCGAGAGCCATACCGGTGTGGAGGTCGTCTTCGTCGCCAAGGACGGTCGCGAGATCTTCGTCGAGGGTAATTTGAGCAGCACCGTGGCCGATGGCCGCGCGTCCCTTACGCGGGCTATCTTTCGCGACGTCAGCGCCCGTAAGAAGGCAGAGGACGCGCTCAGACAGGCCAACGAGGCCCTGGAAGCGCGCGTCGAGCAGAGGACCGCCGAGCTTCGCGATGCCAATCTTGCGCTGCGCCGATCGGAGCGGGAGTATCAACACATCCTCGAGGGCATGCAGGACACCTTCTATCGCGCTGATCGCGAGGGGCGTTTGGTGATGGCCTCGCCATCTGCCGAGACGCTGCTCGGCTACAGGCCCGACGAGGCCATCGGCCGGCAGATGGCCGACTTCTACGCCAATCCGAGCGACCGCGACGCCTTTCTGGTCGAGCTGGAGAAAGGCGGCGGCAGCGTTCGCGACTACGAAGCCCCGCTCAGGCACAAGGACGGCCGCGAGGTCTGGGTCTCCACCAATGCCCATTATCATCTGGACGAGAACGGCGAGATCGGCGGTATCGAAGGCACGGTGCGCGACATCACCGACCGCAGGCTGATCGGCGCACGGCTGCGGCGCCAGACCGAGCTGCTGACGACCTTGCTGGACAACCTGCCTGCGCACGTCTCGCTGCGGGACAATGAGGGCCGGTTCCTCTTCGTCAATCAGGCGCTGGCACAGGCAAACGGGTTCTCCAAGGAGAGCTTGGTCGGGCGCAAGTTGAACGAGGTCTTCGACGAGGCCGGCGGGGTTTCGTGGCAAGACCTGGAGGAGGAAGTGATCGGAACCGGCCGGGCGATCGTCAACCACGAGTTCCGGCCGTCGCGATTTCCGGGCCAGACCTTTCTCGTCAACGTCTTGCCCTTGTTCGACGACGGCGGCGAGGTCGGCTCGGCACTCTCGATCTCCCTCGACATCTCCGACCTGAAACGGGTCGAGGAACAGCTCAAGCTCAGCGAGGCGCGGCTCAAGGAGGCTCAGAGGGTCGCCAAACTTGGTTACTGGGTCTGGGATTCGATCCAAGACCGTTGTGTCTATTGCTCCGAGGAATGCGCCCGGATTCACGGCCTTACCCCAGCCGAATACATCGAGCTCGCGGCCGTGATCACCGAGGAGTTCACGCTCGTGCATCCCGACGATCGCACCGCGGTGCAGGAGCGGTTCAAGGCCTTGAGGAATGGTGACGAGATCGAGATAGAGTACCGGCTACAGAGGCCCAACGGCGAGGTCATTTATGTCCACGAGATCGCCAGGCCTCAGTTCGACGAGGTCGGAAACGTCGTGCAAGAGCACGGCACGATCCTCGATGTCACCGCGCTTCGCCGCTCGGAAGAGCAGTTCCGCCAGGCCCAGAAGATGGAGGCCATCGGTCAATTGACCGGTGGCATCGCCCACGATTTCAATAACTTGCTTGCTGTCATCCAGGGCAACATCGCCTATTTGAACCGTAAGGTGGGCGATGATGCGGTGCTGAGACCGCTAATCGAGCCGGCCTTGCGGGCGACCCGGCGCGGCGCCTCGCTGACGCAGCGCCTACTGGCTTTCTCGCGCCAGCAAGACCTCGAGGTCGCCGCCGTCGATGCCGGGCGCCTGGTGGACGAGCTTGCCGAAATGCTGCGGCGAAGCATCGGTGAAGACGTCGAGGTCCGCCTCGAGCTAGGCTCGGAGGTATGGCCCTGCGAGGTCGACGCCGGCCAGCTGGAGCAGGCCATCATCAACTTGGCCACCAATGCCCGCGATGCTATGCCGGACGGCGGCGTATTGCGGATCGAGGTCGCGAACGCATCTTTGGTGGCGGGCGAGGTGCCGGCATCGGTCGCGGGCGACTACGTCATGATCGCGGTTTCGGACGGCGGCATCGGCATGACGGCCGAGGTGCAGCGGAAGATTTTCGATCCCTTTTTCACCACCAAGGACGTGGGCAAGGGCACCGGCCTCGGCCTTTCCATGGTCTACGGCTTCATCACGCAATCCGGCGGGCACGTAGCGGTCGACAGTGCTCCCGGCCGGGGTGCCGTATTCCGTCTCTATCTGCCCCGGGCCAGCTCCGACGAGGCGGCGTTGCACGAGCCGGCGCTTTGCGGCGACACTGGTCGTGGCGAGACCGTGCTGTTGGTCGAGGACGAGGACGACTTGCGGTCGATCACGCGATTGCAGCTCGACGATCTCGGCTACCGGGTGTTGGACGCTGCCGGCGGCGAGGAGGCCCTGGCACTGCTCCGGGCCAACGGCGACGTCGACCTGCTGTTGACGGATGTTGTCCTGGGCGGGGCCATGAACGGGCCCCAGATCGCGACCGCGGCACGCGCCGCCGACCCGGCGCTCAAGATCGCCTATATGTCCGGCTATCCGGGAGAGGCGCTGATAGCGCACGGGGCATTCGAAGACGACACGATCTTGCTTCGAAAGCCGTTCGAGCGCGACGAGCTCGCCCATTTCCTGAACTTGGCGCTGGCGCAGGGCTGAGGCGGGTGGAGGCCGGAGGCGCCCGATGATCATCGACGTTCACGCCCACTTCCTGCCCGAAGCCGGCCTGGAGGCGCTGGCCCGGCAGCGCCGGGCCTTCCCCTCGGTCGAGTTGCGGGAGGAGGCCGAAGGCGCATACCGCCTCGCCTTCGCCGGCCGGCCGCCGACGCGGCCGATCATGGCCAAGCTCCGCGACAGCGAGCCGCGCCTCGGCTTTCTCGCCGAGCAAGGTATCGACTTGCAGCTCGCCGGCGGTTGGCTGGACGCCTTCGGCTACGAGATCCCGGCGGAAGAAGGCGCAGATTGGAGCCGCTTTTTGAACCAAGGGATGATCGAGGCGGCGGCGGGCATCGACGCCCTTCGTCCCCTGGCGACGGTGCCGATGCAAGACGGCCGCCTCGCCGCAGCGGTGTTGGAGGAGGCGGTCGCGGCCGGCTGCCCCGGCGCTATGATTGGCACTCAGCCGAAGGGCGGCCACGGCAATTTGGACGACCCGGACCTCGATCCCTTCTGGGAACGGGCCGCGGCACTCGGTGTTCCGATCATGATCCACCCGATGTTCGGCTCCGACGACGGTCGCCTCGCCGACCTCGGCATGATGAATGCGGTCGGCCGGGTCACCGACGTCACGATCGCGATTTCCAGGCTGCTGTTCTCGGGCCACCTGTTGCGCTTCCAGGGGCTGAAGGTTATCGCCTCCACCGGCGGCGGTGCCTTGCCATACATGCTGGGCCGGCTGGCCCGCAACCATGCAATTCAAGGCGGCGATGTCGCCGACCCGGTGGAAGGCTTTCACCGCCTCTATTTCGACAGCATCGTCTTCCGCGAGGAAGCGCTCCGCTTTTTGGTCGACATGGTGGGCGCGGATCGGGTCATGCTCGGCTCCGACTATCCCTTCCCGATCGGTGACATGGCGCCCCGTCGGGTGATCGAGAATTCAGGCTATGGCGAGGCCGAGGTGGCGCGGATGCTGAGCGGCACGGCGGCCGAGATCTTCGCCCTCTAGGCATTGGCTGGAAAGCGCGGCGCGAACCGCGCGTTGGCCGCTTCAGCGCATTGCAGTGGTCGGCCGGTCGGATATTTCGGCAGTATTCGGCAGGGCCGCCGCCCGGCGCAGAGGGGCCGGCGGCGCCATGACATCGACGATGACGCGGGGCCCGTGGCGGAAATAGCGGACCCGGGCGTCCGGTTCCAGGACCAGGGTGAGCTCGCTCGCCCCCAGCACGCGACGGCTCGCGGTCCGGCGAATCAGTCGGGACTCCCGGGCCGCCGCTTCGTGATCGGCGATCGCCTTGGCGCTGCGGAACGAGATCGTGACGACATCGCCGATCTGCTCGATACGGTAGTCGACCATTCGGTGCCAGGGGAAGGTGAGGCGGTGGAAGCCGGGCCTCGCCTCCTGGTCGAGATGGAGGTCGTTGGGCTCGCCCGCGGCGCTGCCCGAGACCGCCACCAACAAGGCGAGCCCGGCCAGTCGCATCAGGCATTTCGGCGGTTTTTTTCAAGGCCCCGTTCCTCTCGGGCGAATAGCGCGCACTGCGCCCTTGGGCAAAAGATGGGCCTCGTCGCGGCCACCGCCAGTGATGACCGTCACCGGGTCTCGACCGGTCCGGGAGGGCCGTCGACCGCGGAATTTTGCGCCGCTGGCTGCAGGTGCTATCATCCCCGGTATGAGGTGAGCTGCGCGTGGGGGCGCACGCAGCATGGGAGGCAAGGAATGAAGACCATCCTATTGCCGTTTCGCGACGGCGCGGCCGGTGATGCCGCGCTCGCTGTCGCGCATATGGTGGCGCGCCGCTTCGGCGGTTATATCGAGGGCCTGCTGGTGCGGCGGACGCAACAGATCATCGCCGCAGAGGGGTTCGTGCTGCCGCCGGAGTCGCTCAGCCAACTGACCGAGAACGAGGAGGTGCTGGCCGACTATTCCCGGCGCTTCCAGACCTTCGTCGAGGCAAACGACGTGCCGATCCGTGAGGTCACCTACACTCGCGACCCGGTCAGCGCCGGCTGGCGCGAGGTCGACGGCATCGAAAGCCAGGTGATCGGCGACTACGGCCGGCTCTTCGATCTGATCGTCGTTGGCCGGGCCTTGGATCAGTCGACGGCGGGCTGGCTGGCGACCTGCGAGGCGGCGCTCTTCGAGAGCGGACGGCCGGTGCTGATCACCTCCGAGCGGGTGCCGGAGCGGTTGGGCGAGACGGTCTGCGTAGCCTGGAACGGCAGCACCGAGACGGCCCGGACGATCGCCGTCGGCATGCCCTTCCTGGTCGGCGCCAAGTCGGTCGTGGTGCTGACCGTCGAGGGCGGCACCGTGCCCGGCCCGAGTGGCCAGCAGGTGGCCAACCATCTGCTCCGCAACGGCATCGAGGCCCGCGCCGTCACCGCCGCGCCGCGCTCGCGCTCGGTCGGCGAGACCATCCTCGACGAGGCGGCGGAGGCCGGCGCCGATATGCTGATCAAGGGCGCCTATACGCAGAACCGGCTTCGCCAGATGATCTTCGGTGGCGCCACCCGTCATCTCCTGACCGCCGCCGACATTCCGGTCCTGATGGCGCATTGAGAGCGGCCCGGCGGCAGCCCCGCGCGGCAGCCAGCGGGCACACCCGCCGCCGACTTGGCGGCAAGATCCGATTCGGCGCCATGTATCCCTTCCGCTGGGCGCATCCGTCGATTCCGGCAATGGCATTGGCTTCTCATTCTCGGCGCGGCAGACTAAACCTCGGCAGCGTTTGCGGGCTGGGAGCGGCAGGGGCATGAGCATCGACGTTGCGGCACTGACCTTCGATACCGGCGGCACCATCCTCGACTGGCACAGCGGCGTCAGCGGAGCCTTGCGGCGGATCGGTGATGGCCATGGACTGGACCGCCCCTGGGCCGAGATCGCCAACGACTATCGCCGCCGTTCGCTCAAGAAGATGTTGAACGCCGGTGGCGAGGCGCCCGCCAGCTTCAATATCGACGATGCCCACCGGGAGGAACTGGAAGGCATCATCGCCGATCACGACCTGGGCGTCTTCACGGCGGACGAGCGCGAGGCGCTCTGGCGGACCTGGCACGAGCTCGACGCCTGGCCCGACTTCCCGGCCGTCCTGCCGAAGTTGCGGGAGCGTTACGTCGTCGCCTCCTTCACCATTCTCAGTGTTTCGTTGATCGTCGACACGGCGCGGCGCAACGGGCTCAGTTGGGATGCGGTCATCTCTTGCGAGATGATCGGCACTTACAAGCTCCGCCCCGAGGCCTATCGGACGGCGGCCAAATGGCTGGTCCTGGAACCGAACCGGATCCTCATGGTCGCCTGTCACAACGTCGACCTCGATGCCGCTCGCGCGGTCGGCTTCAAGACCGCCTTCGTGCGCCGGCCGGACGAATGGGGAGCCGAGGGGCCGCCTGACCCGGCGCCGAACCCGGCCTGCGATATCATCGCCGACGACTTTCCCGATCTGGCCCGACAACTCGGCGTCGAGACCTGAGGCATCACATGCCGCAACTGGGGAATGGTCCGATTTTACCGCTCCGGCCCGAGGCGATCTGGGTCGCCGCCCTCGAATAGACCTATGTCCGCCGGGCGGCGCGGTGGCTATCATGGCCGCCACCGGTGAGGGACCAGCAGTGAGGAAGAGATGCGTGGACGCCAGGTCTTCATGGACAGCCTGCAGGCCCATGGGGTCGAGGCAATATTCGGTAACCCGGGCACGACCGAGAACTCGCTGCTCGACAGCTTGGCCGACTATCCCGATATCGGTTACATCGTCGCCTTGCACGAGGGCGTCGCCGTCGGTGCCGCCAACTACTATGCCCAGGCCAGCGGCAAGACCGGTGTGGTCAACCTGCACGTCGCCGCCGGCCTTGGTAACGGCCTCGGCATGCTGTTCGGTGCCCTGAAGGCGAACGCACCGCTCGTCATCACCGCCGGGCAGCAAGACACCCGGATGCGGCTTCGCGAGCCGATCCTGAGCCACGACCTCGTCGCCATGGCGGCGCCCGTGACCAAGTGGAGCGTCGAGGCGGCGAGCGCCGACGAGATGGCGCTGCTGATGCGCCGCGCCTTCAAGATCGCCAACGACCCGCCGCATGGTCCGGTCTTCGTCGCCCTGCCGGTCGACGTCATGGAGCAGGAGACGGGCAACGGCGCCAGCGGCCCCGGCACGCTCTATCGAGCGCCGCCGCCTGACCCCGAAGGCGTCGCCGCCCTGGCGGAGTTGCTGCTGGCGGCGGAGCGGCCGGTCTTCGTCGCCGGTGATGACGTCGCCCGTGCTGGCGCCGACAAGGCGCTGGTGGCGCTGGCAGAGCGCACCGGTGCGGCGGTCTGGTTCGAGAGCTTGCGCCAGCACGTCTCCTTCCCGACGGCGCACCCCAACGCCCGCGCCGGCCTGCCGAACACGGCGGCGGCAATCGCCAAGGCGCTCGACGGCGCCGATCTGGTGCTGCTGATCGGCGGCAGTTTCTTCGAGGAGCTCTGGTACGAGGCCGAGAGCCCGTTCCCGGCGAGTGCTCGGGTGGCGCAGATCGAGGCGGCTTGGCGCAACCTCTCCTTCAACTATCCGCTCGACGCCGGGCTCGTCGGCCATCTGAAGGCCGCGCTGGAGGTCCTCGACGCGGCGCTCGGCGAACGGTCGACGGACGCCTTCGCGGCGGCGGCACGGGCCCGTAACGACGCCCTGGTGGCGCTGAAGGAGGCCGAGGCCACGGCCCAGCAGGCCCGGGCCGAGAAGAACTGGGATCGGGAGCCGATGTCGATGGCCCGCGCCATGACCGAGATCCGCGACGCCATGCCCGCCGACGCGGTGGTCGTCGACGAGAGCATCACCGCCAGCCTCGACCTGGCCCGGAGCTTCGCCTTCCGGGGCCCGGGCGACCACTTCAGCGGCCGCGGCGGCGGCATCGGCCAGGGCCTCGCCGGGGCGCTGGGCGTCAAGCTGGCGCTGCCCGAGCGTCCGGTCCTGGCCATCTCTGGCGACGGCTCGGCGATGTATTCGATCCAGGCGCTTTGGACCGCGGCGCATCACGACCTCGCCATCGTCTTCGTGATCCTGGCCAACCGGGAGTACCGCGTCCTCAAGCACAACCTGGATGCCTACCGACAGCGCTTCGACGCGCCCTCGAACCGGCCCTATCCGCACATGGATTTCGCGACGCCCCCGCTCGGCTTTGTCGACATGGCCCGCGGCATGGGCCTCGCCGCGACCGCCGTCAGCGACGCCGACGAACTGGGCCCGGCAATCGAGCGCGCCTTCGCCTCCGGCCGCCCGGCCTTGGTCGAGGTCGCGCTCGAATCCAAGCGGTGAGGCCGGCGCTTGCCGCTCAGGCGGAGAGCGGGAAGTCGATCACGCACTGGCCGGTGCCGGAGCTGGCGAAGTACTCGCCGACCACCTCGGCCCGGCCCTGGTAGGCGTCCCAGCCCAGCGCCCCGAACAGCATCGCCGTGTCGACCATGCCGCACTCGCCATAGCAGCGCTCGGCATATTCCGGCAGCATGGCGAGGAACTCCTCGATCCGCCCGCTTTCCAAGAGGTCGATGACCCGCAGGTCGACCTGCCGGTTGAACTCGGTGTTGATGCTCTGCATCCGCTCGGCCGAGACCGCGTTGGGCCAGAACTGGTGCGACAGCGAGCCCGAGGCCAGCAGCGCCACCTTGCGTCCGCTGGCCTCGATCGCCGACCCGATCGCCTGGCCCATGCGCCTGCCCTCGTCGATGCTGGCGTACTGGTTGGCCGCGATCGGCACGACATTGATGTCGGCCTCGGGGTTCATCAGATGCATCGGCACCAGCGTGCCGTACTCGCAAGCGAGGCCCGGGTCCTGGTGCGCCAAGGCCCGAAGGCCGGCGGCATCAACGGTGCTGGCGATGGCCTCGGCCAGTTCGGGGTCGCCGTCGTAGCCGTAGGCCATGCCCTTCACCATGTGCGGCATCTCGCTGCTGGTGAAGACGCCTTCGTGGCGGACGTTGGCGTTGACGTGAAATCCCTGGTTGACGATCCAGTGAGTGTCGACCACCAGAAAGGTCTCGGCACCCTGTCGATGCGCCCGCTGGCCCATCTCCCGCAAGCCGTCGATCGCCGCTTGGCGGATGCCCCGGTACTTCTCCATCGTCAGATCCATCCAGATCGACGGCACATGCGTCACCTTCGCGGCAAGTACGATCTCACCCATCCGATCCTCCCTCGGGCGGCGCCCCGTACGGGACGACGCAACTGTAACCGCGCCTTCGGTGGCCGCAAATAGCAGGCGACCGCCGGTGCCGTTCGCATTACCATGGCTTGGCGGAGAGAGAGCATGCTCGAAACCAAGGACGTGAAGCTCGAAGACGTCTACGTGCCGGCCAAGCGCCGCAAGACCTTGGAGGTGGACAAGGTCGAGAGCCTGGCCTTGAGCATTATCGAGCTCGGCCAGCAGACGCCGATCCAGGTGCGTCCCGACAAGGACCGCTTTGTCCTGGTGAGCGGACTGCACCGTTTGGAGGCGCTGAGGGCGCTGGGCGAGGAGACGGTTCGGGCCCTGATCGTGGGCACGCACCGGCGCTGAGCCCTCGTTTCCAGATCGCCAACCGCCTTGTGCTGTGCCGGGCCGGGCGCGGGTCGCGGGGCCGCCGCGGCCCTGATTCCGCTTGCGCGGCGGCGCGCTATGTGCCAGTTGAAGATGGGGGCCACACGATGTACGGGCGCAAGTGGCGAGACGTTTCAGCGCTCGGCCGGTCGCTAGGTGGACATTCGTGTGGGCTTGGATTCGGTGTCGGCGCGTGGTGCCGGCGCCGCGATAACGTGAAAGGACTAGGGATGGCTACCGGAACGGTGAAGTGGTTCAATGCGACCAAGGGCTATGGCTTCATCCAGCCGAACGACGGCTCACAGGACGCATTCGTCCACATTTCCGCCGTCGAGCGCGCCGGACTGAGCGGCCTCAACGAGGGCCAGAAAGTCGAGTACGACCTAGTGCCCGGCCGCAACGGCAAGTCGGCCGCGGACAACCTGGTCGTTCTCGATTAAAGCCGCCCCGAGGCGGCGGTCACGGCCGTTGCCCCGGGTGGCTGACGACGACCGCAGCAGACCCGGCCCGAGCCGGTGCACCGGATCGGGTCGGATGAGCATGCACCGCCAGAGGCGCCTAGCGATCGCCTGAGGTGGCGCCAGACGGCGACTGACGAAAAGAGGTAATATGGCCCGCAAGCCCAACTACAAATTCGAGCGCATGGAGCGCGATCGGAACAAGGCCGCCAAGAAAGCGGCGCGCCTCAAGGCCAAGCAGGAAAAGGCCGAGCGGCGCAAGGAAGAAAAGGCGGCCGAGGCCGGCGGGGTCGCGGTGTCGGAGGTCGCAACGGAAGAAGCGGCCTCGGAAGACTGAGCCGCCAACGCTTCGATCAAGGCCGGTTCGCGCCCAGGCGATCGCTCCTAGGGCGGGGAAGACGCCGAGCCTGGAGCCGACCTGCTAACTCAGTCGTGCACCTTGGTGGCGTTCTCGGCCGCCTCGCGCATGATCATCCCGACCGTCTCCTGGTCGAATTGAATGGCAAAGCCGCCGGCGCCGAGCCGTCGGACCTCCGCCGCCGCCTGTACCGGCTTGTCGCTCAAGGCCAGAACCACCTCGGTTCCGACCTCGACGTCGATCGAGAGCGTCACATAGGCGCCGTGGTCGCTGACGTCGGTGAGGTGACCTTGTAGATGAGAGCCGGAAATCTCGATCGTGACGTCGCGGTCGACCTCGTAGCGTGGCTCAATTCGCCGCTCGGCGCCGGCTCTGCTTGTACTCATTCCGCGTGCCCTCCTTGTTCACTCTCACCGCCGGCGAAAGGCCCGCGCGCCATGGCGAGAGCGCGGCACCGCGGAAATCAACATCGTCCAACATCGTCGCGAGCGAATCGATTGGTCGAGGCAACCCTAATGGGTTCAAGGCCGCGATCACAAGCGCAAAGGCACATGCCGGCGATATCTCGCCGGGCCGACGGCCTCAGCGTATGACGTGCCGCAAGGTGATCTTGGCGATGCCGGCGGCGACGTTGAGGCCGGTCGATCCCTCGATGCTGACCGGCTGCAGCGCGATCGAGTTGCCGCCGCCGACCAGGGCATTGGCGCCGACGCCGAGACCGGCGGTGACACTGGCGCTGCCGCCGACATAGGCGCCCTGCAGCGCGCCCGCCTGCAAGCTGCTGGTGGGTGCGAAAACCGCCCAGATGATGACGCCGTGTTGAGTAAAGCCGATATCGACGCCGAACTCCTTGACCCGGCCCTGATACCAATGCACCGGTCTCCTGTCAGCCGGCAGGTAGACGCATTTCAAGTCCTTGGACGAGCCGATGATGAAGCCGACACCGCCGCCGACGTTGCATTTCAAGGTTCCGACGGCGATGCCGCCTTGGGCTTGCACGGGCTTCGTCGCCAGCAAGGCGACGGACAAGATGACCGTCAGAGCGATTAGTACCAATCTCGACATCTCATTGACCTCACAACTGTTGGCCTTGCGCCGGGGCCGTGTATCGACAGCATAGTCGAAAATCCGTGCTAGCAGTCTGTCGGACTTGAGGTCCGTGATTGGTTGTCGCCCGATTGCCGGCGATTGTTCTGGCGGTCGGGC
>JASLMY010000299.1 GCA_030746295.1 Alphaproteobacteria bacterium | reverse complement strand
CACACCTACCCGAGCCCGAGATGCCGCGCAGCGGCGCCCGTAGCGCCGGCACGGGGCCTTCTGTTTGCCACTGGTTAGCCAAGACCCTTCCTCAAAGAGAAAAGGCTCGGCCGCACCCGGCTAAGCCTTTGAAATATTTGGTGGGCGCACAAGGACTCGAACCTTGGACCCGCTGATTAAGAGTCAGCTGCTCTGCCAACTGAGCTATGCGCCCCAAGCCGCGGGGTATAGCAAAGCCGGCGGCGGCTGTCGATAGGCTCGATGGCGCTATCGACGCCTCGTGCGTCGGCCTTCAGTCGGCGTCGAAATCGAGGCGGCGGCCGATCGCCACGTCGCGGTGGATGTAGACCGAGATCAGCAGCCCGAAGCCGAAGAGGATGGTGACGAGCGCGGTGCCGCCGTAGGAGATCAGCGGCAGCGGCGCGCCCACCACCGGGATGATGCCGGTGACCATGGCGATGTTGATGAAAATGTAGAGGAAGAAGGTGACGATCACGCCCATGCCGACGAGACGGCCGAACTGGCTCTGCGAGCGCAGCGAGATGGCGACGCCGTAGGCGAGGATGAAGATGTAGAGGCTCAAGAGCGCCAGGCAGCCGACCAGGCCCAGCTCCTCGGCCAGCATGGTGAAGATGAAGTCGGTCTGCCGCTCGGGCAGGAAGTTGAGCTGGCTCTGCGTCCCCTGCATGAAGCCCTTGCCGAAGACGCCGCCCGAGCCGAGCGCGATCTTCGACTGCATGATGTGATAGCCCGCACCCAGCGGGTTGCGCTCGGGGTCGAGATAGGTCAGGACCCGCTGGCGCTGGTAGTCGCGCAGCATCAGGGCCCAGGCCAGCGGCACCGCGGCGAGCACCGCCAGGCCGCCGACCGCGAACTTCCAGATCCGCACCCCGGCGAGGAAGAAGAGCGCCGCCGCCAGCATCACCATCAGGGCCGCCGTGCCGAGATCGGGCTGGCGCAGGATCAACGCCACCGGCGCCACCACCATCGCCGTCGGCACCAAGAGCAGCGGCAGGCGGCCGATGTCCTCTTGCGCGATGCCGTTGAAATAACGCGCCAGGGCCAGAATCAGGGCGATCTTCATGACCTCGGAGGGCTGCAGCTGGAAGAGGCCGAAATCCACCCAGCGCTTCGCCCCCATGCCGACCACCCCCATCACCTCGACGGCGACCAGGAGCAACAGCGCCAAGGCGTAAATCGTGTAGGCATGGCGCAGCCAGAAGCGGATGTCGACCATGGCCACCATCAGCATGACTACGAGCCCGATCCCAAAGCGCACCATCTGCCGGGAGGCCCAGGGGTCGAGGTTGCCCTTGGCGGCCGAGAACAGCATCGCGAAGCCGAAGCTGGCGACCAGACACAAGAGCACCACCAAGAGCCAGTTGACGTCGACCAGCTTCTGCCCGAAGGTCAGGCGTTCGCGGCCGCCGAGGTCGCGGTTGAGCGCCACCGTTAGCTCCCCCGTCCCTGTCCGGCGGCCGGTCCCGGGCCCGCCAGCCGCCCAATAGCGGCCCGGCGGGCCGGGTCGCGCTTCAAGAGCTCGGTGACGATGTCCTTGGTGACCTTGGCCGCGTTGGTGCCGGAGCCGCCGTGCTCGATCACCACCGCGGTCGCGTAGCGTGGGCTCGCCACCGGGGCATAGCCGACGAAGAGCGAATGGTCGCGCTCTTCCCAGGGCGTGTCGGCGGCCAGCTTGCCGCCCTTCTGCCGTTCCGCCTTGGTGATCCGGCGGACCTGGGCGGTGCCGGTCTTGCCACCCATCTGGACCTCGCCCTTCAGACGGGCCGAGCGCGCCGTGCCACGCTTGCCGTTGACCACGGCGTCCATGCCGCCGAGAACAACCCTGAGCGCCGCCGGCGAGATCCCGAGCGAGGGTGCCGCCACCGCCTCGCCGTCGGGGCGTTCGGAAAGCGCGCGCACCAGCCTGGGCTCGACCGCCAGGCCGCCGTTGACCAACCGCGCCGTCATCACCGCCAGCTGCAACGGCGTCGTCAAGAGATAGCCCTGGCCGATGCCGGTGATCAGGGTCTCGCCCTGCTGCCAGGGCTTGCCGGTCAAGGCCAGCTTCCAGGCCTTGGTCGGCACCAGCCCGGAACGAATTCCGGCCAACTCGACGCCCGGCGCCTCGCCGAGGCCGAAGCGGCGCGCCATGTCGGCGATCCGGTCGACGCCGAGCCGCTTGGCGATGTCGTAGAAGTAGATGTCGCAAGACTGCTCAATCGCCTGGTGCATGTTCATCCAGCCGTGGCCGCCGTATTTGAAGCGCCAGCAGTGGAAGGTGTGGTTGCCGAGCCGCATCCTGCCGTTGCAGAAGACCCGGTGCCCGGTCCCGGCGACGCCGGCCTCGAGCGCCGCCAGGGCGACCACCGACTTGAAGACCGAGCCGGGCGGATACTGCCCGGAGGCAGCCTTGTTGATCAGCGGCTTTCTGGGGTGGTCGCGTAGCGCCCGCCAGGACTTGACGGAGAGGCCCCGGTTGAAGGCGCCGGGATCGTAGCTCGGCGAGGAGACCATCGCCAAGATCTCGCCGGTGTGGACGTCGAGCACCACCGCCGAGGCGCTCTCCTCGGCCAGGCGACGGTAGACGAAGTCCTGCAGACCGGTGTCGATGCTCAAGGCCACGTCCTGCCCGGGCTGGCCCTCGCGTCGCTTCAGCTCGCGGATCACGCGGCCGTAGGCGTTGACCTCGACCCGGCTGTCGCCGGCGCTGCCCCGCAACAACAGGTCGTGCGCCCGCTCGATGCCGTTCTTGCCGATCCGGAAGTCGGGCAGCTCCAAAAGCGGATCGCCGGTCAACTCGCGCTCGGCGACGGCGGCAACGTAGCCGACGACATGCGCCAGCCGATCGCGGAAGGGGTACTGCCGGGTGCGGCCGACATCGGTCTGCACCCCCGGCAGGTCGGGCAAGTGGACGTTGACGCGGGCGAACTCGTGCCAGGTCAGGTTCTCGGCCACCGTCACCGGCATGAAGCGGCGCTGGCGCTCGACGTCGCGCAACACCCGGGCGACTTGGGCCTCGGTGATCTCCAAGAGGTCGGCCAGCCGGCGCAGCGTCTCGGCCACGCTCTCGGTCGCCTCCGGCGTCAGCGAGACCCGGAAGTTCTGCTGATTGCGGGCCACCTCGACGCCGAAGCGGTCGAGGATCCGGCCGCGCGGCGGTGCCAGCAGGCGGAGGTTGATCCGGTTTTCCTCGGCCAGAATCTGATACTGGTTCGATTCCACCACCTGCAGGTAGTACATCCGCCCCATCAGCAGGCCCAGAAGCGACAGCTTGCCGGCCGCCAGCATCGCGGTGCGCCGGGTGAAGGTCTTTTGTCGATCGACGTCCCGGTCCATCGCCGGCTACCTCAGGAAGCGACGCTGCAACCAGCCGAAGAGCTCGGCCACCAGCGGGTAGACGGCGACGGTGATGGCGCACTGCACCGCGACCGGCGACAGCTCGAAGAGCGTCAGGTAGTAGAGCGAGGCGCCGAGCCAGATCAGCAGCATGGCGACGGCGGCGAGAAGGGCGAAGCCGAACCAGCCGACCAGGAACGGCCGGCCGACGAAGGCGCGGCGCTGGTGGAGGGCGGCGTACTGCAGCAGGACCAAGACCAGCGCCCCCAGGCCCAACGGCATGCCGCTCAGCACGTCGTTGAAGAAGCCGAGCAGGAAGGCCGCCCCCGCCGGCATCAGGTTGGGCTGGTAGACGCTCCAGAAGAAGACCGAGATCAGCGCGAAGGCGGGAAACAGCCGGGAGATCTCGGCCGAGCCATAGGGCAGGTAGGCGGAGAGCACCAGGAAGGCGGTAACCACCACGGGCAGGACGCCACGAACAGCACCGTTGAGGCGGGCGACGAGCGCCGTCATCGAGCGCCCCCCTGATCCGCGCGGACGGTGCGATAGCCCGACGACTGTCGAAATCGCGCCAGTCGACCGGTGCTCGCCTCAGTCACCGATCCATTCCTCGTCCTCGTCCATGCGCGCCAGCTCGTAGCGTAGCACGGTCGCGTATTCGAGGCGGTCCCAATCGACGAGCGGCCGGACCAGGACCTCGCCGTCGTCGACCGTGGTGACCGTGCCCACCGGCAGACCCGGCGGGAAGACGCCGCCGTGGCCGGAGGTGACGATGCGGTCGCCGGGGCTGAGCTGTGCCCTGGCCGGCAGATAGATCAGGCGCGGCCGGGCGCTGTTGTCGCCGGCAAGCACGGCGCGCATGCGTGAGCCTTCGACGACCACCGGCACGCGCGAGTTCAGATCGGTCAGCAGCAACAGGCGCGAGGCCCGTTCCCCGACCTCGGCGATGCGGCCGATCACGCCGGCGCCCGAGATCGCCGCCTGCCCCTTGAGGACGCCGTTGCGGCTGCCGGCGTTGACGATCAGGGTGCGAACGAAGGCGCCGCCGGTATCGGCGATCACCCGGGCGGTGATGTAGTGCGGCGCCGGCTCGGGGCGGAGGTTGAGCTGGGCGCGAAGCACCGCGTTCTCCTGCTCCAGACGGCGCGCCACCTGTTGCCAATGCATCAGGCGCTCGATGTCCCCGCGCAGGCGTTGGTTGTCCTGGGTCGCTTGCCAATGGCCGTCGAGCGCCGCGCCGAAGCGCTTGGCCGCCTCGACCGGCTCGGCCAGAACGCCCAGCACCGGGGCCAGCAAGTCGGTGACGGCGGCACGGAAGCGGATCACGGCGTCGTCGTCGCTGCGCCCCAGCACCAAGAGCAGGATGGAGGCCGACACGAGCACGAGATAACCCGAGCGCTGCGCCACCGCGCGCGCCGGCATGACCAACCTGGATACTCGGCCGTGTCTCGGCCTCACGGCTGCTCAGCCTCCCTTGCGGCCGCCTCCGACGGCGGCCGGCGGCACCCCGACAACAACTCCGACCGACACCTCAATAGGCGGTGTAGAAGACTTCCTTGTCCTTGAAGTGCTTCATGTCCTCCAAGACCCGGCCGGTGCCCAAGGCGACGCAGGAGAGCGGCTCGTCGGCGATCGAGACCGGCAGCCCGGTCGAATTGCGCAAGACGTAGTCGAGGTTGCCGAGAAGGGCGCCGCCGCCGGTGAGCACGATGCCCTTGTCGACGATATCGGCGGCCAGTTCCGGTGCCGTGTGCTCCAAGGCCACCTTCACCGATTCGACGATGGCGCCGACCGG
>JASLMY010000298.1 GCA_030746295.1 Alphaproteobacteria bacterium | reverse complement strand
TTGAAGAGCGCCTCGCGGGCGACGGCGATGAGGTCGGCCTTGCCGTCCTGCAGGATCTCTTCGGCGTGGTGCGGGTCCTGGATCATGCCGACCGCCATCGTCGGCATCTCGGCGCCCTGCCTGACCTCATCGGCCAACGGCACCTGAAACCCAGGCGCTGGCGGCCCCTTGGTGGCGAGGCTGAAGAGCGAATTCGGCCCCTTGATGCCACCCGACGAGCAGTCGATGGCGTCAACGCCGCGTGACTTGAGCTCCCGGGCCAAGGCAATTGTGTCTTCGATCTCCAACCCGCCTTCGACCCGGTCGATACAGGAAAGGCGGAACAGGATCGGCTTCTCGTCCGGCCAATTGCGGCGTAGCGCTTCGGCGATCTCGAGCGCGAAGCGGTTGCGTCCCGCGCTGTCGCCGCCATAGGCATCGGTGCGCTGGTTGCCGATCGGCGAGATGAAGGAATGGATGAGATAGCCGTGCGCCGCGTGCACGTCGAGGACGTCGAAGCCGGCCTCGTCGCAGCGCCTGGCGGCCTCGCCGAACGCCGCAACGAGAGCTTCGATTTCGGCAATCGTCAGGGCATGTGGGGTCTGATAGCCGGGCGCTGAAGCCTCGGCCGTGGCGCTGACCGCTTGCCACGGCGGCTCGCCCCGCGCGCCGTCGTCGGGGCCGAGCGGCTGTAAGCCCTCGTAGGGGCGCTGGCGTGACGCCTTGGGGCCGCAATGCCCGATCTGCGCCGCCGGCACCGAGCCCTGGGCGCGAATGAAGTCGGCGACGCGCTTCAAGGGTGGGACCTGGTCGTCGGACCAGATGCCGGCGTCGGAATAGGTGCTGCGGCCACGCGGCTCCACGCACAGCACCTCGGTGAAGACGGTGCCGAAGCGTCCGATGGCGTACTTGCCCAGGTGGACCATGTGCCAGTCGGTGTAGCGGCCGTCCGGTCCGGTCATGTACATCTGCATCGGCGAGACGACCATCCTGTTGGGCAGGGTGACGCCTCGAAGAACGAAGGGCGAGAGGAGCTTGGCGGACATGGGCTTTCCCCTGGGGCAAGGATGGGGGGAAGTCTGCCATCCTTGGGCACACGCTGCCAACGGGGCGTCGGCTCTTCGTTGCTCGAACTTGCCCAATGGGCCAGCCGGGTGGTGCCTCAGAACATCGTATAAATGAAAGGGGCGAAGACGGAGCCTTCGCTGAGGACGATGAAGCCGCCCAGAATCACCATCATGATCAGAATCGGTAGGAGCCAATACTTCTTACGGGCGCGGATGAACTGCCAGAATTCGATGAGAAAGGACATAGCTCCGACCCCGGTTACTTCCGCGCCAGTTCGCGGCCGACCGCGGCGGCGATGATGCGGTGGCCGTAGCCGCTCGGGTGCCCGTCGATGCCCGAGAAGTAGGGCTGGGGAGAGGCTCGTTCCAGATCCGGCACCGGATCGATATAGCGAATGTTCCGTTGCTCCATAAAGGCCTTCAACTCGCCGCGCAAGCGGGCCTCGGTCCGGACCAGCTCGGCCAAGCGGGGATGCGTCTCCGGCTCGGCCACCCGCGGCCCGAAGACGCTCTCCTTGGTCGGCAGGAAGACGACGACGAAGGGTATGCCCTCTCGCTCAAGGCGCTGCTGCATTGTGGCCAGCGTCGCCTTGGTGATCTCGTAGCCGAGGCGGATGCGGGGGTCGGAGACGTCCAGCACCTTGAAGCGGTAGCGGGCGGTGAAGATGGTCTTCCAGTCCGGGCCCTCGTAGGGCGAGACGAAGGCCCGTTGCGCCGGCGTCAGGCGGTCTCGGCTGCGTTCGAAGACGAGCGTCAGCACGGCGTCATCGGGAAACGAGACGTCGCGCGAGGTGATGGTGCGGTGGATGTTGCGGAAGAGGCCGTAGACGCGGCTCGTCCGCTTCAGCCAATCGACGCCGACGTCGAACCATGTCTCGCTGTCCGCCTTCGCGCGGTCGCTCTTGCGGCCGCGGCGAAAGACGACGCCGACCTCGTCGGCAATGGTGCTCTCAGCCTCCAGCCGCTCGATCTGCCGCAGCACCTCGGGCGACGCATGGTCCGCGAGCCGGCCGTGGCGCTGGGCGAACTCGAAGTCGTCGAAGAAATCGTTGCCGAAATAGAGCCCGAAGAGCACCTTCTTCGGCCTCAGCGCCAAGGCGGCATCGAGATTGTGGGCGGCGTGCGTCGCGCCGTAGCTGCCGTGGCTCATGCTGTAGACGCTTTGCCCCAGAGCGGTGGCGAGCAAGGCCGGCCAAGCCTCGTCGCGCCGGATGCGGCCGCCATAGGTGTGCGAATCGCCAAGCGCGACGATGTCGGCCTGCGCCAGCGCCCGGGCGTTGCGAAAGCCGCGCGCGTCGTGGCCCGGATAGTCGGGGTCGCCGCGCACACCCAGGACGGGGTCCGGAATGACGCTGCGGCGCTTGGGATAGGTCCGGTCGTTGACGACCGAGACCCAGTTGCTGGCGACCTGGAGCGCGAGCTCGAAGAAGACGACCGCCGCGACCACCAGCAGCAGGTTGCCGGCCGCGCAGAGACCTCGCCGACGCATCGATCGGGAACGGACGGGCCTAGAGCACCGCTTCGGCGAGCACTCGGAGCGTCTCCGGCGTCGCGCCGGAGGCGACCAGGGTGTCGACCTGGTGCTCGGCGGCGGCCGCCTTCCAGACCGCCAAGCGCTCGACGATGCGTTCCTTCGGGCCCACCAGCGAGACCTCGTCGACCAGCGCGTCGGGCACCTGAGCCACGGCCTCGGCCCGTTGGCCGCCCAAGAAGGCGTCCTGGATCTTGACCGCCGCCGCCTCGTAGCCGAGCCGTTTGGCGAAGTCGTTGTAGAAGTTCTTCTCGCGCGCGCCCATGCCGCCGATGTAGAGCGCGAGCTGCTGCTTGATCGGCATCCGGCAGGCCTCGAGATCGTCGCCCATCTGAACCCGGACGAAGGGCAGGATGTCGTAGTCGGCGAGGCCCTTGGCTCCGCCCGCCTTGGCGAAGCCCGCCTCCAGGTGCGGCGCCATCAGCTCGAACTTGTCGGGGCTCATGCAGAACGGGAACATGCCGTCGGCGACTTCGGCGCTGGCGCGAATGCCAGCCGGCGCGATCGTGCCGGTATAGATCTTCAAGGCCGGGTCGCCGTGCATGATGCTCTTCAAGGGCTTAGCCAGGCCAGTCGAGCCCTCGCCGGTGTAGGGGATCTGGTAGTGGAAGCCCTCGTGCACCAAGGGCTCCTTGCGGTGCAGGACCTGGCGGATGATCTCGACGTATTCGCGGGTCCGGGCCAGCGGCCGACCATAGGGGACGCCGTGCCAGCCCTCGATCACCTGCGGGCCCGAGGGACCGATGCCGAGGATGAAGCGCCCGCCCGAGAGTGCCTGCAGCGTCATCGCCGTCATCGCCGCCATCGCCGGCGTGCGAGCCGGCATCTGGATAATCGCGGTGCCGACCTTGATGGTCGAGGTCCGGGCCAAGATCCAGGCGGCGGGCGAGATCGCATCCGAGCCGTACGCCTCCGACGTCCAGACCGAATCGAAGCCCAACCGCTCCGCCTCCAGGACGAGGTCGATGAGCTGCTCCATGTCGGTGCCGGAATAGCCGAGTACGAGTCCGAGTTTCATGGCGGTTCCTTCGATGCGTTGTCCTGCGGCCGAGCGGCTCAGACGTTGAGGCGGAGGTGCTGGCTATTGACGCAGTTGCGCAGGCCCTCTTCGGCAAAATAGGCGACGATGGTCTCGATTCCCTTGCGGCGCAGGTCGGCCTGACCCGGAAGGCTGAAAAAGGCCGCGTGCGGGCTCAGGATCAGGCGGCCTTCGAGCCATTCCTCACGGCCCGTATAGGCCTTGACCAAGGGATGATCCTCGGGCGGCTCGACCGGCAGCACATCGAGGGCGGCGGCGCCGAGCGTGCCGGCCTTCAGGGCCTCGTAGACCGCGTCGACGTCGACCACCGGCCCGCGTGAGGTGTTGATCAGGATCGCGCTCGGCTTGGCGTGGCTGAGCGCCTCTGAGTTGATGAAGCCCTCGGTCTCTTCGGTCAGCGGCGTGTGCACGCTGACGGCGTCCGCCTTCTGGAAGAGCTCGGCCAGGCTGCGGGCGCGGATGAAACCGGTGGCGAGGTCGGCGCCGTCGGGCAGGTAGGGATCGTAGAACATCACCTGCTGATCGAAGGCCTGGGCCCGCCTCGCCGCCGCGGTGCCGATCCGGCCCAGGCCGACGACGCCGAAAGTGGCACCGCGCAGCCGATCGACGCAGCGCTGGTGGCGGTAATGCCAGAAGCCGACCGGGTCCTGGCGCAAGCCGTCGTTGTAGCTGACGATGCCGCGCCGGAGCGCCAGCATCATGGCGATGGCGTGGTCGGCGACCTCGGTGGTGCCGTAGTCCGGCACGTTGCAGACCGGTATGCCGCGGGCGCCGAAGCCCTCCAAATCCAGACCGTCATAGCCGACGCCGTTGCGAACGATGATCCGGCACTTGTCGAGGAGCGCCATCTTCTCGGTCACCAGCGGCGTGCAGCGCGAGGTCACGACGGCTTCGGCCCGGGACCAGGCCTCGTCCGTGACCTCGGGTCCGTCGTCGAAGATCTCGAACTCGGCCGCACCGCCGGCGGCCTCGCGCTCGATGTCGATGTCGCCTTCGAAGTGCTTGTCTGTGATCAGGATACGCATAATTCTTCCAACCGTTCTGCCAGGAGACGCGGGGCTCATGTTAGCCTACCGTTCGGCGTTGCCAAGGCCGCTATGGAAAGGCTCGCCGGGGAGGTAGTGGGATGCAGGAAATCACCGTCGACAAACAGGCCTCGGGCATCGCCGTGGTGACCATCGACCGGCCCGAAAAGCGGAACGCCGTCAGCTTCGCCATGTGGGGCGCGCTCGGCGACATCTTCGACGAGCTGGCAGCCGACGCGGGCACCCGTGTCGTCGTTTTGACCGGGGCCGGCGGCCACTTCTCGGCCGGCGCCGATATCTCCGAGTTCGCCACCGTGCGCAACACCGAGGAGGATGGCCGCCTCTACGACGAGGTCTCCGACCGGGCCGAGGACACGATCCACGATTTTCCGAAACCGACGATCGCGGCGATCGACGGGGCTTGCGTCGGCGGCGGCCTCGGCCTAGCGCTCTGCTGCGATTTCCGGATCGCCGGCGCCGGCGCCAGATTCGGCATCACCGCCGCCCGCCTCGGCATCATCTACGGCCTGCCGGAGACACGGAAGCTCTACGGCGTCGTCGGCGCTGCCGCGGCCAAGCGCATCTTGTTCGGC
>JASLMY010000297.1 GCA_030746295.1 Alphaproteobacteria bacterium | reverse complement strand
TGACTTGCTTCAGACAATTGGGCGCATGGCGGTCAGAACGGGCGTTTGCGGTGGGTGAGCGGTCGGCTCTCGGACGGCTTGTTCGGCCCTTGCCGACCCTGCTGGCCACCGGTCTCGTGGCGCTTTCGTTGTCGGCGTCGCCGCTTCGGGCGGAGGCCAGCTTCGAAGCCGCGGGACGGGTGCCTACGTTGCCCGAATTGCCGATAGAGGTCCAGGTGCCGATCATCCTCTCCGAGGTCGATGCGGCGCGATACCGGCGGATTTTCGAGTTGCAGGAGGCGGGCGGCTGGCAGGCGGCCGATGCTGAGATCACGGCGCTCGAGAATCGCATCCTTTTGGGTCATGTGTTGTTTCAGCGCTACATGCACCCGACGGCCTATCGCTCGCGCTACCCAGAGCTCGCGGCTTGGCTGGCGCGTTACGCCGACCATCCGGAGGCGCAACGAATCTATCGGCTGGCGCTGAAGCGGCGTCCACAGGGTGCCAAGGGGCCGAAGCGCCCGGTTGTGGCCTCGCTGTCGCTCGGCCCCTGGTCGGTCGGGACCGGGACCGGTGCGGCCGCCGCCGCAAGCCGGCGGCTCGAGCTGTCGCGGCGCGACCGCCGCCTGATCGGCGAGATCGAACGCTTGGCGGCGAAGCGCAATCCCGCCGCGGCCCAGATGCGTCTCGGTCGGATCCATGCCGAGGCGCCGCTGGCACCGGTCGCTTTCGATATCGTCAGGGCGCGGATCGCGGCCCGCTTCTTCTATGACGGCGACGACGAGCGGGCCTTCAAGCTCGCCTCGCGCAGCGCGGAGCGCTCGCGAGCCGCCGTCGAAAGCGCCGATTGGATCGCCGGTCTGGCGGCCTGGCGCCTCGGCCGCATCGATGTCGCGGCGCATCACTTCGAGGCCCTGGCCCGCTCCGAGACCGCCTCGCCCTGGAACGTCGCCGCCGGCGCCTATTGGGCCGCCAGGAGCCACCTGATCGGCCGCAAGCCGGAGAAGGTCAACCCGCTGCTGGCCATCGGCGCGGCGCACCCGCGAACCTTCTATGGTCTTCTCTCGGCGCGCCTCTTGGGCACCGAGATCGGCCTGCGCTGGCAGGCGCCGCCTTTGAGCCGCGTCGATGCCGAGCAGCTGTTGCGGATGCCGTCGATCCAACGCGTGATCGGATTGGCCGCGGTCGGTCGGCACGACCTGGCCGACCTGGAGCTCAAGGGCATCTATTTGAACGGCCGCGAGGCGCTGGGCGCCGCCTTGGTCGGCTTGGCCAACCGGCTCGAGATCCCGGCCACGCAATTGCGCCTGGCGCGGAGCTATGCCAGCGGCGGCGGCCGGGCCTTCGACGCGGCGCTCTTCCCGATGCCGCCCTGGGAGCCGGAGGGCGGCTATCTGATCGACCGGGCCCTGATCTTCGCCTTCATGCGCCAGGAATCGGGCTTCGTCGTCAAGGCCAAGAGCCAGGCCGGCGCCCATGGCCTGATGCAGTTGATGCCCAGGACGGCGAGCTTCGTCGCCAACGACAGCGCCCTCGTCGGGCGCGACAAATACAAGCTCTTGGCGCCGGAGTTCAACATGGCGCTCGGCCAGCGCTACCTCTCCCATCTCTTGGCCCACAACCGGGTCCGCGGCAACCTCTTCCACCTCGCCATCGCCTACAACAGCGGGCCGACCAAGCTCTGGCGTTGGCTGAAGGAGATACCCCACGGCGACGATCCGCTGCTCTTCATCGAGAGCATCCCCTCGCGCGAGACCCGTTTCTTCGTTGAGCGGGTGTTATCGAATTTCTGGATCTATCGCGAACGCTTGCGCCAAGACACGCCGTCGCTCGACGCCGTCGCCATCGGGCACTGGCCGATCTATCTGACCCTCGACGAGAAAACCATCAAGCTGGCGCAGCGCAATGCCTGGCATTGACGAGAGCCGCGACTTCCGACCGGTCCGAATCGCGGTCCTGACGGTCTCCGACAGCCGCGTCGAGGCCGACGACAAGTCGGGCGACATCCTGGTCGAGCGCTTGACGACGGCCGGCCACGAGCTGGTCGACCGGCGGATCGTCCGCGACGAGCGCGAGCTCATCCGCGGCGAGCTCGAGCGCTGGATCGAGGATCCGGGCGTCGAGGCGGTGATCGCCACCGGCGGCACCGGGGTTACCGGCCGCGACATCACGCCCGAGGCCTTCCACGAGGTCTACGAGAAAGAGATCGCCGGCTTCGGCGAGCTCTTCCGCATGATCAGCTTCAAGCTGATCGGCACCTCGACGATCCAGTCCCGGGCCACCGCCGGCGTCGCCAAGGGCACCTACCTCTTCGCCCTGCCGGGCTCGCCCGGCGCCTGCCGCGATGGCTGGGATCACATCCTCAAGGACCAGCTCGACATCCGCCATCGGCCCTGCAACTTCGCCGAGCTGATGCCGCGTCTGCGCGAGCACGAGCAATCGGCGGCGGACTGACGTCTCAGCCGCGCCTACCTTCTCTCCATCTGTCGAAGTCTGATCCGCAATCGACGTCGCCGAGTTCGTCGGCGAGGCCGGCGTGCTGACCGGGGCCGAGATTTCGGAGCGTGTCGGCGAGCGCGTGTGGGCTCGACCAGCGCACCTCACGGAAGAGCCGGTCCGTGTCGACCCGGCCCCTGAGTCCGACCAGCCAGTAGCCGCCGTCGGCGGCGGGGCCGAAGACGGCGCTGTTGGCGGCCAGAATTCGGAAGGCACGATGGATATGGCTGGCCCCGATGGTCGGGATATCACTGCCGACCAGCACTACCGGGGCCGGCAGGAAGCGGTCGAGGGCCCGCGCCATGCGGCGGCCGAGATCGCCGTCTCCCTGCGCCAGTCGTGTGATCCCGGCCGGCCAGAAGCGGCCCCGGTCCTGGTAGAGATCGGGCGTCACTGCCAGCACCAGGTGCCAGCGCGGCTCGCCGGCCAGGCGCTGCACCAGTGCGCGGCCGGTGTCGCGTTGAAAGCGCCAGGCGGCGACGGGGCCGATATCGCGGGCGAGCCGGGACTTGACGGCGCCGAGGCGGGGCGCCTTGGCGAAGACGATGACGACCGGGCGTTGACGCATCCGGCCTCTCAACCGTATAGCCGCGAGACCGCGGCCAGCGGTGCCCCGGCGAGATAGAGCGTCAGGCAGACGAGATTGCGCGCACTCCTCAACAGGTAGCCCGAGCGCCGATAGCGGGCCGCCGAGGTCAGCGCCGCGGTCTCCAGATGGGCGAGCCGGCTGCGGCCGATCCGCCGCGTCAAATCGACGTCCTCCATCAGCGGCAGGGGGCGAAAACCGCCGAGGCTTCGGTAGAAGCGCTTGGAAATGAGCAGGCCTTGATCGCCGTAGGGCAGGCCGAAGAGGCGGCACCGCCAGGCCACCACACGTTCCAAGCGGCGGGCCGCCGGGCGATCGTCGTCGAGGGCGAAGCGAAAGGCGGCCGCACGCTCGGCCTCGGCCGCCTCGGCGATGAAGCGTCTCGCCTCCGCTGCCCAGCCCGGCGCCAATACGGTGTCGGCATGAAGGAACAAGAGCCAGTCGCCGGACGCGGTCTCAGCCCCGGCGCCGAGTTGCCCCCCCCGGCCCGCCGCTGTCTCGACCAGCAGAGCGCCTGCCGCACGGGCCACGGCGAGGGTCGCGTCCTCGGAGCCGCCGTCGGCGACGACGATCTCGGTCACCAGGCCGTCGCTCCTGCCCTCTTCCAGCGCGGCTAACGCGCGGGGCAACCCGGCAGCGGCGTTCAGGGTCGGGATGACGATGCTCAACATGCCCGGAATATAGTCGATGGCTGACGCCAGTCGAGGTCCGTGCGAGTCTTTGTTCTTGTTTTGTTCTGATGGCTTGCTATGCTGAACGGATGTCTGGGGAGGAGATCGGCAAGGTTCGCTTGGAAGGACGGCGGGGGCGTGGCGCGCTCAGCAACGCGTCGGGCCGTTTCGAGGAGGAGCGCCGCTCGGCGGTCGACGACGGCTGGGGTTCGGCGGCGTTGCCGCCGGCGCCGCTCCGGACGACGCTGAGCGAGGACAAGAGCCAAAGCATCATCGCCCGCAACAGCTCCCCCGATATCGGCTTCGATCGCTCGATCAACCCCTATCGCGGCTGCGAGCACGGCTGCGTCTACTGTTTCGCGCGGCCGACCCATGCTTGGCTCGGCTTGTCGGCCGGGCTCGACTTCGAAAGTCGGCTCTTCTACAAGCCGGCAGCCGCGGCGTTGCTCGAGAAGGCGCTTCGGCGGCCGCACTACCGGCCGGCGCCAATCGCCATGGGAACCAACACCGACCCCTACCAGCCGGCCGAGCAACGCTTCGAGATCACCCGCCAGATCCTGGAAGTGCTGGCCCGCTTCCGGCATCCGGTCAGCATCGTCACCAAGTCGCACAGCATTGTCCGCGACATCGACATCCTGGCGCCGATGGGACAGGCGGGCCTGGCCAAGGTGGCGCTGTCGGTAACGACGCTCGACCGCGGCCTGGCGCGGCGGATGGAACCTCGCGCGGCGACGCCCGAGCGTCGGCTCGCCGCCATCCGTCAATTGGCCGAGGCCGGCATTCCGACCGGGGTGATGGCGGCACCGGTGATCCCGGCGATCAACGACATGGAAATCGAGGCGATCTTGGAAGCCGCCGCCAGCGCGGGGGCCATCGGCGCCGGCTACATCCTGTTGCGCCTGCCGCTGGAGATAAAGCAGCTCTGGGCCGAGTGGCTGGCCGAGCACTATCCCGATCGCGCCGCAAAGGTCATGGCCCTCATGCGCGGGATGCGGGGCGGGCGCGACTACGACCCCACCTTCGGGCGGCGAATGCGCGGACAAGGCCCCTATGCCGAGCTGATCCGGCGGCGCTTCAAGCTGGCCGCCAAGCGCCTGGGCATCGACGGCGACGGCCCGACGCTCGACTGCTCGCGCTTTCGGCCGCCGCCCCGGCCCGGCGAGCAGCTGAGCCTGCTGTAGCCGAAATCAGCTGCTGTGCTGGGGACCCTATCGGCATAGCATCGGGCGATGCCCCGCCCGCGTCCCGCGTCCCCATCGATCCCGCGCCTCGCCCGACTGCCGTTCTTCTACGGTTGGGTCGTGGTCGCCGTCGCCTTCGTCACCATGGCCATCGGCGTCAACGCGCGCACCGCCTTCTCGTTGATCTTCCCGCCGATCCTGGCCGAGTTCGGCTGGCAGCGGGGCGAGACGGCGGCAATCTTCTCGGTCGGCTTCGTCAGTGCCACCCTCTACGCCCCGTTCCTGGGCATGGCGATGGACCGCTTCGGAGTACGCCGCCTCATCCCGCTCGGCGTTCTC